>JAFZCW010000036.1 GCA_017556125.1 Clostridia bacterium | reverse complement strand
GCAGCTTTCTTGCCTGCGCCCATGGCGAGGATGACGGTGGCGGCGCCGGTGACCGCGTCGCCGCCGGCGTATACGAACGGCTTGCTGGTCTTTCCGGTTTCCTCGTCCGCGATAATGCCGCCCCAGCTCTGGCACTCCAGACCCGGAGTCGTATCCTTGATAAGCGGGTTGGGACTGTTGCCGATCGCGATGACGACGGTCTGGACGTCAATCGTGTGTTCGCTGCCCTGCTTGACAACAGGACGGCGGCGTCCGGAGGCATCCGGCTCGCCCAGTTCCATTTCCACGCAGGTCATGGCTTTGACAAATCCGTTTTCATCGCTGTGGATCTCGGTCGGATTTGTCAGGAGCTTGAAGATGATGCCCTCCTCCTTAGCGTGCTCGATCTCTTCAACACGGGCAGGCATTTCCTTCTCGCTGCGTCGGTATACGATATAGACGGTCTCCGCTCCGAGGCGCTTGGCGCAGCGGGCGGCGTCCATGGCGACGTTTCCTCCGCCGACGATGGCGGCGCATTTTCCGACCTTGATCGGCGTATCCGTTTCCGGGAAGGAATAGGCTTTCATCAGATTGATCCTGGTAAGGAACTCGTTCGCGGAATAAACGCCGCACAGGTTTTCGCCGGGGATATTCTGGAATCTCGGGAGACCTGCGCCGGAGCCGACGAATATCGCGTCGTAACCTTCCTCGCTCATCAGTTCATCCAGCGAGATGCAGCGGCCGATTACCATGTCGGTCTTGATGGAAACGCCCATATCCTCGAGTTTGCTGATCTCTCTGCGGACCAGTGCTTTCGGAAGACGGAATTCCGGTATTCCGTATACCAGCACGCCGCCGGGCGTATGAAGCGCTTCAAACACCGTTACGTCATAGCCGAGTTTGCGAAGGTCTCCGGCACAGGTCAGTCCCGCAGGACCGCTGCCCACGACGGCGACTTTCTTTCCGTTGCTGGCGATCTCTTCTTTGGGGCCAGCCACGCCGTGCTGCATGGCATAGTCGGCTACAAACCGCTCAAGGCGGCCGATCCCGACCGGATCGCCCTTTATGCCGCGAACGCATTTTGACTCGCACTGGGATTCCTGCGGACAGACACGGCCGCAGATCGCGGGCAGGGAGTTGGTGGAAACCACGACGTCATACGCTTCGAGGAACTTGCCTTCCGCGACCAGCTTGATGAATTCCGGGATCCGGACATTGACAGGACAGCCGGAAACACAGGGGCGGTTCTTGCAGTTCAGGCACCGGGTCGCTTCCTCCATGGCCATCGCTTCATCGTAACCCTGGGAAACCTCCAGAAAATTCTTGTTGCGGACATTCGGATCCTGCTCGCGGGCAGGAAGTTTTTTCAAACTCATGTTAGGCATTAATCTTCACCTCCGCGTTTTTTCTGAAGTTCAATGTTCTGAAGGTTGCAGGCGTGTTTTTCGAGGCTTTCCGCTTCCTCTTTCCGGTACATGCGGCTGCGGGAAATCGCCTCGTTCCAGTCGATCAGCTGCCCGTCGAAATCCGGTCCGTCGACGCACGCGAACTTCATTTTTCCGTCCACCGTCACGCGGCAGCATCCGCACATTCCGGTTCCGTCGATCATGATCGGGTTCATGGAGACGATGGTCGGGATATCATATTCCTTTGTCAGGCCGCAAACGGCGCGCATCATGACCAGCGGGCCGATGGCGATGACGTGGTCATACGGGACGCCGGCTTTCAGCTGCTCCTCAAGCGCCGTGGTGACGAATCCCTTATGGCCGTTTGAGCCGTCGTCCGTCATGACATACAGATTCGTGCACGCGGCCTTCAGTTCGTCCATCAGGATCATGAGGCCCGTGTTCCGAAATCCGACGATGACATCCACTTCGACGCCCATCTCGTGGAGGGCTTTTGCCTGCGGATAGGCGATCGCAACGCCGAGACCGCCTCCGATGACGGCTACACGCTTCATTCCTTCAAATTCGGAGGCCTTTCCGAGCGGTCCCACGAAATCAAGGAGAGCATCGCCCTCATTCAGAAGATCAAGGCGTTTTGTGGTATATCCGACCTTCTGGAAAATAATCGTGATCGTTCCGTTAAGGGGATCACTTCCGGCAATCGTCAGGGGAATTCGCTCGCCGTTTTCATCAATGCGAAGAATGATGAACTGCCCCGGCTTTGCTTTTCTTGCAACCGCGGGCGCCTTGATTTCCATCAAAGTTACCGTGTCATGCAAAGCGCGTTTCTTGACAATTTGAAACATGTTCGGACTCCTTTATCTTATTAGTTCTACATTTCAGTATAGCGGAAAATACAGACACTGACAAGGAAAACGGAAACTAGTTTCATGCCCTGCCGGCCTGAAGGGAAAGCTTCTTGCAACGGGACCAAACCGTTGCTATGCTAATCGGAGAGGTGGATGGAATGAAAGTAATCGATATCAGCAGGGAGATCATGAGCACGAAGCCGTACGGGACGGATCCTGCTCCAAAACTGAAGCAGCTTGCAAAGATTGAAAAGAAAGGCTATAACCTTTCCAGAATCGAAATGAGCCTTCATGCCGCGACACATGTGGACGCCCCGCTGCATTTTATCAGGGACGGCGCGGATATCGCCCATGTTCCCGCGGACGTATTCATCGGACCGTGCACGGTGATGACGGTTCCGTTCCAGAAACTGGATGCCATGTATTTCATGACGCAGCGGTTCGAGGAAAGGCTGATCCTGCGCGGGGGCGGAGAACTGACGGGAAGCGCGATAGGATATCTTTACAGCAGGGGGCTGAAACTGATCGGGACGGACAGGGAGAGCATCGGAACGCCGTCAGACGAAAAGACCGCTCATGTTGCGCTGCTGGGCTACGGGATCGCGGTGGTCGAAAACCTGGAGCTCTCCGGGGTCCGGGACGGAGATTATATTCTCTTCGCCGCACCGCTGAAAATCGATGGCGGGGAAGCAGCGCCGTGCCGCGCCGTCCTGCTCGAGAGGTAAACACGCTGGGGGCAAAAAGTCAACTTTGTGTGAAGTTGCTTGCTTTATTCTTCAAACGCGTTAAGATAAATACGTATCGGTCCGGGATTCAACCTGGCCGGCACGGGAGGAGAGCATGAGCAAGAGGTTTAAACTAAAACCTGCAGGGTATCTGGTGCTGGGGATTCTGTTCCTGGTTATCGTTTTATGTATTTATGCCATCATCCGCGCGCTCAGCGGACCGAAGACCGCGCAGCAGGCAATACTGCCGGAAAGCAATCCGTCCGAATCTCCGGCGCAGGCTGTTGTCACGCCGATTCCGACGGAAATGCTGGAAGAAACACCGGATACGACCCCGGAAGAAGAACAGCAGACGGTCTCGGAAGAGACATCCACGCCGGATCCGGGAACCGTGACGACGGTCCAGCAGGCCACACCTGCACCCACGCCGACGGCATCCCCCCGCGTTCCGACCTCTTCCGAAAAGAAGAAAGCCAAGTACGGGGTTCTGAACAATGACGGCGTCAATCTCCGCAGCGGTCCGTCCACCGACTATGAGCGTATCGGCAATTACAATAAGGGCGCGACGATGGCCGTTTACGCAAAGGACGGCGACTTTTACTTTGTCAAAATGGACAAGGACGGAAAAGTCGGGTTCATGTCGAAGAAATTTATCACGGTATCCGACACCGCCACAGTCACGATTCCGCCGAATGCACCTTCAGACGCGGTCAGCGGAAAGATTTCCGCTTCCAAGGTGGCGCTGAGAACGGGTCCGAACAAATCCGACTCCGCAATCAAGGAACTGAAGAGAGGCGCTGCGCTCTTCATCTATTACAGAATCGGAGAGTTCTATTATGTGGAGGATGTGGCATCCGGCAAGAAGGGATTTGCCTATGCCGCGTATGTTTCCGCGGACGGAAGCGTGCCTTCCAAATAAAACGGTCTGAATCATTCCTGCAATCATATGCACCGATCCGTACGGTCGGTGCTTTTTTATTGCCTTCCGGATTTATTCGGGGTCGGCATAATCCGACAGATCGACCGCATGATTTCCGTGAACAAGGGATGCGTAGGGGAAATAGAAAGAAAGGATCTGCTCATAGGAATGGCCGGCTTCCGCTCTTGCGCGCAGACTCTCCACGCTGATGCAGGACCCGGAGGGCTGCGCGGAAAGACCGCTGGGAAGGGCAGTGTACAGACTGTCGTACCGGTCTTCCGTTTCGGAAGGAAAAGCGTCCGCAGATAACGGAATGATCCGGTAGACTCCGCAGTTGGAACCGCAAAGGGCGGGATACCGGTAGGAACCGTGCGGAACCAGACGGTCCTTCAGAACATCCTGCATGGCGGGCAGATATGCGTCTGCATCAGAGAGCAGGCCGGCGAAGGGATAGTCGATATCGGAAACGTCAAAGGAGGAATCGCTTCCGCTGCATGCGGCGGCATAGTTTTCGGTGATGACCGCCAGCGCTTTGATCGCTTCGTCCGGCATGGAGCAGCCGCAGTAACAGACAACGCTTTTCACATAGTCCTCCGCGGGGACCGTGACGACAACGCCGATATGACCCGTATCGTCAGAGAAAATGCGGATCTGACCCTGATAACAGGTGTTGCCGTATAGGGAATTGCAGATTTTGACAAAGCCGTCCGAATCCCCGGAGATCAGCGTGATGCTGTTTCCGGAAGCAATCCAGTTGTTTTCTGAATCGTACAGGGAAAGAGATCCGTTCCGCAGGTCGATATGGAAAGAGCCCGGGGACAGCGCCGCTGATCGGAGATGTATGCTGCCGTGAACCGCGAGGTCCAAGCGGTCTGACTTCTCGGTGGAAACGAGGATACGTATGGCACTGCTTTGAGGCTGACGACAAGAAACGGCTGCGATCAGGCATAACAAAGCAAAGAATATGATAATGCATGCGATCAAAACACGGTGTTTTGAGTGCATATTTTCCCCACTTCGTATCATATTACCGATTCTAGCATTTATGCCTCAGACGGACATAAAACACAATATATGTTTATTTTCTCTTTACATAATCCACAAAATTTAGTAACAAATGGCTAAAAACAGGCAAACGGGAAAATGAACGGATTCCCCACTTTAACAAAAAACCTTTCCGGAACCGGAAAGGTTAATCGAATGATTCGGAAAAGAGTAACCGGCGGAAGGATCCCGCCGGCAGCAGACAGATCAGGAGAATTCGGTTGCAAGATTGACGAATCTGGTGTATTCGCCCTGCCATGCGAGCATGACCGTGCCGGTCGGGCCGTGTCTGTGCTTGGCTACGATTGCCTGGGAAGTATTATCCGCTTCCTCGTCATAAACGGCGGGACGGTAAAGAAGGATAACCATATCTGCATCCTGCTCGATGGAGCCGGATTCTCTCAGGTCGGCGATCATGGGGGTGTGGTCCTGCCTCGTCTCGGGACCGCGGTTCAGCTGGGCCAGAAGGATGACGGGAATATCGAGTTCGCGGGCGAGCAGCTTCAGCTGCCGGGTCATATCCGAAACTTCCTGAGTCCGGCTGTCGGATCTTCTGGTGCTGGTGGACTGCATCAGCTGGAGGTAATCGATAATGACCATATCAAGCCCGTGCCTCGCTCTCAGACGCCTGCACTTGGAGCGGATATCCGCAACGCTGACTCCGCCTGTATCGTCGATAAAGATCTTTGCCTTGCTCATGGGCTCCATGACTTCGATCAGATTCTTGATTTCTTCAGTCGTAATGGTTCCGTCCTTGATTTTCTGAGACGGAACCGTTGCCTCGGTGCAGAGCATGCGCTGGACAAGCTGAGACGCGGACATTTCGAGGCTGAAAATGACGACGCTCCTGTTGTCGTGAAGCGCGGCATACTGGGCGATGTTCAGCGCGAAAGCGGTCTTTCCCATCGCGGGACGCGCGGCGATGATGATCAGATCGCTTTTCTGCAGACCGTTCGTCAGGCGGTTCAGTTCCGTAAAACCGGTGGATACGCCGGTGATCTTTCCCTTGCGCTCCATCAGCTCGCTGATCTCGTTGTACGCCTGCGGAACGACCTGGTCGATCGGGAGGATCGATTCGGTGCTTTTCCGCATGGAGATATTATAGATCCGGCGTTCGGCGTCGTTCAGAGCGGTCTCGATCTCGCCTTCGTCGTTCATGCTGTCGGTAATGATTTCGTTTCCGGCATGAATGAGCATGCGGCGGACGCTCTTTTCCTCCACGATGCGGATATATTCCTGCGTGTTTGCGGCTGTCGGGACGAATGTCATCAGATCGGACAGATACGGATAACCGCCCACCAGATCCATTTTTCCGTGTTTTTCCAGCTCATCGCTGACAGTAACCAGATCGACCGCGCTTCCCGCGTTGCGGAGCGTCCGCATGGCGGTAAAGAGAACCTGGTGGGAGGGAAGGTAAAAATCCTCCTCACGAAGTTGTTCCAGACCCAGTTCAAGCGCGTTTCCATCCAGCAGCATTCCGCCCAGGACCGAGCGTTCCGCGTCCACGCTGTGGGGAGGCAGCTTTTGCACAGACTGTTCCATTTCTTACTCCTGTCGTTTTAGGATTTGACGATGACCTTGATGGTGGCGGACGTATTTTCGTACAGGCTGATTTTCGCCTGATATTCGCCGGGGGCCTTGATGGGTTCTGCAAGCGAGATCTTCTTTTTATCGATGGTGAGATCTTTCTGTTCCTGAAGGGCGGCGGCGATCTCTTTTCCTCCGATCGCTCCGAAAAGTTTGCCGCTTTCCCCGACGCGCGCCACGATGGTGACGACCTGCCCGTCCAGCTTCTTTGCGGTTTCACGAGCCTTCACGCCCGCTTCGAACTTGCGGTGCGCGGCAGCGCTCTTCTGGATGTTGGATGCGTTGACGGCGGATGCATCAGCCGGGGAAGCAAGTTTTTTGGGGAAAAGATAGTTGCGGGCATAGCCGTCCGACACATTGACCACGTCACCCTTTTTTCCCGTTCCTTTCACGTCCTGTTCCAGCAATACCTTCATTCGTGATCAACCTCCTTGACATATTCTAAAATCTTGGTTTTTACAAGTTCATAAGCCGCGTCCATATCCATGTCGTGAAGCTGCGCGCCGGACATGGTCAGATGCCCGCCTCCGCCAAGCTTTTCACAGATGATCTGCGTGTTGACCCCTCCGAGGGATCTGCCGCTGACGCTGATGATGTTTCCGTCGTTCGCGAGCGCAAATCCTGCCGTGATACCCTTGATATTGATCAGCTGATCGGCAACCTTTGCCGCAATGAGCTTCTCGTTCTCCTCGCATCCGTCGGTTTTCAGGCATTTGCTGATCGCGATCCCGCCGGGAAGGATCTCCGCACTTCTGACGGCTTCCGAGCAGGCCTGGTAGCTTGCCATGTCATCCTGGAACATCTGCTTGACCATGCTGATGTCCGCGCCGTTTTTCCGCAGATATCCCGCTGCCTCAAACGTCCGGCTCCCGACATTGAAAGCGAAGTGCTTCGTGTCGACGGTGATACCCGCAAGCAGAGCGCTGCAGACAAAGGCGGGGATCTTCATGTTGTCATCGAAATACTGGATCACTTCGGTAATGAGCTCCGAAGCGGAAGACGCTCTGGATTCCAGCAGATGCAGCGTACTGCTGTCGATATAGTCGGCGCTCCGTCTGTGGTGATCGATCAGAACGATTCGGGACGCCATTTCGATCAGACGCGGAGCAACGACGGTGCGGATCCTCTGCGTATCGACGATGACAAGAACGGACGACGGTTTGAAAAGGTGCTCGGCCTGGTCGGGGGTAACGATGCTGTTGGCGTAGGAGGGGTTGCTCTTTACAACATCCAGCGCAACATCGATCGTTTCATTGCGGTCGTCCAGAACGATGAAGCAGCGTGAGCCGATGGTCTTGGCACAGGCGGCGATCCCGAGCGCGCTTCCGAAGCAGTCCATATCCGCGGTCCGGTGCCCCATGATGATGATGTCGCCGGAATTCTCGAACAGCTGGCGCATGGCTTTCGCGAAAAGACGGGTCTTGACGCGCGACTGAAGGGAGTCGAGCTGGAGCTTGCCGCCGTAAAACGAATAATTGATACCGTTCTTGACGATAGCCTGGTCTCCGCCGCGCCCCAGTGCAAGTTCAAGCGCCTGGTTCGCGCCTTCATTGGACTGATTGAGATAATCCGCAACGCCGATGCCGATGGAAAGGGAGACGCCGACGTTCGTGCCGGTGTCGATCTGCCGCGCCGACTCAAGGAGGGCAAACTTTCCGTCTTCCAGTTCCTGCAGATGCTTGGCCTCAAAGACAAGGAAGAAACGGCCGTTCTCATACCGTCTGTAAACGCCTTCAATAGATTCCGCAGTCTGCGCGATCAGACGCTCGATCTCCGTGAGAACGGCGGTCCGGTGGAACTGCCTGTCCGAAATCAGTTCGTCGAAATTATCGACATAAATCAGGGCGATGTAGGGACGGTTTTCTTCATACAGCCGCTGATAGTGCGCGGCTTCCGTCCTGTCAAGCCAGTACTGGAAAGTCAGATTCCTGTCGGTGGAACGCCGTTTGACCTGCATGCTCAGAATCTGGTACGAACTGTTGGCGTAATTGATCTTTACAGCCGCGGCGGGATTTTCAAAGTTGTAGTCCGGAAGGATGTTTTTGAGCGTTTTTCCGGGGATCAGTTTTTCCATGGAGTCATTCCGCCATACGATCTGGCCGGCCGAATCCGTCAGGAGGCACGGGACCGAGACGCCCATGATGATATCCGTTGTCGCGTGGGCGTTGTCCATGAAGATGCTGTCCATTCGTTTCTGGATCTGTTTCTGATCCTTCGAGAGAACAACCGCGGCGGCAATGATAATGGAGACGGCGGCAACCGCGAAGACGATGAGCAGAATCAGCCGGTAAGGCTCAAAATACTGGATGAAGCAGAAAACGAGCAGCATCAGGATCAGGAGTATGCTGATGGGAATTAACACGCGCTGAGGATTCTTCAATTGCGGTCACCTCGGAAAGGATTATTGCGGGACAACCCGGAACTCTGGTCCATTCTCTGCCGCATGTGGAAGATCTGCTCAAAGCAGCCCGCCATGACAAGCATGGTCATCAGCAAGGGCAGGAATATGCCGCACGCAGTATATATCAGCACACGTTTTACCGTGTGGTTGCGTTTGCTGCGCTCGATCAGGTAATCAATGAAACAAAGCCCCTGGATCCCCATCGGAAAAGCGATCAGGGCAGAAACGGTGGAGCTGATGGCGCTGTAGTACTCCGAACCGGTCAGATGGATGATCAGCGTTCCGACGAGCAGGATCGCAAGGCCGAGCGTAAAGCTGGAAGGAACCTGCCAGTTCCGGAACGGCGTCAGCGGCGGAATGCCGAGCGCAGGAGCCTGCTTGCGGATAAAAGCCCTGAAGAACAGGGTGTTGGAAAGACCGAAAACGCAGCCGGCCATGCAGATTCCCGGGACCAGAATGGTCGGAACCGAACGGGTGTAGGCCGAGAACACATTCAGATACTGATCGATCAGAGGCTGTGTTTCCGCTGTCGCGCCGGCGGACAGGATCTCTTTGAGAAGGGCTTCCGAATCTTTGAATGCAGCCTCGGCTGCGGAAAAAGCTCCCGCGCCGGACAGAATGCCGGGCAGACAGATGGCGCAGTACAGCCCCAGAATGCTCACGGACGCCGCGGCAAAGGCGGAATTGAAGCCTCCTGCCTTACGCTTGTGCATCTGCCAGATTGCAATGCCCGCCAGAATTCCCGCTACGACGAGCGAGAAGGAAGGGATAAAGGAACTTCCGGTCCGGTCGGTCAGATCGGTAAAGACGAATACGCATACGAGACTCGGGGCGAACAGCGGGAGAGCGATTCTGGGCGAGGCAGACCGCATCAGTACGGCGGCGTAGAGAGCGGGAACGACGAGATACAGAGCAGGAACGAAGAGCGCGGCAACAGAAACAAGCATTGCCACGATGAGAAACCATGCTGGATTTTTGATTTTGGTGCTACTTTCCATAAAAACAGTTTACAGCAAACGGGATAAAAAAGAAAGTCGCAAGAGCGTTACATGCCGAACAGGGAAAGGCTGTTTTTCAGAAAAACCGGAGCGAGGAAGTCGGCGGATTCGGGGCGGAGTTCGGAGATCCGTTTCAGAACAAGCTGGATATAGCGTGAGTCGTTGACGCGGCCGCGGAACGGTTCCGGCGTCATATAGGGGCAGTCTGTTTCAAGGACGATCCTGTCGAGCGGAAGCCTGGGAACGATTTCCACAAGTTTTTTGGCGTTTCTGAACGTGAGCGAGCCCCCGATGCCCAGATACAGTCCGAGATCCAGACATTCTCTGGCGGTTTCATAGCTTCCGGAAAAGCAGTGCATGACTCCGGACAGCCTGCCGCGGTGGGATTTCAGAAGATCCAGACAGTCTCCGTGGGCTTCTCTGTCGTGAATGATCACGGGCAGTCCGAGCTCTCCGGCGAGAGAAAGCTGGGCGTCAAAGCAAGTCTTCTGGATTTCTCTCGGGGAAAAATCATAGTGGTAGTCCATCCCGATCTCTCCAACAGCGCGCAGGGAGGGGCAGGAGCCGAACGAGGCGCGGAGGGATTCGACGCTGTCTTCCGAAAAGGAATCTGCCTGATGGGGATGGATCCCCGCCGCCCCGACGAAGAAACCGGGATACTTTTCACAGAGGCCGATGACCTTCGGAACATCGGACAGTTCACAGGCGGCTTCCATCACATGAACGACAGAAGACGCCTGCAGGGTCCGGATAAGATCCTCCCTGCAGGCATCGAACGCCTCGTCCAGATAATGCGCGTGCGTATCAAAGACCGGACGGTAAATACCGCCGGTAAGAGAGTCTATGGTGACCTGATCTGATACGCTCATGGTTGTTTATATGCCGGAAGCGGGGAAGAACGGCGTGCCTGTCTGCCGGATCACCGGACTTTCAGACCGCTTTCCATCTCTTCCAGGGTCGTAATGGCGGAAAGACGGATGTCGGCGTCATCAGAGGCGCAGAGGATCATTCCGTGGCTTTCGATGCCGCAGAGCGTGATCGGCTTCAGGTTCGCGACCAGGACGACTGTCTTTCCGAGAAGATCTTCCGGCTTATACCAGTTCTTGATCCCGGAGACGACGGTGCGCGTTTCCGCTCCGACTTCAAGGGTCAGCTTCAGCAGTTTCTTGGCGCGTTTGACCTCTTCGCAGCCGATGACTTTTGCGAGCCGCAGATCCAGCTTTTCAAAGTCGGAATACTCGATCTCCGCTTTTTCCGGGGCGGGCTTCTGCTCGGAAGCCGCGCGCTGCGCCTGCTCGATCGATTCGATCTGGCCGGCGATGACCGCAGGATCGATACGTGCGAACAGAATCTCCGGCTTTTCCGTCACTTTTGTTCCGGAGGAATAAAGACCGAAAACAGCCAGGGAATCCAGATCCCGCTCCGGGGCGTTCAGCTGTTTCAGAATCTTTGCCGTGGTTTCGGGAAGGAACGGCTTCAGGAGATTCGCGCCGATGGAGATGCTTTCGACGAGGTTGTACAGCACCTCGCTGAGCCGGTCAGCCTTTTCCGGATCTTTTGCAAGCAGCCAGGGCATGGTTTCGTCGATGTATTTGTTGCATCTGCGGAACAGCGCGAAAATCTCTGTCAGGGCGTCCGCAACGCGGAGCGCGTCCATGCATTCCGTGACCTTGCCCGCGGTCCCGGTGACGACCGCTTTCAGATCCGCGTCGACGGGTTCCGCCGATCCGGTCGAGCTGACGACGCCGCCGAAGTATTTGTTGGACATGGAAACGGTGCGGTTGACCAGATTCCCGAGGGTGTTCGCGAGATCGGAATTGAATCTTTCGATCATCAGATCCCAGGTGATGACGCCGTCGTTGTCGAACGGCATTTCGTGCAGGACGAAATAACGTACCGCGTCTACACCGAACAATCCAGCGAGATCATCCGCATACAGGACGTTTCCTTTTGATTTGCTCATTTTTCCGCCGGCCTGAAGCAGCCACGGATGACCGAAGACCTGCTTCGGCAGGGGCAGGTCGAGCGCCATCAGGAAAATCGGCCAGTAAATGGTATGGAAACGGATGATATCCTTTCCGATCAGGTGCAGATCCGCGGGCCAGAGCCTCCGGAACTGTTCGGAGGACGATCCGTCGCAGTCATACCCGATTCCGGTGATGTAGTTAACCAGAGCATCCAGCCAGACATAGACAACATGCTTCGGGTCGAAATCGACGGGGATCCCCCATTTAAAGGTCGTCCGCGACACGCAGAGATCCTGAAGCCCGGGCAGCAGGAAATTGTTCATCATCTCATTCTTGCGGGAGGCGGGCTGGATGAATTCGGGATGCGAGTTGATATGCTCGATCAGCCTCGGGGCATACTTGCTCATTTTAAAGAAATATGCCTCTTCCTTCGCGGGCTTCACTTCCCCGCCGCAGTCGGGGCACTTTCCGTCGACAAGCTGGGAGGGGGTGAAGAAGGATTCGCAGGGAACGCAGTACAGTCCTTCGTAATAGCCCTTATAGATATCTCCCTGATCGTACAGTTTTCTGAATATCTTCTGGACCTGCGCCTCATGCTCTGCGTCGGTTGTCCGGATGAACTTGTCATAGCTGGTGCCCATCAGGTCCCAGATCCGCTTGATCTCGGCAGCCGCACGGTCCACGTATTCCTTCGGCGTGACGCCCGCGTCCTTTGCCTTGTTCTCGATCTTCTGCCCGTGCTCGTCCGTGCCTGTCTGAAGGAAGACATCGTAGCCCTGATAGCGTTTGTACCGGGCGATGGCGTCGGCAAGAACGGCTTCATAGGTGTTTCCGATGTGCGGTTTGCCGGAAGCGTAGGCGATTGCCGTCGTAATATAATAAGGTCTTTTGCTGCAGTTACACATATCGTGGTGCCTCCTGTTAAAATGCTGAAAAATAAAACGGCGTACCGCCCGAAGGGACGATACGCATGTCAATAACGTTGCGGATCTTAAACCACCCTACTTCTCTGTGACGACACAGAGGCATAAAGTCATGCTGTAACGGGCATTCCCGTGCCGGCTTAAGGCGGAAGCCGTTCGCCTGCGCACCGCTCCGGAGCCATGTTCAGCGATTCTTTCTGCCTGCCTTTCACCGGGCGGCAGGCTCTCTGCAAGAAATGCCTCGCTTACTCTTTCCATCAAAGCGATCTATCGGTCAACCTCCAAATTTTAGCATTCGGATGTTTGTCTTGTCAAGAAAAGCGGGCCGGTGATAAACTGAATCGGAAAGCTGCGGAAAGGAGAAGGCACGTCTCATGCACATCATTGCGGGACTGGGAAATCCCGGGCTGGAGTACAGATACACAAGGCATAATGCCGGTTTTCAGACGCTGGACATTTTGGCGGAAGAGCTGCACATCCGGGTCACCCGGCACGGCATGAGCGGACTTTACGGTGACGGTATCCGCAACGGGGAGCGGGTGATTCTGCTCAAACCGCAGACCTATATGAATCTGTCGGGAGACTGCGTACAGAAAGTTCTCCATTTCTACAAGATGGATCCTTCGAATCTGATCGTTATTTATGACGATGTGGATCTGCCCGTCGGATCGCTCCGGATCCGCGGAAACGGGAGCGCGGGAACGCATAACGGAATGCGTTCGGTCGTAAACGCGATCGGAACGGATCAGTTCCCGAGGATAAGGATCGGTGTGGGCCGGGGAGAGCATGACGACCTGAAGGATCATGTTCTCGGGAAGCCGGGGCAGGAGGAAAGCGCGGTTCTGGAAACCGCTTTCCGCAATGCGGCGGAGGCGGCCATCATGATCCTGGACGGAAAACTAGACGGCGCTCAGGCGCTGTTCAACAAAAAACACGAAAACAAAGCTCCCGCGCGGAGCTGACGATTCGTATTCATAAAGAGTCGGAACACAGGCGAAGGCGGCGGCTTTTCGCCTTGTTGTGGTACGGAAAAAAGGACAGATATGAACAATCCTCTTTGCAAAATACTGGATAATATGCCGGAATTCAGACGGTTTGACGAAGCCGTCGGGAAAGGCGGCGGCCCTGTCGCGGTGTTCGGACTCCAGGATGCCGGAAAGGCGCATCTGGTCGCCTGCGCGGGAGAGAAGCGGCCGGTACTGTATATCTGCGCCACGGACACCGGAGCGATGGAAATGTGGGAAATGACGAGAGGCTTCTGCCAGGAGGCTGCTCTTTTTCTCCCGCGGGACGTTCCGCTGGTGCATGTTCTGAATGTCTCCGATGACCGGAGCATCCAGAGGGTGGGAACGCTTACAAGGGCGGTGACCTGTGACAGACCGGTCATCCTCTGCTCGATCGAAGCGGTTCTTCAGAAGCTTGCGCCGAAGCAGGCGTTCCGCGAACAGTGCTTCCTGATCCGGAGCGGCGACACGGCGGAACCGCGGCAGCTGGTGGAAAAGCTGTGCCGCGCTGGATACGAACGGGTTGAACTGGTCGAATCGCGCGGGCAGGTGGCCGCGAGGGGAGATCTCGTCGACATCTATCCCCCGCAGGAAAGGTATCCCGTCAGAGTCGAATTCTGGGGGGATACGGTGGACCAGATGCGGGAATTCGATCCGGTGACGCAGATTTCCGTCAGGCAGCGGACGGAACTGCTGATATCTCCCGCCTATGAGGTCCCGCAGGGGCATGAAGCGGTCGCCCGCGCCATGAAACTGACGGAGAACGATACAGGATTTGAAGCGCAGAGGGCCATGTGGGAACTCGGACAGTCCTGCGCGGGAGCGGAGGCGCTTCTGCCCATGCTGTACCCTGAAACGGATGTGCTGCTGGATTATCTTCCCGCCGATACCGTCATCATCCTGGATGAGCCGTCCAGGGTGGAAGAAGCGGCCAAGACCGCGGAGCTGACTTTCAGCGAAACGGTGACGACCATGCTGGACCGCCAGGAGGGAAACCCCCTTCAGTGGGGCCTTATGGCTTCGCAGGAGGAGATACTGGACAGACTTTCGGGACCCTCTACCGCCGTGATGTACGCGTTTCTGCGGTCGCATCCCCGGTTCGCACCGAAGGAGGTCGTTCAGTTCACGACCCGGCCCGCGCCGAAATACATGGGCGATATCAAGGAACTGGCAGCGGATACGGAACGTTGGAGAGCGGACGGAAACGCCGTCATCCTTTACGCGGGAGAACACGCGGAATCGCTTGCAGAGCAGCTGAGGGACAGCGGGATCTCTGTCGGGGTTACGGAGAAGATCGAGCGGACGGACTGCTTTTCGGAGATCTGGATCACGCATGAAGACCTGCTTTCCGGATTCTATTACCCGTCGCTGAAGTGTGTCGTCCTCGGGGCGACGGACCTGTTCGGGAAAAAGAATATCCATAAACGGAAGAGCGGAAGCCGGAAATCGATCCTTCTTTCCGATCTGTCGCACGGAGACTACGTCGTTCACGAAACATACGGGATCGGCAGATTTATCGGAATAGAGCCTCTCACGACGGAAGGGAATACCCGCGATTATCTTCTGATCGAGTATCACGGCGGAGACAGGCTGTATGTCCCGACGGAAAACATGGACAGAGTCCAGAAATATATCGGAGGCGGCGACGAGGATACCGTTCCCAGCCTTTCAAGGCTCGGGGGAACGGAATGGCAGGGAAGGGTAAGAAGAGCAAAAGAAGCTGCCAGAAAACTGGCGGTGGACCTTGCGGCGCTGTATGCCGCAAGGACACAGATCAAAGGACATGCGTTTTCGCCTGACAGCGCCTGGCAGAAGCAGCTGGAAGAAAGATTTCCGTATACGGAAACGCCGGATCAGATCCAGAGCATGACGGAAATCAAGGCGGACATGGAAAAACCCAGACCGATGGACCGTCTCCTGTGCGGAGATGTAGGATACGGAAAAACGGAGATCGCCCTGCGCGCGGCGTTCAAGGCAGTGCAGGATTCCAAACAGGTGGCGCTGCTCGTCCCGACAACGATTCTTGCCGAACAGCACTACAATACGTTCAGGGAACGGTTTGCGGATTTCCCCGTCAGGATCGCCTGCCTGTCCCGGTTCAAGACCAGAAAGGAAATGGAAGCGATCCGGCAGAAACTGAGGGACGGCCAGATCGATATTGCGATCGGGACGCATGCCCTGCTGTCAAAAAGCGTACAGTTCAAGGATCTGGGGCTGCTGATTATCGACGAGGAGCACCGCTTCGGCGTGAATCACAAGGAACAGATCAAGGCGATCCGGCAGCAGATCGACGTGCTGACGCTGACCGCCACGCCGATTCCGAGAACGCTCAATCTTTCGATGACCGGAATCCGGGACATCAGCGTGCTCGGCACGCCCCCGGAGGGGAGGTATCCCGTCCAGACAGTCGTGCTCGAATATACGGACGGGCTTGTGACGGACGCGATCACGAAAGAGATCGCCCGGGGCGGACAGGTCTATGTCGTGTCGAACCGGGTGCAGAATTTTGAGGGGATCGCCGCTCACCTGCGGGAACTGGTTCCTTCCGCCACCGTCATCACCGCACACGGACAGATGAACGAGCGGGCGCTGGAAAAGGCGATGATCTCCTTCATGGAGAAAGAAGCGGACATCCTGCTCTGTTCCACCATAATCGAGAGCGGACTGGACATTCCGAACGCCAATACGATGATCGTTCTGGACGCCGACAGGTTCGGGCTTGCGCAGCTTTACCAGCTGAGAGGGAGGATCGGAAGAAGCAACCGGCTCGGCTATGCCTATCTGACCGTCCAGAGCGGCCGTTCTCTGAGCGAGAAGGCGCAGAAAAGGCTGCGGGCGATCCGGGAATTCACGCAGTTCGGCGCGGGTTTCCAACTCGCTATGAGAGACCTGGAGATCCGCGGAGCGGGGAGCCTTCTCGGGGCGGAGCAGCACGGGCATATTGCGGATATAGGATATGAGTATTATCTGAAGATCATCCGGAACGAACTGAAAGAGGCGCGTGGCGAACCGGGCGAGTTTGAGACGGACGTTTCGGTCGAGATCCCGCTGAACGCGCATATTCCGAAGGAGTATGTGTCCGGTGAGGGCCAGAGGATGGAACTGTACCGCAGAATCGCGGACGTGGACAGCAAGGAGCAGGAACTGCTGCTTGAGGAGGAGATCGAGGACCGGTACGGCGAGATACCGGACGCAGTGCGGAATCTGTTCCGGATCGCGCTGATCAAGCATTACGCCGCCAGGGCGTGTCTGTCCAAGGTTACGGTCAGCGAAAAGGAGACGCGGCTCCAGTTTTCCGAGAGCGCGTCGCTCGACGGAGAAATGCTGATCAGCGCGGTCTCCCAGATCAGGGGCGCGCGCATCGTTGCGTCGGAACCTCTCTCGATCGTCCTTTCAAGAAGAAAGGAACCGACAGACCGGATCATTGCGGAATTGCCACAATTTATTTACACGATTGGACATTGTGTTGCCACAACCTGATGTTTATAATGCAATAGGATTATGGAATATTATGAGGAGACAAAAAGAATGCATGTACTGAAGAAGATGACGGCCCTGCTCGTCTGCGCTCTGATGCTCGTTTCCGTCTGTGCCTGTTCCTCGAAAGATCCGGCAGACAAGATGGAGACGGTTCAGGTCAATTCCGAGATTGACCGTGACGCGACGGCGGCAACGGTTGGCGACGAAGTCATTACGGTCGGCGATGTGGAGGACGCCTACAACGAATACATACAGATGTTTTCGTATTACGGACAGCCTGCTCCAACGGAGGACGCGGACATCGAGACCGTTCAGGATACCGTCATGGAAATGCTCGTCAAAACGCAGATCCTAACAGTAAAAGCGAAGGAAAACGGCTGCGATAAACTGACGGAAGAGCAGGAGAAAGAGCTTGAACAGACGCTCGCGGAAGAAGAATCCAATCTGATCAATTATTATCTGGAAGAAGGAGGCGATCCTTCCGACAGCAAGGCGCGCGAGGCGGCCATCAATCTGATCAATGCGGATCTGCAGAGCTACGGATGGGATATGGGCTTCGAGGAATACATGCATTATCTCCGTCATTATTATGAGGAGACGTATGCCAACCAGAACCTTGAGAATCTGGTCAAGGAAGGGGCGGAAGTGTCCGCGGAAGAGGTGCAGGCATACTATGACGCCCTTCTCGAGGACCAGACCGTGACGATGGAAGACCCCACGCAGTATCTGAGCGGCGAGATGGACTATGAGATGGGAGCCGGCGATATCGTGGTCGTTGTTCCCGAAAACTATGCGAGGATCAAAGTCCTGACCATCCAGCCGGAAGGCGCGATCGACGAGAGCTATGAGTCGATCCGCTCGGAGATGGCCAGTCTTGAGGCGGAATACGGAAAGCTGGTTCTCTCCGGATCGGAAAACAGTGACAGGATTGCCGAAATAGAGAAGGATTATGCGGACAGGAAAGCTTCAGCGGACGTCATGCAGGAAGAGTATGTCTGCGAAGCCAGGGAGAAGATCCAGGACGCGTTTGAAAAACTTCAGGGCGGAAGCTCATTCGATGAGGTGTTTGCGGAATACAACGAGGATACGGTCTATACGGCGTATCCGGAGATCGGCGAGAAAGGATATCTGATCCTTCTGACGGATGAAGACGGTTACTGGAGCGAGGCCATCCGCGAGGCTGCTTCCGGTTTGAAGGCCGGCGAGTATTCGGAGATCATTTCCGAAGACGATATGTACCATATCATCTATATGGTGGGAGAAGAAACGCCCGGGCAGAAAAAGCTGGAGGACATCCGCGAGGCCGTGACCAAACTGGCGCTTGCCGAAAAGCAGGAGGAAGTCTGGCAGACGACGCAGGACGAATGGACAGCCGACAGGAGCATCGTGACACTGTATCCGGACGCGTACCGTCCCGTTGGAAAATAAGCATTACAGAAGGACATTGCGCCGCGCGTTCTGCGCGGCGTTTTCTGTTGCCCGGGCCGTCGCGAATTGACAACCGGAACGGTATGACGATATCATAATAAATTGAACTTATATGATATGACGTGACTCGGAGGGAATATGGAAGAAGCACCGAAAAGCAAAAATTTCATTGAAGAGATCATAGAAGCGGATATTCGCGAGAAGGGGCCGCGTATCAAGACCAGATTCCCGCCGGAGCCGAACGGATACCTTCATATCGGACACGCGAAGGCCCTGTGCATCGATTTCGGGATCGCCGAACAGTACGGAGGAAGCTGCAATCTGCGTTTCGATGACACGAACCCCGCCAAGGAAGATACGGAGTATGTGGACGCCATCGAGGAAGACATCAAATGGCTCGGGTTCCACTGGGATAAACTGCTTTTCGGGTCTTCCTACTTTGACCGCTGCTATGAGCTGGCGGTGGAGCTGATCAAAAAGGGGCTCGCGTATGTGGACGACCTTTCCAAGGACGAAATGCGCGAATACAGGGGTACTCTGACGGAACCGGGACAAAACAGTCCCTACCGGAACAGAAGCGTAGAGGAAAACCTGGATCTGTTCGAACGGATGAAGAACGGGGAGTTCGAGGACGGTGCGCGGACGCTGCGCGCGAAGATCGACATGGCTTCCCCGAATATCAACATGCGGGATCCCGCCCTGTACCGGATCAAGCATGTCAGTCATCACCAGACCGGAGACAAATGGTGCATTTATCCGATGTATGATTTCGCGCATCCCATTCAGGACGCGATCGAAGGCGTCACGCATTCCCTCTGCTCGCTCGAATATGAGGCGCACCGCCCGCTGTATGACTGGGTGGTCGAAAAATGCGGCTTTGAGAACAGGCCCCGACAGATCGAGTTCGCGA
This sequence comes from Clostridia bacterium, assembly GCA_017556125.1. The sequence goes on along the minus strand of JAFZCW010000036.1, from coordinate 3,910 downwards.
GGCTGAATCTGACGAATACCGTCATGAGCAAACGCTATCTCCGGCAGCTCGTTGAGGAAAACTATGTGAGCGGCTGGGACGATCCGAGAATGCCGACACTGTGCGCCATGCGGCGGAGAGGATATACGGCGGCTTCGATCCGTGATTTTCTGGAGCGGGTCGGCGTCGCGAAGGCGGATTCCGTTGTGGAGACCGCAATGCTGGAGCACTGCGTCCGCGAGGATCTGAACGCGCACGCCTTCCGTTATATGGCGGTCATCAATCCGCTCCGGGTCGTTGTGGACAACTGGGAAGAAGGAAAGACAGAGGAGTTCCAGGTGGAGAACCTGCCCGGAAATCCGGAAGCGGGTACGCATCCGGTCCTATTTGAAAAAGAGCTGTATATCGACCGCGAGGACTTCTCCATTGATCCCCCGAAGAAATACTTCCGGCTGAAACCGGACGGCGAGGTCCGGCTGAAGGGTGCGTACGTTGTCAAATGCACCGGCTGGGAGACGAGCGACGAAGGAGTCGTTACGGCTGTCCATGTGACATATGATCCCGAGACCAGGGGAGGAGAATGCGAGCGCAAGGTGAAAGGAACGCTCCAGTTCGTTCCGAGAACGAGCGCCGTTCCCGCGGAATTCCGGCTGTATGAAGAGCTGCTGGATCCGGAGGCGGATCCGGAGCTGGCATTTACGGAGCGCCTGAACCCTGCCTCTCTGACGGTCTGCGACGGATATGTCGAGCCTGCCGTGAACACGGCTGTGCCGGGGGACACATTCCAGTTTATGCGCATCGGCTATTTCTGCAAGGATGCGGATTCGGTGCCCGAACGGCCGGTATTCAACAGGACGGTCGGACTGAAAGACAGTTTTAAAATCTGAGGAGGATCCATGAGCACTGTTCGAACAAGATTTGCGCCGTCACCGACCGGGTTTATGCATCTCGGCAATCTTCGGAGCGCGCTGTATACCTATCTTTACGCAAAGCATAACGGAGGCAGATTCATCCTCCGCATTGAGGACACCGATCAGGCAAGATTTGTGCCCGGGGCCGTTGACGTGATCTACAACACGCTCCGCGGGATCGGGATCCAATGGGACGAGGGCCCGGATATCGGCGGCGATTACGGCCCGTATGTCCAGTCGGAACGAAAGGATCTCTATCTGCCTTACGCCAAGCAGCTCGTGGAAGCCGGAAAGGCCTATTACTGTTTCTGCACGAAGGAAGAGCTGGACGAAAGACGCGCTGAATCCGAGCGGAAGGGCGAAGTCTGGAAATATGACAAACACTGCCTGAATCTGCCGAAGGAAGAAGTGGAGAGAAGACTTGCCGCGGGCGAGCCCTATGTCATCCGCCAGAATGTTCCGGAAACCGGAGAGGCAGGGTTTGACGATGTCATTTACGGACATATCTCCGTGGACTGCTCCGAACTGGACGACATGATCCTGATCAAGGCGGACGGGATGCCGACCTACAATTTCGCGAACGTGATCGACGATCATACCATGGGGATCACGCATGTCATGCGCGGCAACGAATATCTCGCCTCCACGCCGAAATACAATCTTCTGTATGAAGCGTTCGGCTGGGAAAAGCCGGTCTATATTCATATGACGCCGATCATGCGTGACGCGCAGCACAAGCTTTCAAAGAGGGACGGCGACGCCTATTACGAGGACTATATCAACAAGGGTTACCTCTCCGAGGCGATCGTCAATTATGTCGCGCTCCTGGGATGGAATCCGGGCGACGAGCGAGAGTTCTTCACGCTTCCGGAGCTGGAAAAAGCGTTCAGTGTCGAAGGGATGAGCAAGTCGCCGGCGATCTTTGATCCAGCGAAGCTGACCTGGATGAACCAGCAGTATATCAAGAACCTGTCCGAAGAGGATTTTACAAAGCATGCCATGCCGTATTACAAACAGGCGGGCGTGGACGGGATGAACACTTCCATTCTGTTCAAATGCCTGCACGAGCGGGTCGACGTTTTTACCGCGATCCCCGGGATCGTCGGTTTTCTGACCAAGCTTCCGGACTACGACATTTCGCTTTTTACCAACAAGAAATCCAAAACGGATTCCGCTGTCGCCGCGTCCGTGCTGGATCTTGCGATACCCGCGCTGGAGAGTCTTCCGGTTTGGGACGAGACCTCCGTTCACGATCTGCTGCTCGGCATGGCCCAGGAGCGCGGCATGAAGAACGGGACGATGCTCTGGCCTGTCCGGATCGCGCTGGCAGGGCAGGAAGTCACTCCGGGCGGCGCAATCGAGATCGCCATGCTGATAGGACGCGAGGAGTCTCTCAGAAGGCTTCATGCCGGCAGGGAAAAACTCCGCGCGGCAGGGTACTGAACAATCGGAGAACAAGGAACGGGCGCTGAACGGCGCTCGGTCTTTTTGATAGGTACGAAAGGAAGAACCCGGCTGCGGTCCGGGAAAAGGGTCGGATAAAGGAGAAAACAGATTATGCCATGCACAACAGTGCTGGTCGGAAAAAACGCCAGCAATGATCATTCCACCATGATCGCCAGAACGGATGACGGTCATTTTGACATTAAGAAATGCATTGTCGTAGATCCGAAAAAACAGCCGAGAAAATATAAAAGCGTTATTTCCCATGTGGAGATCGAACTACCTGAAGAGCCCATGCGTTACACGGCATGTCCGAGCGTAGACCGCTCCAGGGGCATATGGGCGGCGACCGGGATCAATGCCGCCAATGTCGGAATGACCGCGACGGAAACGATTACCTCCAATCCGCGCGTGCTTGCGGCGGATCCCCTGGTGGAATACCGCAAAGCGAAATCCCGCAGAGAAAAAGAGGTTCCCGGAGGCATCGGCGAAGAAGACATCGTCGTTCTGGTGCTTCCGTATATCCGGTCTGCGAGGGAGGGCGTGCTGAGGCTTGCTTCCCTGCTCGAAAAATACGGGACCTATGAATCCAACGGGATCGCGTTCAATGACGGCGACGAGGTCTGGTGGCTTGAGACGATCGGCGGGCACCACTGGATGGCGAGAAAAGTTCCGGATGACCGCGTGGTGATCAATCCGAACCAGTTCGGAATGGATGCGTTCGATTTCGGGGATGCATTCGGGAAAAAGGAAGGCCACCTCTGCTCGGACGACCTGCTCGAATTCATAAAAAATCATGATCTGGACCTGAATACGGAGGGAAAGGGAAATCCAAGGGATATTTTCGGTTCCCGACTGGATACGGACCATATCTACAATACGCCGCGCGCCTGGTTTATGGGCAGATACCTCACGCCGAAAACACATACCTGGGATGGGGAAAACGCGGAATTCGGACCGGAAAGCGACGATATCCCGTGGTCTCTCGTGCCGGAACGGAAGGTAACGGTCGAAGACGTACAGTATCTGCTTTCCTCTCATTATCAGGGAACGGACTACGATCCGTATCGGAACCGTGACACCGGAAAGCGCGGGATGTACCGCTCGATCGGAATCAACCGGACGGGCGTGACGTCCATCTGCCAGATTCGCTCCGGCGTGCCGGAAGCGTTACGGGGAATCGAGTGGATCAGCTTCGGCTCCACCACGTTCTCGTGCTTTGTTCCGCTGTATGCGAACGTTTCCAAAATGCCTGGATATCTCAGCAAGGTATCAACGGACGTTTCGACTGACAACCTGTATTGGACCAGCCGGCTCATCGGAGCGCTTGCGGATCCGTGCTATTCCGACTGTTCTCAGCTGATTCAGAGATATCACAGCGCAGTTCAGACCGAAGGACGTCAGACGATACTGGAATATGACCGGAAAATAACGGAAAAGGCGGACTGGTCCCTGATGGAAGAAGCCAATGAGAAGATCTGCAAAAGAGCCATGGAGCTGACGACGGATACCCTGAACAAAGTGCTGCACGAAGCAAGCACGCACATGAAGAACGGTTATAAGCTATCAGACAACTG
>JAFZCW010000035.1 GCA_017556125.1 Clostridia bacterium | reverse complement strand
TATAGCACAGATTGCCGTGCGCAGAAATCGAATTCTGAAAAGAACGAAGATCGTCCCGAGCAGAAAAGAGGACCGATCGGGAAGGCTGCTGAAAGCAATACATGTGCAGAGGACCGAAAGAAGCGTTACAATGAACCGGTAGAGCAGGGAGGTAAGGACATGCTGAAAGCCTTGCAGGAATTGAGGCGGATATGGGATGCGGAAGAATGGCATCCGCAGAGCGGAGGATGGTTCCCGACGCCCGGACTGATCGTTTCCCGGGAAGATCGCGAAGGCTGCGGAACGGAAGTGACGGTCTGCTCCGAACATGCGGAGGAAATCGGCGCCATGATCCGCGCTGTACGCAATGCGCTTCTGGATGATCTTGATTTTTATGACCAGGAGGATTTGTACCGCAGAATGGGAACGGCTGCAAACAGGGCGATCCGGGAAGGGAAAGAATGCCGTGAGATACTTGACTGCGTTCTGGCGGAGGCGGAAGAGGTATACGATGAATGGAGCAGATATCTGTTTTTCGCATACGATGAACTGATGGGGGAATCCGTCATGCGGACAGTATGTCCGACCGCGAAGCGGTACGGGAAAGCTGCCGCCGACGGATACGACATCCGGCTGGACGCGGCGGGACACCTGACAGCGGTGCCTGATTCGGAGCTGTTTACGGAAGGCGTCCTGTGGCTTCTGACACAGCAGGAGCTGTATCTGATGGAAGAGTATAAAAACGGGACAGAAGACAGATTCGTCAAGCGGTCGGTTATCGTAACGGCAGGGGACGAACTGCTCAGCGCACACACCTATCTGTCCCGGAATGTGAAGGACAGGCCGGATCGGCCGGACGGACAGTATTACGACGCATTGGAAGCAGCCCGGGAAGCATCGCTTTCCGAGCCGTATATCAGCAGAATGGTTCATTTAGAGCAGGTTTGAAAGAGCCAGAAGGTCTTCTTCCGAAGTGGACCAGCTGGTCGTGAAACGTACGATGGTGTGAGACGCATCGTATTTCCCCCAGAAGTCGATCCTTACGGAACGCGAAAGCTCTTTGTAACGGTCATCGTCCAGAATGACAAACTGCTGGTTGGTAGGGGATTCCAGATAGAAACGGTATCCCTTTTCCCGGAGCAGACGCTTCAGGCCCGCCGCCGCATCGATGGCGTGCCTGCTAATTCTGAAGTATAAATCATCCGTGAACAACGTATCGAACTGCAGACCGAGGAGACGGCCTTTAGCGGCAAGCGCTCCCCTTCTTTTGACCGCGCTCAGGAAATGAGGGGGCATATTGTTCCTTGTGAATACGAGCGCCTCGCCGCACAACGCGCCGACCTTGGTCCCGCCGATATAGAATGCGTCGCATATCCTCGCCAGATCCGGAAGGGTCACGTCGCAGGAGCGGCTCATCAGGCCGTAACCGAGGCGGGCGCCGTCCAGATAAAGGATCAGACCGTACCTGCGGCAGATCTCCGAGAGTTTTTCAAGCTCTGCTTTCGTATATAGCGTTCCCAGTTCCGTCGGGAAGGAAATGTAAACCATTCCGGGGAAAACCATATGTTCCTTGTGCTCATCCGCGAAAAAGGCGGAAAGCATCTCAATAAGAGGCTCCGGTTCGAGTTTTCCGCTTCTGGATGGGAGAGGAAGGACCTTATGCCCGGTAAACTCGACCGCTCCTGCTTCATGCGTCCCGATGTGCCCCGTGTCCGCGCAGATGACGCCCTGGTGTTCGGACAGCATGGTCGAAATCGCGACAGCATTTGTCTGGGTTCCGCCCATCAGGAAGAAGATCTGTGCATCCGGACATGCGCAGGCCCTGCGGATCTTTTCCGCGGCGGATGCGGTAAAAGGATCGTCTCCGTATCCCGGCGCGGGGATCAGATTTGTTTCCGCGAACCGCCTCAGTATTTCAGGATGCGCCCCTGTATTATAGTCGCATTCAAAAGATATCATGATATATCCTCCAGTATGGAATCCAGCAGTGCAAACAGTTCCTCATCCTTTTCGTAGGGGTAGATATGGAAATACGGATCCCCGGTAAGCATGGAGGACAGAGGACCGCGTGATTTTCTGTAAAAAACATGGCATGGGATCCCGAACCGCTCCGCATAGGCGAGCTCATAGCCGACGCCGAGCGAGGGGCGGGAGCATTCTGCGATCAGGAGATCGCTTTCCCGAAGCCAGGAAGTATCCTGGCGGTATATCTCTTCCGGAAGGTATTCGGACTGACCAAGAGATGAAATGGCGGTGTTGCCGACATGCTCTGTCAGAACCGTATCGGTTTTCTTAATGTGCTGAATGATGGAATGATACCAGTCAGCATCCTCTCTGCCGCCTGTGATGGAACCTGCAAAATATACTTTCTTATTCATACGCAACCGACCTGCCCTTTTAAATACCGTTTGTTCTATTGTATAGCGCATTCCGAATAAAGGCAAAAACAAACGCGTCCAAGGGGAAATGAAACCCCGCAGGGCAATCCGGGCGGAGTGCGTCCTGCCGCAAATGAACGCGTGCCGGGAATTCTGCTGCTTTTAAATATTTGGTCGGAAAATGAAACATTAATGCTACAAAACTGTAAATATGCCGCCGGTTCGCTATCTTTCTGAAAAAGGGGTGTGATAGGATATACATGTTTCAGGGAAGAGCCTTTGCCCGCACGGGGAAAGGACGTCATTTTTCCGGAAACTCAGACGCTTTATTTGATACAGAGCGTTTTGGTGTGAAAAAAAGAGTTTGAAATCATTGATATTTCCGAAGGAGATGAAAAAATGGGAAAGAATAATGATTACGCGATCAGGAAAGTGTGCGGCGCGGTATCCGCGATACTCGTGCTGGCATTGATCCTTGTGATACTGCCGGGGACAGCGAAGGCGGACGAGGTGTCCGTTATCTTCGACGCGAACGGAGGAACGCCCGCTACTGAGACAGTGACGACAACCGGAAATGTCGTGGGAGACGCGTTCCCGGATGATCCCCGTAGAGACGGCTGCACGTTCGGAGGCTGGTTTACATCGGCATCCGGCGGGAGCAAAGTGACGAAAGACACGGTATTCGAGACAGATACGAGGGTCTACGCGCACTGGATCGGAACGATTAACGGCCTGGAGTTGGACAAAACCTCCTGGTCGACGGACAAGAAGGGGGATACCACTACCCTGACAGCTACCGTTAATGTCACGCCGGACGACGCGGAAGCGCCGGAGATCACCTGGTCCACAACCGATTCCAAGGTCGTATCGCTGAGCAGCACCTCCGGAAAAACGGTGACGATCACAGCGGAGGGCTTCGGGTCCGCGAACGTCGTGGTCATGAGCGCCGGCCAGTCGGCTACCTGTGTCGTAAAGTTCGAATTTCCGACCCCGGCTGTTTCCATGGCGGGTACGGTGAGCGGAACGGTCAATACTCCTCTGACGGGATCGTTTACCCTGACGCTGACCGATGCGACGTTCAATGCGGTCAGCAAGGGAGATGTGACCGGCTGGTTTACGAATATTCCGAGCGGGCTTTCCGCGGCCGCTGAAGCGACGGCGGAGGGAAGCACAACGCTGAAGGTCACGATTTCCGGAACGCCTACCGTGGCGGGAACGAATATCCAGGCTGCGTGCACGGTCCCCGCGAGCGCGAACAGCTCCGGATCTGCTGTCACGCTGACGCCGAGTTCCAGTGCGGTTTACAATATCGAATCGGCACCTTCTCCGACTCCGGTTCCGCTGACTTCATTTAAGCTGGATCCTGCGAAAAAAACGCTTTATGACAGCCAGTCCGTGCAGCTGAAGATGACCGATATCAAACCAAAGGACGCAACGATCAAATCCGTGACCTACGCGTCCAGCAATACATCCGTTGCGACGGTCGACTCGAACGGGCTTGTAACGGCAAAGGGATACGGTACCGCGACGATCACCGCGATCGCGACGGACGAAAACGGAAATAACGTTTCCGCAACAAGCAAGATCACCGTTCTGCCGAAGATCTATCTGAGCTTCAAGCCCAACAACAGCAAGCTCGGCAAAGACGATTCCGTGGAAATGACGATTGAGATCACGAATCCCTCCGAGGATTATGCCTGGATCAAGAGAAGCAACAAGAGGATCTTTTACTCCGGATACACTAAGAAAGTGACGGCTTCAAACGGGACCGTATGGTACAAATGCAAACTGAAGGACGGGAAGGCAACGCTTACGATCAAACCGCAGTACAACGGAAAAGCGACAGTTACCGTCGCGCACGAGGACGCTGCCAGCGTGTCGGCGGATTTCACGGTCAGCGGATACCATAACCTTCCGGCGACCGGACAGAACAGCACGCTGATCTATATCCTGAGCGGCGTCGGCGTTCTGGCCGCGGCAGGTCTCGTCGCTGCGTATGTTATGAAACGGAAGAAAGAGCATGCAGCCTGAAACCAACGACCGTTCGAACGGAATGCGGAAAGCAATACGGCTCCTGTGGATTCTGCTGATCATCATCGTGATTGCCGTTGCGGGCCTCCTGTATATCCGCAACCAGGCGGGGAAACAGGCGGAGTCGGCTGCGCAGACGCTTCTGCAGTCCATCAGCTTTACGGCATCTCCTGTTCCGGCACCCGTGCCGACGCCCGCCCAGACGGACGGGGAAACGGTTAGCGAGGAGCCTGACGAAGAGATCGACTCCGGTGCTATTACAGAAGAACACCGTGCCGCGGACGATGATGATACGCTTCTCAACGGAGGAACCTATATCGAGCCTGCGCTGAATGAAGAGGAAATGCAAAAGCTGATCGATTCGGTTGCCAACAAAACGAACGACGGCAGCGTGATCGGCGTGATCCGGATTCCGAAAACGGATACAAAACTTCCGATCATCGGAGAATGGTCATCCAGCCTTCTGAAAATCTCCGTATGCAGATATCAGGGCGGAAAACCGAACGAACCCGGGAATCTGGTCATCATGGGACACAATTACAAGAGCGGCGCTCATTTCGGAGGGCTGAAGAAGCTGGAAGTCGGTGACGAGGTGTTCCTGGCGGGGATGGACGGCGTAGAAAAGCGTTATGTCGTGTATCAGCTGGATGTTGTTGCCCCGGACGATTTCGGGGCACTGGCGGAACAGCGCGGAACCTGCGGGCTGAGCCTGATGACCTGTTACAAAGACGGGACGAACAGACTGTTTGTCCGGTGCGAGCAGGTGGATAAATAATCGTTTCAAAACAGGAATAGAGAGGGCGCAGATCCCGGCAGGGACCTGTGCCTTTTCATTTTGCCGGAGAGGCTGATGATCGGCGGATGCATCTGCCGGATATGGCGGAGGATTCACAATGCCATCGGAATTCTGCACAAAAGAGACAAAATAAATACATAACGCGGAACTAAACTGGTTTTAATCAAACGGAAGGAAGGAACAGAAGATGACCATGTTATTAAAATCGGCAGCGATTACGATGGCACTGATGCTGTGCATATCCACAGCGGGCTGCATACAGATAGAAACAGCGGGAGGACCCGATGCAGTTCAGACGGCGGAAACGGCTGCTGTTGAAACGGATGCCACCCCCGAAGAAACCGGGGACGCCGAAAACCCGGAAGAGATGGTCAGCGGGATCATTGCCGGGCTGGAAGGCGGTACCGTCACGCTGAATGCAATGGGAGAGAAGGACGGAATGGACATGGGAACACCGCCTGCAAAACCGGAAGGAGACGGGATGCCTCCGGAAAACGGAATGCCGGGTGAACCGCCCGAAGCGCAGCATGGAGAAGCCGTGTCATTCTTAACCGATCAGAACACGGTCGTGACGATCGACGGCAAGGAGGCTTCCTTAAAGGATCTTTCCGCAGGGATGATGGCAAGGGCTTTGGTGAAAAACGGGATTGCCGTTTCCATTACCATCGAGTCAGGGCCGTCCGGAATGACAGGACCCGGACAGAACGGCCCGGGCGGGATGCCGGAGGCGGGTCATATGGGCGGAGCGCCGGGTCAGCAGGCAGTCAGTTCCTATGATTCGGTGGAATTCTGCGAACAGGATAAGGATTTCAGCGATGCAACCATCCTGTCGGAAGGAACCGATGAAAGCGCCGTGATTGCGGCAGAAGGAGCGACCGTCAGGCTGGAGAACACAACGGTGATCCGCAGCAGCGCGGATTCCACCGGCGGGGACGTATCCAGCTTTTACGGAGTCGGTGCCGCGGTTCTTGCAAACGGCGGAACGGTTAAAATGGACGGCGGAAGCATTACAACGGATGCTGAAGGCGGTGCCGGACTGTTTGCGGTTAACGGCGGAACCGTCTATGTGCAGAACACCGAGATCAGTACGGAAAAAGGGACATCGGGCGGCGTTCACGTTGCAGGCGGCGGAACGCTTTACGGCTGGAACCTGACTGTCAGTACGAACGGCCGGTCGTCCGCTGCGGTACGCAGTGACCGGGGAGGCGGGACGATCAGACTGGACGGCGGGACCTATACTTCCAACGGTCCCGGCTCGCCCGCAATCTACAGCACGGCTGATATTTCCGTAAAGGACGCGGTCCTGACTGCGACCGGCTCCGAAGCGGTCTGTGTTGAAGGAAAGAACAGCGTGAGCCTTTATGACTGCAGTCTTACCGGAAACATGAAGGACGACAGCCAGAACGACTGCACCTGGACCGTCATTCTCTATCAGAGCATGTCCGGAGATTCCGAAGAGGGTACATCCGTATTCAACATGCAGGGAGGATCGATTGAGAGCGGCAACGGCGGTGTTTTCTATACGACCAACACTTCCAGCATCTTTACGCTTCAGAACGTGGACATCCATGCTTCCGAGGACAGCGAGTTCCTTCTCCGCTGTACCGGCAACGCCAATGCGCGCGGCTGGGGAAAGGCCGGAAGCAACGGCGCGCAGTGCACATTCACCGGAATTCAGCAGGAACTGAACGGGGATATCATCTGGGACAGCGTCAGCACGCTCCGAGTCTATCTGACCGAAGGTTCCCGCCTGACCGGGTCGGTTCTGCAGGATCAGACATATGAAGGGGAAGG
>JAFZCW010000034.1 GCA_017556125.1 Clostridia bacterium | reverse complement strand
CTGTTCCGTTCCCTCGCCGACCGCGATGCAGGCCACGAGATTCGTCGTGTGCGAAACATGGGGCTTGCCTTCCGGCGTGTGCAGGATCTCGATGTTTCCGTGATCTGCCGTTACAAGAACATTGTATCCGTGTGCGCGTGCATAAGCAACAGTTTTCCCCACATACCTGCTGATCGCTTCGCAGGCGACGGGCTTTGCCGAATCGCTTGACGTGTGACCGATCACGTCGCCGTTTGCGAAGTTTGTCACGATGAAATCATATCCCTTGTCGATCCCCTTGCAGAGCGTTTCCGAAACTTCCTCGATCTTCAGCTCGGGAACCGTTTCGAACGGAACTCCTTTCGGCGAGGGGATCCGGATATCGTCCTCTCCCTGGAAGGGATGCTGGTTTCCGCCGTTGAAAAAGAACGTCACATGGGCGTATTTCTCGCTCTCCGCCAGGTGCATCTGGGTCTTTCCGTTTTCGGACAGGACCTCCGCGAGCGTCTTCTGCACTTTCGACGGCGCGAACGCGATCGGCAGATACGTGTATTTTTCGCTGTACATGGTCAGGATCACAAAATCAAGAGGATCGATCATCTTGCGTTCGAATCCCTTGAACTGCGGATCGGTAAAGGCGTCCGTCAGCTCCGTCTCGCGCTCCCCTCTGCGGCAGCAGAAGATCACGCCGTCGCCGGGCTTCACGAGTCCGACCGGATTCCCCTCCGCGTCCGTCAGGTTCATCGGCTCAAAATGGTATTCTGATCCGCCGTTCACGTAAAGCTTCTCGACCGCACGCGCCAGTGCGTCGCCGCCTGCCAGTTTATAGTTTGCCATATTCTGATCGCTCCTTCTCTATGATGCGTTTCCGTTCAATGAATGCGGGGAGCCGGATCCTCGGCCTGGCCGGGATCGAAAACCCCTTCTCCGGGAAATACGTTCAGCAGTTCTTCAAAATGATGGATGATGCAGTCCGGCCGGTTCTCTTCCGTCAGCTTGAACTCGATCCCGCCCGGGTATTCCACGCCGACCGTTCCGGCAAACATGGACTCTTTCGCGCCGATGATGTCGCGCTTCAGGTTGTCCCCCACAAAGCAGCTCTCTTCCGGACGGACGCCGGCGTCGCTGAGCGCCAGGAAATAGATGGCCGGATGCGGCTTACGGAGCATCGTGACAGAAGACTGCTGCACGGTGCAGAACAGATCGCGGATGCCGTCCTTGTCGAGCCATTCGTCGATCTCGGCCGTGCCGACCAGATCGCTGATGATCCCGACCTTGTATCCGCGGCCGATCAGTTTCCTGACCGTGTCGATGCCGTTGGGCACCACGACCCGCTCCCCCTTTGCCCTGCGGAAGCAGTAGGTCAGCTCGACGGCCGCCTTTTCGATCTTTTCTTTGTCCCATTCCGGAACGAGCCATCTCGTCCAGAGCATGGATTCCGGCGCTTCGCACATATACTTCAGCGCCCAGGTGCGGTAGGTGTCGTACCGCTTGTTGAGAAAGTCGTAAAACGAATCCGGATCCATGTCCGTACCGCAAATATCCGCGATACGGCTGCGCGCCTCGCGGATATACGGCTTGTTGGTTTCATCGACGATCCGGAACGTCCCGCCGAGATCCAGAAATACTGCTTTGATGCCGTTGATCATCTGTTCATACCCTCCGTACCTTGTCCCACGCCACATGCGGCGCTTTCGGGAACAGTTCCTTCAATTCGCTGAAATCAAATATGACCGCGTCGGGACGGTTCTCGTCCGTGATCTTTTCCTTGGCGAGCTTTTCGGGCGTGGTATACAGAATAAACATGCCGTACCCGGCAAGGCGGGTGCCTTCCACGTCCCGTTTCAGGTTGTCGCCGATATATACGCACCGCTCCGGCTTGACCCCGAGCAGCGCGCAGGCCTTGTTGGAGATGGCGGGATCCGGTTTTCTGATTCCCTCCACGCAGGACAGCAGGACGGCGCCGAAGTACTGCTCAAGACCGTCCTCCTTCAGCCAGCGCGGGATCTCCTGGGAGGTCACGAGATTGGAGATGATGCCGAGCTTGTATCCGTTCGCGTACAGGTCCTTGATGGACTGGGCTCCGTTCGGCGCCACGACCCGGCGGCCGTCCTTGTTGCGGTATTCGATCGTGAGCTCGATCGCGTTCTTTCTGATCAGATCGCGGGGATATTCCGGCGCCAGCCATTTCGTCCAGAGCTCTTCCTCCGGCGCTTCCCGCATCGTTTCAAAGCACCATTTCCGGTATCCGGCATAACGGTAATCCAGAAACTTGCAGAATTCGTCCGGATCGCCGGTCTCTCCGCACATTTCCGCGATTTTGCGGCGCGCCTCCGCTTCAAATTCCGCGTCGCGCTCTACAAGGCGGAGCGTGCCTCCGAGATCGTAAAAGACAGCGTCAAATTCTTTTTCCATGTGTTTTCTCCTGCGTATCAGTTTTCAGCCTTGAGCGGCGGGAAGATGTCCAGCAGCTGCGAAATCCGGGTGATCGTGTAGTCCGGCTGGAGAATGATCTCCTGCGGCTCGTTTTTGATCGTATCCGGCTCATCGATCCGGATCATCAGGGCGTAGCCGGCTTTCCTTGTCCCTTCCACGTCGCGGATCGGATTGTCCCCGACATACGCGCACTGGGACGGCTCCTTCCCAATCGCCCTGCAGGCGAGGTGATAGATGGCGGGATCCGGTTTGCGGAGGCGGACCTTGGAGGAAAGGATCACTGCTTTGAAATAGTGTGCGACGCCGTCGGACACCATCCAGTCCGGGATCTCCGTTTCCGTGATCGTGTTGGCGATGATGCCGAGCGTATATCCGCGGCGGTCCAGTTCGATGATCGTGGACTTGACGTCGTCGCGGGGGATCCTGCGGCCGTCATGGTCGCGCCAGAGCCTGGTCAGCCTGCCTGCGTTCGCGCAGACGAGTTCGGGGTCATAATCGGGAAGCAGATGCTGGCTCCAGAGCTCCATTTCGCCCGCGTCGAGCAGCGATTTTTTGACCTCTTTGCGGTACTTTTTCCAGCGCGCCTCGAGCTTCTCGTAAAAAACATCGTGCGGTTCGGTCGCGCCGACAAGCTCCATCAGCTCTTTCTCGGCCCTGTCCGAAAACTCCTTGTCCTTCACCACGATGCGCAGGGTGTTTCCGACATCGAAAAAGATCGTATCCGTCATAGTGCTGTCTCCTTTTCCGTTTCAGTAATCGAATCAAAAATGACCTGCGCGCATATCACTGCATGCCGTTCACACGGCGCATGATATCCGGCAGCTCATACAGCTCGTCTATTACAAAATCGGCCTCTGGGGCGCCTGCCCCCTGAAAAGCCGCGTCCCTGTGGGCGATCGACGGATTGTTGATGCGCACCGCGAGTCCCAGATGCGCGTTTCTCGCTCCGAGCACGTCCCTCGAGATCGTATCGCCGACATATCCCGTCTCCGCGGCGGAGACGCCCATTTCTTGAAGCGCGATATCGAAGATGCGCGGATCGGGCTTCCGGATCCCGGTGGAACTCGACATCACGATGCATTCCATCAGATCAAAAATGCCGTACTCGTGCAGCATGTGCGGCACGAGCGAGGTGGAGATGATGTTGGAAACGACGCCCATCCGGATCCCCATGTCGTGCAGTTCAAGGATCGTCTCCTTGAGACGGGGCTTGCGCATGTTCGTCACGCGTTCATAATCGTAGAGAAAACTGAGTTCCTCCGCGATCGGGGCAAGGCGTTCCCTGCCGATATGAAATTCTTTCAGGTAATAATCGTTCCAGATCTCGCCCTGCTCCAGCTCGGTATGATCCTTTTCCCCGCGGTGCTTGTATTCCTCCGCGTTTCTGCGGATGACCGCGAAGAGTTCCTCAGGGGTTGTGTCAAGATGGATGCCGTACTGCGCCAGGCGGGAAAGAAGATGCTCTGAAAAGCGTCTGCAGGTATCATCCGTCCGTTTTACCGAATGAAGTGTCCCGCCCAGATCGAAGAGAAGAGTCGAAATCATCCAGAAAACCCTCCAGAGCAGAATATGAACGCAAGCGTTTACGATGGCTGTATTTTAAATCAAAAACCTTATGCTTGTCAATATTGAAATCACGTTTGTTCCGCCCGGACCGGTCTCTGGACCTGGCGGAATGCGTTCTGATTTCCTGAGCTTTACGCCCTCTCCGGAGCATTGACAAAGCCTGCGCTCCGAATGTAGAATGAGATAAGCGAAAACGTTTACAGAAATTCGGGGAAATAAGGAGGCCGGCCATGCGTTCTTTAACATTGAAAGATGTCGCCAAAGTCGCGGGCGTCTCTTACGCCACCGTTTCCCGCGCGCTGTCCGGCAGCCCTGAAATCGGGGAAAAGACCCGCCAGCGCATTCTCAAACTGTGCGACGAGATGGGATATACGCCCGATTCCGTCGCAAGATCCATGGTGATGAAGCGCACGAACATCATCGGGCTTATCCTCGCCAGTATCGATAACCCGTTCATGAGCGAGCTGACCGTCCATCTGGAGACCTATGCGCGCGCACACGGATACAACCTCATGGTATGCAACTCCTCCTACAATCAGGCGCAGGAGCGCGACGTGTTCCGGCTGCTCCTCAGCCGAAAGGTCGACGGGATCATCATCCTTCCGATCAGTCACGAATCGCATGAGAATCTGAAGTCTCTCACCGCGCAGGTCCCGACGGTTTTCGTCAGCGAAAACATGCAGGACCTTCCGGAGAATTATATTTCCATCGACAATACGCTGGGCATGCAGATCGCGACGGAATACCTGTATTCCCTCGGCCACAGGAAGATCCTCTACCTCGGCGCAAGAAAGAACAGCGTGACGCATTCGCTGCGCGTGGAAGGATATATCTCGACCTGCAGGAAACTCGGGCTTGAACCGAACATCATAGAAAGCAGCTATCCGAGGAGCTCCCATGAGGCGGGATATCTGCTCGCGCGCGAACATTTTTCAAGTCCGCACGACGAGACCGCCATTTTATGCGCTTCCGACACGCTTGCGATCGGCGTCATGCACGCCGCGTACGAAAAAGGGATCCGGATCCCGGAAGACCTTTCGCTGATGGGATTCGACAACATCTCGTTCGCTTCCCTTCCGCCGATCAACCTGACCACGATCAATCAGCCGAAGCAGGAACTCGCGACCGCGGCGATGGATATGCTGTTCCGCCACATCGACGGCACGGAAACGGAATACACCAGCATGCTTGTTTCCCCTTCGCTGGTCGTGCGCGGATCCTGCCTGAAAATGAACAGAGTATAAATGTCCGGGGGACAATTGATGTATAAGTACGAACTGCATCTGCACACATCGGAGACCAGCCGCTGCGGCCACGTGCCCGCGGTTGATCAGGTGAAGACCTATCACAGTCTGGGCTATCAGGGCCTGTGCGTGACGGACCACCTGCATGATACTTACCTTTCTATGCTGGGCTGTCCGGATAACTGGGAAAAATGCATGGACCGGTATTTATCCGGATACCGGAACGCGAAAAAGGCGGGCGAAGCCCTCGGAATGGATATCATCCTCGGCTGCGAACTGCGTTTCCCGGAGAATGAAAGCGATTACCTGCTTTACGGAATCGATGAACAGTGGCTTTACGACCATCCGTTCATCTGCCGGATGGATCATCAGTCCTTTTTCGATACCTACGGAAAAGAGATCCTGATCATCCACGCGCATCCCTACCGGCATAACGATATCGTATATTATGACTGCGTGCACGGGCTTGAAGTGGTCAACTGCAACCCCCGGCACGACAGCCGGAACGAACTGGCGCTGAAGCTTGCGAAGGAGAATCCGCATCTGTACCGCGTGGTGGGATCGGATGCGCACCGCATCGGCGATGAAGGGCGCGCCGCGATCCTGTGCGAGAACCGCATCACGGACTCCTATGAAATGAAGAACGTGCTGACTTCCGGGAACTTCCGGCTCTGGAGCCCCGGAAATGAAAATATTATAAAAGAATGCGAGGTACTTGAAAGTGTATGATCTCATGATTATCGGCCAGATATCGCTGGACCACAACATCGACTTTGACGGACGTGAAGAATACATTGCCGGCGGCGCCGTCACTTTTTCCGGCTACGCCGCATCGGCGGTAGGGCACAGTGTGGCCGTCGTCCCGAAGGGCAATCCGGAAAAACTTGATCCGTACAAGGTTTTCGCGGACAGCAAAGTGGAAAAGATCTTTGCGGTCGACGCGCCCACTTGCACGGAAATGCAGAACACCTATTTCACGCCTGACCGTGAGCGCCGTCTCTGCCTGAACACGGGCATGATTCCGCCCTATACCCCCGAGGATCTTCCGGACGCGGAAGCCCGCATCTATCACCTGGGCGGTCTGGTTTACGGAGATATCGGAAGCGACGTCATCGCCGCGTGCGCAGCGCGCGGGGATACCGCCGTGGACGTTCAGGCTCTTCTCCGGCGCAGATTCGAAGACGGATCGCTGGAACTCCTCGACTGGCCGGAGAAATACACCAGCTTCCCGAATGTCCGGTATCTGAAGACCGACGCGGCGGAAGCGGAAGTGCTCACGGGAACGGATGACCGCGAGAAGGCCGCCTTCATGCTCTGCGAGATGGGCGCAAAAGAAGTCCTGATCACGCACAACACGGAAGCGATCGTCTGCGACGGACATAAAATCTACCGCTCTCCCCTGCGTCCCCGCGGACTTGCGGGAAGAACGGGACGCGGCGATACGACCTTTGCCGGTTATCTCGGCGAACGTCTGTCGCACGATATCCCGGAAGCCCTTGAATTTGCCGCCGCCCTGGTTTCCCTGAAGATGGAAACGCCCGGACCGTTCAAGGGAACCCGTCAGGACGTCTATGATTTCATCGACAAGTATTACCGTTAACGGGAAAGGTTTCCCTCCCTCTGATTAAGTTCTCTGTCCTGTCCGGACGGGAAGCAAGAAAGCGAGGTCATCAGAAATGACATCCGGTGTAGTACTGCTCAAGTCTTTCACGATCATGCAGTATCTGGAATTCTTCCTAAGGCTTGTGGTCGCCTGCGCCTGCGGAGCCGCAATCGGCATTGAGCGCACAAAGCGGCTCAAGGAAGCCGGCATCCGCACGCATATCATCGTCAGCTGCGCCGCCGCCCTGATCATGATCGTATCCAAATACGGTTTCTCCGATACCGTACTTGCCGACGGAACCTTCCTCTTCGGAACGCACGGCACGGATCCCGCCCGACTTGCGGCGCAGGTCATCACGGGCATCTCCTTCCTCGGCGCGGGCATCATCTTCCATACAGGAAGCTCCATCCGGGGTCTGACCACTGCGGCCGGCATCTGGGCTACGGCGGGCATCGGCCTTGCGATCGGCGCGGGACTCTATGTCGTCGGAATCCTTTCGACCGTCCTGATCGCCGTCCTTCAGGTCCTGATGCACCGGTACACGCTCGGCGCAGACTCCATGATCGTCGGCAAGATCCGCTGTACGGTCAAGGATCCCCAGGCTTTCCGGGAAGCCTTCCGGGCCTATGTGAATGATCAGAAAATGCAGATCCTCGCGACCAAAGTTGCTTTCAACGACGACGGAAGCGCAAACTACGAATTCACCCTGCGCATGGGGCAGGATATTACCGTCAGCGATATCGCGGCTTTCCTCGAGTCGATCGGCAACATCCGCGCGATCAGCTGCGAACTCACAAAATAAAAATCACCGTGCAGGCCGTTCGGAACAGAACGGCCTGCTCCCTTACTGTTCCGCTTTTTAAAGTACCTAAAACGACCGTATTTTTTGAATTGACAGTGCCTGTCATGAGATGATAATATTTAATCGTACTTTTTCGGAAACGTTTACGCTGACCCACACTTCATCATCAGCAGAGGAGAACAATCCATGATCAAAGCCGTAATGTTCGATATGGGCGGTACGCTGGAAGACCTGTATTCAGACGAAAAAAACAACAAGGCAACCGCATACGCGCTCTATGACATCCTTAAAAAGCACGATATCCAGGTCCCCTACGGGGCTGAACGCCTCTGGGAGATCGTCGGCGAAGGGATCCAGGCATATAAGAAGGATTCCGAGCGGACGCTCGTCGAACTGAAGCCGGAAGTCATCTGGGTCGACTGGGGATTCCGGGATATCCCGGTAAACCGCACCAAGCTCGCTGAGATCAGCGAAGAAATCGCGCATATGTGGGAAACGACTTTTTATGACAGGAAACTCCGCGAGCACGGAGCCGAAATGCTGAAAGGCCTGAAAGAAGACCTCGGCATGTATGTTTCCGTCGTCAGCAACACCGGAAGCCTGTTCCAGGTCTTTTCGACCCTGAAGAAATACGGGATCCGCCAGTACTTTGACGACATTACGCTCTCTTCGGTCACCGGCTACCGCAAACCCCATCCGAACATCTTCCGCGTCGCTCTTGCGCAGGCGGATCTCGACCCCTCCGAATGCGCGTTCGTCGGTGACACGCTTTCAAGAGATGTCGTAGGCCCCCGCAGAATGGGCTTCGGGCGCGTGTTCAAGATCAATTCCTTCCTGACGCCGCAGAAAGATCTCGGCGAATATGACGTGCAACCCGATTATCAGATCACGGACATCTATGATGTCTACACCATTCTGAAGAAAGAACGGGAAATCGAGGCCGCCCGCTCCTGAGCGCCGACCGGCTTCCCGTAATTGTCCAGATACCGATACTGTTCCCGAAGAGGAGGATTGAAAATGGCAAAAAAAGGATGGGAACGTCCTCCAATGACCAAAGAGCGGTTTAAGAACCAGTTCAACAGCCTGATTGGGAATCCTTTCAATGTGATCGTTTTCATCACGCTGATCCTGCTGTTTGTCCTGATCGTCATCCCGCTCCTGTCCATGGTGCACAACACCTTCATCGTCGCCAAATCGGAGCTTCGCAATATTCCCGGAGCAAAAGTCGGCGACTATACGCTCTGGTACTGGAAATATCTGCTCGCCAGTCCTCTGACGAAAACGATCCTGTGGGTCCCGCTCCGGAACTCCCTCATCATCGG
>JAFZCW010000033.1 GCA_017556125.1 Clostridia bacterium | reverse complement strand
GGAAGACGGATATGAAGTCGTAACGGACGCGGAGACCTATTCCTGCAGGCAGTGCATCGTATCTGTCGGTAGAAGCGGAAGCGCCTGGATGGGCAGCCTCTGCGAGAAGCTGAAGATCCCGACGCTGTCCAACAGGGTGGATATCGGGGCGAGGATCGAACTTCCCGCCGAGGTGTTCCGCCATATCACAGATAAGGTTTACGAAAGCAAGATCGTCTATAAGACGCAGCAGTATCAGGATCTTGTCAGGACCTTCTGCATGAATCCGAGAGGTGCCGTCGTGGCGGAGAATACGAACGGGATCGTTACGGTGAACGGCCACAGCTATGAGGATGAATCCAAAAAGACGGAGAACACCAACTTCGCACTGCTCGTATCCAAGCACTTTACCGAGCCGTTCCATGACTCGAACGGATACGGCGAAAGCATTGCCCGTCTCTCGAACATGCTGGGCGGCGGCGTGATCGTGCAGCGGTTCGGCGATCTGATCCGCGGTCAGAGGAGCACGGAAAAACGTATCCAGAAGGGATTTATCGTTCCGACGCTGAAAGCGACGCCGGGCGATCTCAGTCTGGTCATGCCGAAGCGGATCCTGGACGGCATCATTGAAATGCTGTATGCCCTCGACAATATTGCGCCGGGAACAGCCAATGACGATACGCTTCTGTATGGCGTAGAAGTCAAGTTCTACAATATGGAAGTGGAGCTGGATAACAATCTTGAGACGAAATACAAAGGTCTATACGTGATCGGCGACGGGAGCGGCGTGACGCACTCCCTGTCGCATGCTTCCGCAAGCGGGGTGTTTGTTGCGAGAAGGATCGCGGACACGATATGAAGAAGCAATAACAGAAAGGAGAACGGAGTTCCGTTCTCCTTTTTCTTTATGCGGTGTTATTCCTGATCCAGCAGGCATCGGCCCCAGACGGCATTATGGTCCGACAGCTCCTCTCCGGTGAATCTTTCGAGGGAGCTTCCGGGGGCTGCAAATCCGCAGTCCGCACGCTTGGTGGAGATGGCGCGGCTTGATTCGCAGCGGACGTTTTTCAGCAGAATCCAGTCCAGACGCAGCAGGAGGTCTCCTCCCTGCGGCAAGGGCTTGCGGCGGGTCGGCAGCGGAGATTCGGGAACCGGTTTATACCCGAAGGAGATCGCGGCTGGAAGACAGCCTTCCTTATCAAAAACGTCTTCGAGACAGCTGCGCTGCAGCGCCTGATCGGCAGCGATGCGCTGGATCTCGACCTTGTCACGCCCGTCAAACGTGTTGGTGTTCAGGTCCCCGCCGAGGATCACGGGACCGTTTCCGGCAAAGGATTCCGCCGCTTCCAGAACGGTCAGCAGCTGGCGTTTTCTTCCCGCCCCGTCCGTGCGGTTCTCGAGATGGATCGTTCCTGCCGTGACGGTTTTTGTTCCGAGGTCAAGCTCCGCGAGAATGGCAAGTCTGCCCCCGATCCTGCGCTGCCTGTCAAAATACCAGTTGTTCTCTTCCGGAAGACGGACGATCCGGGCACGTGTAATGGGAAAGCGGGAAAAGATGGCGTTGCCGTGATATCCTTTTTCGTTCTTCGGATCGACGAGCTCGATGAATTCCAGCCCGAAAACGACGTCCATGCCGAGACGTTCCGCAAGCTCTTTTGCGGTATCTCTCTGACCGGAACGAACGCAGCCGTCATCCATTTCATTGGCAAGGATGATATCGAACGGACGGGCGTCCGGGTTCTGTTCCAGATAATCTCCGATTTCATCAAGATGCACCCCGCGTTCCATATTAAAGACGAGAACGTTCAGCACTCCGTTGAAGACGGGGACGGAAGGGATGAAGTGCGTAATCTCCGCTTCTTCAAATTGCGGGATCATCGACATCACTTCCTCCTGAGAGGTGTAGTCAAGCTTCGATCCGAGTCTTTGCCGCTCGGGGTTTGGAATTGCGATCATAACAGTATTCCTTTCGTGTGATGTGGCGTTCAGCAGGTTTATGGTTTCGTATATCGCATAGGAGAATGTCCGTTACGACGGACAGGGAACGCTATGATTGGGAGGTCAGTTTACGGAACTCTTTCGGAAGCATGCCGGTAACGTCCTTGAATGCCTGCGTGAATTTGCTTTGATTCCGGTATCCGACGTCTTCCGCGATCTCGGCGATGGTCATATCGGAACGGGCGAGCATCTCTTTGGCGGAAACGATTCTGCGTTCTTTCATGTATCTTGCGATCGGTTGCCCGTAAACCGTTTTGAAAGTGGTCTTCAGCGTCGTCTGATTGATCAGAAAGCGTTTGGACAGTTCCTCGGCGGTGTACCAGGAACGGATGTTTTCCAGAAGAAAATCATGGACCCGCATGACGGTCTGAATATTGGTATCATATTCCTGCGGATTGACCAGCGTCCTTTCGGCTGGACAGGAGACCTCCGCGATCTCTTCGATCATCTCATGCAGGATCTGTGTCCGGGGCGTTCGCGCAGCCGTATAGTAGACTTCTTTTCCCTCCCGTCTGCTGACGATGTAGCCGGCGGTCTTCAGAAGCTTAAGATGATGCGAGACGGCGGCACTGGTAAGATTCACAAGCGCGGAAATATTGATCACGCACTCCTCGCAGTGGCAGAGGAGCCAGAAGATCTGTACGCGTTTCGCATCGCTGATAATCTTCAGAACATCCGCGATGGTCTCAAATATCCCGCCGGATGGCATCCAGTTTTCCAGCTCTTTCGGCAGATTCCCGTGGTCGTGCGGCAGGATGATCTTTTCCATGGAATGAAGCCCCCTTTCCTATTGATCATTATATACCATTCCGTCATTCCCCGTATCAAAAATGATCCGTATGTACATATGATTGTACCAAAAAGGAAGCATTTATCCCGATGCGTTGACGGTCGTTTAACTGTTAAGTACAATTAGCACAGAAACAGGCCGAATTAAAAGACAGCAGCGGATCAGACGGAGGGAAATATGAAAAAGACATACAGGATTGAAGTGGACTGCGCAAACTGTGCGAATCTGATGGAACATACCGCGAAGAAGACTCCCGGCGTGAAAGATGCCATCGTGAATTTTATGACCCAGAAAATGATCGTGGAGTTTGAAGAAGAGCAGGACGTAATCGCCGTGATGAAGGAAGTCCTGCGCAGCTGCAAGAAAGTCGAGGAAGACTGCGAGATCTATCTGTAACAGGACCGTTTCCCGGGTTCTCATTTGGTTTATAAATCCGTCATGAATAAAAAACAGAAAACTCTATTAATTCGTTGTATTGCCGCGGCAGTTCTGATGATTGTACTGCACTTCATCCCTGTCTCCGGCTTTTTCCGGTTTGCGCTGTATCTCATCCCGTACGGGATCATCGGATACGATATCCTGAGAAAGGCGTGGAGAGGGATACGGAACGGGCGCGTATTCGATGAGAATTTTCTGATGGCCGTTGCCACGATCGGCGCGCTGCTGATCGGGCTTCTGGACAGCGGGGACTATGTGGAAGCGGTCGCCGTCATGCTCTTCTATCAGATCGGGGAGCTTTTCCAGAGCTATGCGGTCGGCAAAAGCCGCAGGAACATCAGTGCCCTGATGGATATCCGCCCGGATTACGCCAATGTTGAACGGGACGGGAAACTCGAGCAGGTCGATCCCGAAGAAGTCGGGATCGGGACGGAGATCATCGTGAGACCCGGAGAGAAGGTCCCCATCGACGGTATCGTGACGGAAGGCAGTTCGACGCTCAACACGAGCGCGCTGACGGGAGAGAGCCTGCCGAGAGATATCGAGGCGGGCGGGGAGATCTTCAGCGGCTGCATCAATATGACCGGTGTCCTGAAGATCCGCACAACGAAGGAGTTTGGCGAGTCCACCGTTTCCAAGGTGCTGGATCTTGTCGAAAACGCGAGTTCCCTCAAATCCAGATCGGAAGATTTTATTACAAAATTCGCGAGGATCTATACCCCGGCGGTCTGCTACAGCGCGCTTGCGCTCGCGATCATTCCGCCGCTGATCGGGCTCCTGCTTCCGAATGCGTCTCCAAACTGGACACAGTGGGGATACCGCGCGCTGGCTTTTCTTGTGGCAAGCTGTCCCTGCGCGCTCGTGATCAGCATTCCGCTCAGTTTCTTTGCGGGAATAGGCGGAGCCAGCAAGGAGGGCGTTCTTGTCAAGGGATCCAATTATCTGGAAGCGCTTTCCAGAACGGGGTACGTGGTGTTTGACAAAACCGGCACGCTGACACAGGGCGTGTTTGAAGTAAGCGCCATCCATCTGACGGAAGCCGCGCCGGAAGAAAGCAGGGTGATGGAGCTTGCCGCATATGCGGAGAGCGCCTCCTCTCATCCCATCAGCAAGAGCATCCGGAGCGCGTACGGGAAGGAAATCGAAGCGGGCCGGGTTACGGACATCCGGGAGATCAGCGGCGGCGGGGTGCTTGCGTGCGTCGACGGAATCGAAGTGGCCGCGGGGAACGCAAGGCTGATGAACGAGCTCGGGATCGCCTATGAGAAAAAGTGCGACAAGGTCGGTACGATCGTCCATGTCGCGATCGACCGGATATATGCGGGCCATATCATCATTTCAGACAAGGTGAAGCCGACTTCCGCACAGGCGGTACGCTCCCTGAAATCTTCCGGCGTGAAAGAGACCATCATGCTGACGGGCGATTCCCTCGCGGTCGCGGAGAACGTGGCGGAGGAGATCGGGATCGACCGGACATACGCGGAACTTCTTCCCGGGGACAAGGTCGAAAAAGTGGAGGAGCTTCTGAACGAAAAGCAGAAGAATACGACCCTGGTTTTTGTCGGGGACGGAATCAATGACGCTCCGGTCCTCTCGAGAGCGGATATCGGGATCGCCATGGGTGCGATGGGGTCCGATGCCGCGATCGAAGCTGCCGACGTTGTGCTGATGGATGACGATCCGCTGAAGATCGTAAAGGCAATCAGGATCTCGCGCAAATGCCTGCGGATCGTACGTGAAAACATTCTTTTCGCGATTGCGGTAAAAATACTGGCTCTGATTCTGGTCGCGCTCGGTATTGCGAATATGTGGGCCGCGGTTTTTGCCGATGTCGGCGTCATGATCATCGCGGTTCTGAACGCGATCCGCGCGCTGTTTGTCAGGAATCTGTGACAGTGTTTCATTCCTCTATAAGGAAAGACCGGATCTGTGATCCGGCTTTTCTCTTTTCGAAGTATCAGGTTTTTTTCCGTTTCAAGGATTTCTGACGCGCTTCCTGGTTTTTATAGTAGATATACCCCAGACCTTTCATTACGAGACGGTTGTCGATGATAACAGAATGACGGCAGTGCGGGGCGACGAGCCTGCCCATGCTGCCGGTTGCGATGACGGTCGCGGCCTCTCCGAGTTCCTCCTGAAAGCGGTCGATGATCCCGTCCACCGCTCCCGCGGAGCCGTAGACGATCCCGCTTTTCATGGCGTCTACGGTGTTGGTGCCGATCGTTTTTTTCGGGACATCGAAGTCAATGGAAGGGAGAAGGGAGGTCCCCTTTGTCAGCGCGTCCATCGAAAGACCGACGCCCGGCATGATGGCGCCTCCGAGGTAATTTCCCGAACGGTCGACTGCAACGACCGATGTTGCGGTCCCCATGTCAAAAACAAATGCCGGAAGGGGATATTCCTCTTTCACTGCAACGGCTGCTGCGACAAGATTTCCGGTAATGGTTCCCGGATCGTCCAGCTTGATGTTCAGGCCGGTTTTCACGCCCGCGCCGACCAGGACCGCGTCATGCCCCGTGACGAGCCGGATGGCTTTCAGAATGACGACCGTCAGCCACGGCACCTCCGAAGACACGATGGCGCCGTTAAAGCTGCCTTCATCGATCCCCGCCAGCGGCAGGATCTGCTTCATTTTAACGGCATATTCATACGCCGTTTCATTCGGATCCGTTTTCATCTGCATGGTCTGAACGACCTTGCACTGTCCGTCGACTGCGCCGAGAACGATGTACGTATTTCCGATATCTACAGCAAGTATCATGTCATATCATCCTTCCTTCATTCTTCCGCGAAAAGTCAGAACCGGCCGAGCACCAGATGCTCCGGAGCGCCGTCTTCCGCAATGTTGACGTACTCCTGTCCCGGGAGATTCCACGTGTCCCGGGTCCCGTACAGGGATTCGTAGTCTTCGTGCGTCGGCCGCGCCGGGTTTTCTTCCCCTTCGATGTCGGGAACGGCGCTGAGGAGAAGCCTGGTATAGGGATGCGCCGGACGGTAATACACGTCATCCGCCGTGCCCAGTTCCACGATCCGGCCCTTGTACATGACGCCGATACGGTCGCAGAGATAGTAGACGACGGACAGATTATGCGAGATGAACAGCATGGAGAAGTCTTTTTCCACGTCGATTTCCAGAAACAGGTTCAGGATCTGCGACGCAACGGATACATCCAGGGCGGAAACCGCCTCGTCCGCGATGATCAGTTCCGGTTCCAGCATCAAGGCGGCTCCGATGCAGACGCGCTGCCTCTGTCCCCCGGATAGTTCCGAGGGTTTTCTGTTTTTATACGTTGGATCCAGCCCGATCCTGTAGAGCATCGTATCGACCGCGCTTTCCCGGTATTCCTGCGTTCCGATACGGTGCGCGAGCAGCGGTTCCATCATGGTCTGCCCGATCGTCCTGCGCGGGTTCAGGGCGCTGGACGGATCCTGATAGACGGACTGGACCATTCTGGAGAAAGCCAGACGGTCGGTATCCTTTTTTTCCATGCCTGCCAGCGTGATCTTTCCCTCAAACGGAATATTCCCGAGGATGCAGTTCCCCAGTGTCGTTTTGCCGCATCCGGATTCTCCGACCAGACCGAAGAATTCGTCTTTTCCGATGGTTAGCGAAACGTCGTGCAGGATCTGCTTTTTCCTGCGCTTGGCGAAGATGCCGAGCCCGTTGTCGTAATAGTAATTGCTGACGTGCTCTATGGAGAGGATCGTGTCCCGGTTCTGATCCATCACTGCCTCCTCTCCTGGTTCCGGTATTCAGCCGCAAAGGATACGGCGTAATGACAGGAACAGGTATGGGTATCGGATAGTTTGTATACTTTCGGAGGGGCGGTCCTGCAGCGGTTCGCCGAGAAGACGCAGCGGTTCGCGAAAGGACAGGGAAGCCGTTTTTCCTCCGTGGACGGCACGTGTCCGGGAATGCTCGCAAGATTCCGGCCTTTGACGCTCGCTTTCGGGATGGAGGCGATCAGACCGTTTGTATAGGGATGGACGGGACGTTCCAGAATGTCCGAGGTGGTCCCGGTTTCCGCGATCTTTCCCGCGTACATGACGATCACCCTGTCGCAGATCTGGCGGATCACGGCGAGATCATGGGATATGAAGATGATGGAGGTATTCTTTTCCCGGTTGATTTTCTTCAGCAGGGCAAGCACCTGCGCCTGGATCGTTACATCCAGAGCGGTCGTAGGCTCGTCCGCGATCAGAAGGCGCGGGTTCAGAAGCGTCGCCATCGCGATCATGACGCGCTGCCGCTGACCGCCGGACAGCTGGTGAGGGTACTTCTCCATGCTTCCTTCCGGATCGGGAAGTCCGACGTCCTCGAACGCTTCCAGCACCCTCCGGCGCACTTCCTCGGAGGGGAGCTTTTTATGGATGCGGAGCGCCTCTCCCGCCTGTTTGCCGACTTTCATCAGCGGATTCAGGGAGGTCATGGGTTCCTGAAAAATGATCGACATCGCGCTTCCGTTCAGTTTCCGCCGTTCTTCCGGACTGCATTTTGCTAGATCGATCACGGGGAAGTCCGCCCCGTCTCCCGTCCTGTACAGGATCTCTCCGCCCTGGACGAACAGGACCTCCGGGAGCAGACCCATAATGGCCAGGTTGGTGACGGTCTTGCCGCATCCGGACTCGCCGACTACGCCCAGGATCTCCCCGGGATAGACGTTGTAGCTGATGCCGTCCACGGCCGTATAGACCTGACCCTTTTCATGAATTCCGATGGAAAGGTCTTTCAGCTGGAGAAGCGGTAGTTTGTTGTCTGTGGTATTATGCATGGCAGTCTGTACTCCGGAACATGTTCTGTCGCTTCAGTTGAGATACTTTCTTCGGATTCCTTCTCCGATGCAGTTCAGGCCGATAATGGCGGCCACGATCATAAAGCCCGGCGCGAGAGCCATCCACGGAGCCGAAAGGATGTAACTCTGGGCTTCATAAAGCATTCTCCCCCAGCTTGGGGTCGGGGGCTGGATGCCGAGGCCGAGATAGCTCATGCTGGATTCCGCGAGGATCGCGTTGGAGAGCCCCACGACCACGGAGGAAAGCAGCAGAGGGAAAACGTTCGGAAGGATATGCACGAGAAGGAGGCGGATGTCCGAGTCGCCGAATCCGCGGTTGCTCCGCACAAAATCTGCATTCTTGTACTGCAGGGTCCCGGTGCGGACGATCCTCGTAAAGCTCGGGATGAACATGATGATCAGCGCAATGATGATGGTATAGCTCCCGTGCTCCATGACGGTCACGATGATCAGCGCGATCAGAATGCCGGGGAAGGAGTTGACGGCGTCGATTACGCGCATGATGAATTCGTCCACGAGCCCTCCGGCGTAGCCGCTGATGAGGCCCAGGACGATGCTGATCAGCGTGCTTCCCACCACGGTGGAGACGGCAACGATCATGGTGAACCTTGCGCCGACGATGGCGCGGGAGAAGATATCCCGACCGTAATTATCGGTGCCGAACGGATGCGCCGCGGAAGGCGGCTGCATGCGCGCGGTGTTGTCCATCCCGTTGATGTCATAAGGCGTGCCGAAAAGGCTTCCGACGGCAAGCAGGACAATGATGCCGACCAGAACGCAGCCTATGATCATTTCGGTTTTTCCGCTTTTCATGACGGCGCCTCCTTCAGTTCAGCCTGATCCGCGGGTCGATGACCTGGATCAGGATGTCGACAAGGAAGTTGGTGATGACGATGATCGTGGCGATATACATGACCAGCGCCTGCGTCAGGGGGAAATCCCTGCCCGTCACGGAACTGATCAGCAGTCTTCCGATGCCGGGGACGCCGAACACCTGTTCCACGATGATGCTTCCGGAAAAGATGCTCCCGATGATCATGCCGAAAAGGGGAATGACGGACACGACGGCATTCCGGAACACATGGGAGTACAGGATCCCGGTCAGGGAAACGCCTTTTCCCTTCGCGGTCCGGACATAGTCCCTTCCAAGCTCATCCAGCATGGAAGCGCGGATATATTTGACCAGCGTCGCGATCTGGGGAACGGCGATCGCGAGCGCGGGAAAGAACATGAACTGCAGGAATCCGGGCAGATCCGTCAGATAGCTGACATACCGCCCTGGTGTAAAGACTTTCAGGATCAGCCCGAAGATCCAGATGAACAGGATGCTGAGAAAGAAACCGGGCGTGGAAATGCCTGCCATCGTGAAAAAGCTGATGACCTGTTCCAGAAACGTATCCTTGACTCTGGCGGAAAAAATGCCGACCGGGATCGAGATCAGAAGAATCAGCACAAGGGAAATGAGCCCCAGAAGGAGCGTGACGGGGAGACGTTCCCCGATCAGGTCCTTCACGGGCATCGAATAGCGGATGGAGGTGCCGAGATCGCCCTTCAGGAAGCCCCCCATCCATGAGAGATACTGTTCGGAGAGCGGACGGTCCGTCCCGAGCTGGTGACGCAGCATCTGAAGCTTTTCCTCTGTCGCCTGCGTTCCGAGAATCAGTCTTGCCGGATCGCCCGGTATGATATGAAACGCGAGAAACGTGAACAGGGATACGAGAAGCAGCGTCAGGAACAGGATCAAAATTTTCTTAGCCAGGTAATGCAAGGGAATACCTCCTGCCGGGAAACGGTCCGGGTACAGCAGAACCGGAAGCCGGCGTTATTTGGCAACTCTGGAGATCGCGGCAAAATCGACCGCATAGAGCGGGTAGTCCTTGAAGCCGGTGAAATCGTTTCTGTACACGAGGATGTTGGAAATATCCTGGATGTAAACGCTGGCAGCCTCGTCGGAAAGGACCTTCTGAGCTTCTTTGAAGAGCTGTTCCCGCTCCGACTGGTCCACCGCGGCGACTGCCTTCGCGTAGACCGCGTCAAACGCCGGGGATTTGAAGTTCACAAAATTGTTGTGCGCGTCGGAGACGTATCTGGAAAGGAACGCCGTCGGGGACGCGATGCTTCCGTCCACGGAAATGATGGTCGCCTCATAATCCCGGTTGGTATAGACTTTCTCCAGCCAGGTCGGCCAGTCGACTTCCTGGATGTTCATGGTGATGCCGACCTTGGCGAGCTGGTTGATGATGACCTGCGCGGTGTCCACATGCACCTGATAGACGCTGGGCACCTTCACCGTAAAGGAGAATCCGTCGGGATAGCCGGCTTCCTTCAGAAGCGTTTTTGCCTTTTCCGGATCGACGTCATAGACGGAGGGAAGGGAATCGTCAAAGAAGGCGGAAAGACCCGGGATCACGGCGGAACCGATCTTGACGCCGTATCCGTAATTCACCAGGTCGATGATCTCATCCGAGTTGACCGCATAGCAAACGGCCTTGCGGACTTTTTCGTTGTCGAACGGCGCCGCGCTGTTGTTGAGAGCCAGCATCTGGACCGCGTTGGAATTGCCTACGTTGATGACGGAGGTATTCTTGTCCACCTGCTCCGTAATGCCCGCGTTGGCGGTAAACCCGTCGATCGCGCCGGCCTGATAGTTGACCAGAAGTTCCGAAGAGCTGGCAATGAAACGGATCGTGATCTTATCGAGGGAGGCCGGTTCCCCCCAGTACTGTTCGTTTTTGACCAGCGTCACATGATCCTGCACGGCGTATTCCGAGAAAGCGTAGGGACCGGTCCCGATCGGTTTGAGGGCGTGCTCGCCGTTGTTGTCGGAATCCGCGGGGATGATCGGCGCGGAGGCGTTCGCCAGGAAATCGGTGCTCCCGTTGGTCAGCGTGATGACGAGCGTTTTGCTGTCCTCCGTCCGGAACGAGGCGATGTTGCTGTAGCCGGTCAGCGCGCTGTCCATCGCGTGTTTGACCGAATAGAGGACGTCCTCCATCGTGACGCGGTTTCCGTTATGGAAATACACGTTGTCGCGCAGTTTGAATGTATAGACTTTTGCGTCATCCGAAACGGTGACTTCCGATGCCACGGCAGGGACGAAAGTACCGTCGGGCGACACGCGCGTCAGGCCCTCATAAATGTTGAAGTAGATGCTTTTCGCGTCAGCGGTCGTAGCCACGAACGGATCGAAATTGTCGATCTCCGTGGCAAGCCCGTAGACGAATTCTCCCTGATTTCCGGTTTCGTTTCCGCCTGTCTTTTTCTTGCATCCCGCAAGAGACAGGACAAAAAGCAAGGCAAGGATGAGGGCGAGAGCTTTTTTCATTTGCATGATCCTCCTGGACTGGTTAGTGTTCAGCGTGAAGCGACGGTTTCCGGACATGGCAAACAGACCGGAAGGCCTGCGGATTCCGCGGGTCTTTCGGAATTTCATACGGATGGAAAACCAAAATGCGTGCGAAACAAAGAAACAGCACCGGATGTGCTGCGGACATAGACTGCCCCACTGTTGAACCTCCTGCTGCTGCTCCCTTTGCGGTCATGCGTTTCAGAAGCCGTGGCCGTTTATCCGATGACGGAGCGGGATGTAGCGCAAGGTTAGTATGACAAATTCTGCAGGAAAAATCAAGAGCGGCGGGGGAAACGGGTCAGATTCTGTCCAGAAACAGGACATACATCAGAACCCCGACCGCAGCGATGCAGAACATGATCAGACCGAACGACAGATTCCCCGTCAGTTTGTTTCTTGCCCGGTCCTCCGTGACCTTCCGCCTGTAGTACAGCGTAGCGTAATCCGTTTTCGCATCCTTCTGTCTGCCCAGG
Organism: Clostridia bacterium; assembly: GCA_017556125.1. The sequence goes on along the minus strand of JAFZCW010000033.1, from coordinate 7,931 downwards.
GCGGATTCGGCCATGTCTCTCAGCGCGCCAAGCCTGTAGGCGGAGGAGGTGGAGACCTCGTCCGTAGCAGGGGGCGGGGAATCCCGGTAAACGGTTTTACGGAGCAGATAAACGAAAGCGTCCAGAGAATCGCTGAAAGCATGCGCCGCGATCTCTGCGGAACGCGCAAGCTTTTCGGCTGAAGGCCCGGTGACACGATTGGAGCCGAATACCCAGGCAATCCACCGGAAAGCCGCGAACATCTCTTTCGCGAGCCATCCGGAGACGCGGTTTTCTCCGAAGACCGCGCTCACGGTTCCCAGAACGGAGGGAATCCATCGGAGGATCAGAGGCCGGTAGACCAGTTCCTCGAGATCCAGACGGGCAGGCCACAGATCGGGATATTCGGTCGTTCCCGTTTCCCTGCTGCGTTTCATCAGGCAGGTCCGGACAAACAGGAAGTAAAGGAGGGCTCCAATCACGATGGAAACGAGCGCACCTTTCAGACAGCTCCAGGAGAAGTACGGCACCGCGTGCGCGAGCGGTTCTGTCCGGAAGAACCCCATGCCGGCAGCCGCGATCCTGTCCATGAAAAGGGAGGGAACGGAGCCGAACAGGAGGATGAGAGCGGCAGGAATCAGAAGCGCGCAGATGCTGGCAGGGCGAAGGTACGCGGTTTTGCTGTCGTATTGGCTCTGAATAACGGGATCACGGTTTTTTTCCACGAACAGGACGACAAACAGCTTGGTCATATACGCGACCGTCATGCCTCCGGAGAACAGGAACAGCCATTCGACCGAGCGGAAAAGGAGCGCGGACCTTCCGGCCGCGGCAAGTTCGGCGGCATGCTCCGCGATGCTTTCGTGAAGAAGCGTTTTGCTGATATATCCGGAAAACAGGGGAAATCCGCCTATCCCGAGCGCGCCGGAGAGGAACACCGCTTTCAGAAGCGGTTTGTTTCTGCCGAATCCCCTGATTTCGTTGAGGTCCAGTTTGTGCGTGTTCATATAGACCGCGCCGGCGGAAAGGAACAGGACCAGCTTGAACAGGGAATGGTTCATCATGTGAAGAAGCGCACCGGAAGCTGCCATGGATCCTTCCCCGCCGAGGACCGGGATCATGCCGACGCCGATCAGGATAAAGCCGATCTGCGAGACGGAGGAGCACGCGAGTGTGCGTTTCAGATTGACGGAAAACAGCGCGAGGACTGCACCGAGCACCATCGTAACCGTACCGAGAAGGACGATCATCGTGCCCCATTTCGGATCCGAACGGAACAGGTTGCAGGTAATGGCGGCCACGCCGAAAATGCCGGATTTTGTCAGCACGCCGGAAAGAAGGGCGGAAGCCGGCGCAGGCGCGACCGGATGAGCTTTGGGCAGCCAGATGTGAAGGGGGAACATGCCCGCCTTGGCTCCGAATCCGAACAGGACGCATCCTCCTGCCGCGTACAGAAGCGGCTGTTTTCCGAACTGCGCCGCCCGCTCATACAGCAGGGAGATCTCCGTGGTCCCGAGTTCGGACTGTAAAAGGAACAGCCCCATCAGGGCAGCCATGCCTCCGATCACGGCGACGGCGAGATAGGTGCCGGCCGCTCTGGACGCCTCTTCCGTTTCATCCTGAATGACCCAGGTATAGGAGGTGAAGGACATGATCTCAAAGAAAACCAGGGCGGTGAGCAGACTGGAGGAGAGAAAGACGCCAATCGTGGCGCCGAGCGTCATGAGATTGAAAAAGTAATATCTGCTTGCGTGCGCGTCATGCGAAAAATACTCGCTGCCGAACAGAACCGTCGCGAGCCATGCGAACGTGATGATGAGACAGTAAAGTTTCCGGAATCCGTCCGCCGTGAAAGACAGCCCGTGGCCGCAAACGCCGGGAACGGAGGCGGACCGGCCCGGAAGACAGGCAAGAAGGACGGCCGCGGCAAATTCCGCGGAACAGGCCGCAATCGCCGTCAGATTCCGGAGGGAATTGCTTCTGCGGGAAGCAAGAAGGCAGACGGGCGCCATGAAGAGGGGGAAGAGGATCAGAAAAGCAAACATATCCGTCACCTCCTACATGCCGGCGGCCACTGCCGCTGCGCTGACGATCGGCCCGCAGAATACGCCGAGGAGGATCGTTCCCGCGGCCAGCAGGATCATCGGGACAAGCATCCGCCAGTCCGCTTCCCGCACGTTTTCGACCGACGAAGGGGAAAAGCCTTTTTTCGGGAACCAGACGTGCACGACCACGGTAAACATATAGACGGCGGCCAGAAGCGCCGCAGCAAGCAGCAGCGCGGTGCCGATATAGGGATAAACGGACCCCAGTCCGGCTGCTGCCGTCAGGATGTGCCATTTGGAAACGAAGCCGATGAAGGGCGGGATGCCTGTCAGCGAGAGCGCCGCACAGGTGAAGCAGGCGAAGGTGATCGGCATCTTCCGCCCGATGCCCTCCAGATCCGCGATCATGGTCCTGTTGTTGAAATGCAGGACCGCGCCGGCGCAGAAGAACGCGAGGATCTTGGTGCAGGCGTGCGCAGCCATATGCAGAAGCCCGGCCTGCTGACCGGCCGGAGTCATGAGGGAAAAGGCGAACAGGATATACGAAAGATTCGCCACGGTGGAATAGACCAGGCGCCTCTTGAAGTGGATCTCCTTGACTGCCTTGCTGGCACCGTAAAAGATCGTGAAGGCAGACAGCATCATCACGGCATACTGCGCCCAGGTGCCGGACAGGAGAGCCGTACCGAAGCTGTTGTATGTCAGGCGCATGACCGCGAACGCGCCAGCCTTGACGACGGCAACCGCGTGAAGGAGCGCCGTCACGGGGGTAGGCGCTACCGATACCTCCGGAAGCCACGCGTGAAGCGGGAAGATGGCGGCCTTTACGCCGAATCCGATAAAACCGAGCAGGTAGAAGAGGCAGGTGATATTCGGATGATAGGGATGGGACGAAAGCGTCCCGCCGGGGATGAACAGTCCGCCCGCTCCGTTGGAGAGCAGGAAAAGCATGGAAGCAAACCCCAGTGCAGCCCCGCCCATGCAGTAAACGAAATAGATCTTCGCGGCGCGTATGGCGTCCCGCGTCAGCGGATGGATCACAAGAGGGACGGTGGAAAGCGTCAGGAGTTCGTAAAACACATACATTGTAAACAGATTTCCTGCGAGCGCGATGGCTGCGGTGACGCCGTAGGAAATGCAGAAAAAGCCGAAGAACAGCGGCAGATGCCCGCTCCCTTCCATATAGGAGCACGCGTACAGCGCGGTCAGCGGCCAGAGAGCCGCGACGATCGTCAGGAAGAATCTGCCCGATGCGTCCGGACGGAAGACGATCGACAGTGTGTTGGAGAACGGCAGGATCAGGATGGTTTCATCGGTTCCGATGATCATGGCGGCAAAAGCCGCCGCGGAGGACAGGCAGATCCCCGCAAGCGCAAGGATTTTGAGCGCGCGGGCAGAGCGGAACCGGAAGATCAGGATCGCGGCTCCGGAAAGGATCGGGAGAATGATGCAGATCAGATAGAAAACCGTCGCCATATTGCTACATGACAAGGGACGCAAGCGATGCGGTCCATTCCGTTACGGTGCCCCCGAAAATGCCGAGCAGCAGAGACATGCCCGCCAGAATGACGAGAGGCAGCCAGAATTCCGGGATTCCGTCCGTCCGCTGGCCTGAGTGGACGAAGTTTTTTCCCGGGAAAAATCCGCGGATCGTGACCGGAAGCAGGTAGGCCGCGGTCAGCAGGGCGGAGACCAGAAGGATCACCGGCACAAGCCAGTTCATCACGGGAAGACCGGACTCCAGGGCACCTGCGGCGAGATACCATTTGGAGATGAAGCCTGCCGCGGGCGGGATGCCGATCAGGCTGAGGGACGCTATCGTGAAGGACCACAGCGTGACAGGCATGGTTTTTCCGATGCCGAGGAACTCCGAAACCTTGGTCTTGCCGGTGTGGAAGATCATCGATCCTGCGCACAGGAAGAGGCAGATCTTGACGCAGGCATGGAACAGGACCTGGAGGAGGCCTCCCTGAACGCCCTGATCCGTGAGCAGGAACAGTCCGGTCAGGACGTAGGAGATCTGGCTGACGGATGAATAGGCGAGACGTTTTTTCAGCACATCCTGCCGGTACGCCATCATGGATCCCATGAATACGGTCAGCAGAGCAAGGGAAAGCAGGACGGTCTGCACCCAGGTTCCGCGGAGGAAGTCCGGACCGACGACGAAATAGATCAGACGGAGGATCGCCAGCACGCCGGCCTTTGTGATGACGCCGGAAAGAACTGCCGACGCCGGGGCGGGAGCGACCGGATGCGCGTCCGGGAGCCATCCGTGAAGCGGATACATGCCGGCTTTCGCGCCGAATCCGACAACGCCCAGCAGGGAAACGACAAGCAGAAGCGTTTCATGCCCGGAGACGGCAGAGAGATCCAGGGATCCTCCCCTTGTAAAGTCAAGGGTGACGGAGTACCGGGACGCGACAAAGATAAAGAGAAGGCCGAGAAGCGCGCCGGCAATGGAATAAAACAGATATTTCATGGAAGCGCTGATCGCTTCGGGGGTTCTGTCGTGAAGAACGAGCGGGATGGACAGGAGGGTCGCCATCTCGAAAAACATGTACATCGTGATCAGATTCGCCGCGTTGTCCATTCCGACGAGCGCGAACTGGGAGAAGAGCAGGAAAGCGTAGAATCCGGACCGGTTGCCGCTGTGATCCATATACGCGGTCGCGAATATGCCGGCGAGGAGGAATCCGACGGTGACCAGGGAGAGGAACAGGATGCTGAAGCCGTCCATCCTGAATTTGATGGTCAGGACGTCCGTCATGGAAAACAGGAGGAACCCGCTGTTGACCGGAAGGAACAGAAGCATGGCATACAGAAGCGTCTCCGCCGCAAGGGCAGAAACGAGCAGGGCGTCCTGCGCGAGTTTGGACGCGCGCTTCATGCAGGCTTCCGCGATACCGGCGGACGCCGGGATCAGCAGCATGAGAATCATCAGAACAGTGTACATGGTTTTCCCCCTACAGAAGATTTCTTCCCAGGTCGATCAGATTGTATAAGAGTTTCGGATTCAGGCCCCACAGCAGGTTCAGGGCGGAAAGCACGATCCCGGAAACGGCAAAGGAAACGTTGTCTCCGATCCGGATACGCCGGGAACCGGCCTCCGTCCCCGGGGTCAGCACGGAAATAATGGTGCGGCCGAAATAGACGGCGTTGAGGCAGGTGCTGAGTGCGAGGACGATCAGCGCGGGGATCATCCTGACCGCGGAAGCCGCGAAGGCGGCTCTCGCGAAATAGTATTTGCAGACGAATCCCATCGTTGCCGGGAAACCGATCATACTGAGGGCGCCTGTTATGAACACCGCAGCCGCCAGAGGACAGTTCCGCGCGCTTCCCCTGAGTTCCTGCACCGTTCTTTTGCCCGTTGCGCTCTGGAGCTGAGCGGCCGAAAGGAACAGCATCGGTTTTGTGACGGCATGGGCCAGCATGTGAAAAAGGCTGGCGGTGATGCCGAGTTCCGGCGAGATGCCGATCCCCATATAGATATATCCGATCTGGGCGGCGGAAGAGAACGCAATCATACGGAACAGGTTTTTCTCCCGCATCGCGGACACGGAGCCCACGACCATTCCGGCAAGGCCCAGAACGAACAGGATGTTCGCGATTCCGCTCGCATAGAAAACGTCGCAGCCGAATACCCGGTAAATGATCTTGATCAGGAAAAAGATGTATCCCTTGCTCACAAGACCGGACAGAATGGCCGACGAGGAAGCGGTCGCGGCGCCGTATGTATCCGGCATCCAGTAATGGAACGGGAACAGGCCGCTCTTTACGCCCAGGCCGATCGTGATCAGTGCCGCGGAGGAAAGAAGCGGGAGCCGAAAACTGCCGGCAGTCCAGACGGTTTTCACCGAATCCAGAAGGTTGGGCATGAGCAGATGGCCCGTAATGCCGTACAGCAGGATCACACCGAGAAGGAAAAGACCGGAGCCGATGAGGCTGAAGATCATATAACGGACGGAAGCCAGGGTTGTCCTCCCGATCTCGCGGATCATGAGGATCCCGCAGGACGAGATCGTGCAGATCTCGATAAACACGTAACCCGTGAACAGATCGTTGGAGTAGCAGAGCGCCAGTATGGAGACGAGGATCAGGTCCGTCATGACATAGTAGAGGTTCTGCTTGTGCTTCGGAAGGTCCCGGGAAAGCTGCTGGCCTCCGCCGAGTACGGAAAGCAGCATGATCAGGGAAAACATGCCGCAGAGAAACGGCTCCAGCGGGCCGAACCGGAGTTCGTTGCCCCAGGGATGCGGAAAATGGCCCATCAGGTAATCCGTTCTGCCTTCCATTCGCACGCATACGGAACAGAGCGCAAAGGACATGACGGAGACGGAGAGGCACAGACAGAGCGAAAGGATCCGCGCCGCTTTTCCTCGAAGGACCGAGGAGACAGCCGCGCAGATCAGCGACAGGATGATGCAGAACAGCGGGAAATTGAAGGAAAAAGAACTCATTTTTCGTTCCTGTCCTCCTTTGCCGCCAGTTCATAGATCTTGTCCAGATCCAGACTGTGATAATGCCGGTACAGACGGACGGTCAGCGCGAGCATCAGGGCCGTGACGGAAACGGATACGACGATGCCGGTCAGGACCAGACCCGCGGGAAGCGGATTGACATAGGCGGACGCGTCCGTGTTCCCGTCCCGGATGATCGGGGCGAGCCTGCCGTCCACATAGCCCATGGAAGTCAGCAGGAGATAGGACGCCGTATCCATGATGTTCAGGCCGATGATCTTCTTCAGAAGGTTTTTGTGCACGAGCAGCGTACAGAAACCTACCGTGAAGAGGATGACCGCGACGACCTGAATTCTTTCATCCCAGAGGCGTTCGAGCATATCAGACCTGCCCCCTTCTGAAAACGGAATACAGGCTGTACATCGTACAGGATACGACGATCCCGACCGCAACGTTGAGCGGGAGGATAAGCCCCGCGGAGAAGATCCTTCCCGGCGTGCCGGGCCGGATGCCGCTGGGGATTCCGTTGGCGCCGCAGAAGAAGGAATATCCCTTGCTCAGACTGTAGAAGCACAGGGCGGCGACCATGATGACACGGATCGTGCGGAAACGGAAAAAAAGTTCCAGCGTGTCAAAACCGAATGCGAGCGCGGACAGGATCATTGTGGCGCCGAGCACGGTTCCGCCGCAGAAACCGCCGCCGGGGCCAAGGTGTCCGTTGCAGATGATATAGATGCCGTAGACGGTCGTGCAGGGAATAATGATCTTCGCGCAGGTGACCAGAACGGAATCCTCCCGGATGATGGAATAGCCGGGCGAGCGGTTCGACGCAGCTGTTTTCTCGAAGCCGAGAAGCAGGACGAGGACAGCGGTCAGGGCCGCGTAAAGCACATGGGTCTCCCCGAGCGTGTCGAAGGCCCTGTAGTCCAGGATAACGCCCGCGACCGTGTTGACCGCGCCGGTCTCCTCCGTGCCTTTCTGCACGTAGCGCATGAACACTTCATTGAGCACCGGGCTGTCGGAACTGCCGAAAGCGGGAAGACCGAGGACCGTCATGACGAGGAACAGACAGAGCGTCAGGCCGAGAACAAATGTAAGGACCGGTACGACGCGGTAAAACTGCCGCGTGATTTTTTCGTCCAGTTCCGGGATTTCATGGTACTGTTCCGAAGGAAGAGGGGCAGGATGTTCTTTCCGGGGAACGGAGCCGGACGCGTTCAGATCAAACCGGTCCTCGTCCCATTCGCGGAAAAGCTCCTTAAGGTTCTTTTTCATGTTCCTCCTCCTTTCTGCGAATGCTCTTCAGCTTTCTGAGCGTCAGGAAAAGGAGCAGACTGGATACGCCGGCACCGACCGCAGCTTCCGTTACGGCGAGATCCGGCGCTTCCAGAAGCGCCCAGATAACGGACATGATCACGCTGTACGCCATGAAAATGATCAGCGAGGTCAG
>JAFZCW010000006.1 GCA_017556125.1 Clostridia bacterium | reverse complement strand
GACGCCGTCCGGACGGCGCTGTCCCGGTCTGATCTTGTGATCTTTACGGGAGGGCTCGGACCCACCGATGACGATCTGACCAAGGAAACCGTCGCGGAGGCGCTTGGTCTTACATGCGTTCCGATCCCGGAGCAGGTGGAGGTCCTGAAAAGGCAGTTCCGTAACGCCGGCTGGAACATGACGCCCAACAATCTCAAACAGGCTTCCTTCCCAGAGTCGGCCATCATCCTGAAGAACGATCACGGCACTGCGCCGGGATGCATCATGGAAGCGGACGGAAAGGCCGCGATCCTCCTCCCCGGTCCGCCGAACGAGCTGTTCCCCATGTTTGACCATTACGTTCTTCCCTATCTTGAAAAGCGGGGAAACTGTCATCTGCATTCCCGCATCCTCAAAATCACCGGCGTCGGAGAATCCCGACTTACATATGAGATCCGGGATCTGATCTCATCCCAGACAAATCCCACGATCGCGCCGTATGCGAAGACCGGAGAAGTGGAGCTCAGGCTGACCGCGAAATGCGCGACGGATGAAGAAGGGGAAGCGCTGATCGCTCCCGTGATGCGGACCATACTCGATCATTTCGGCCCCAGCGTTTATTCAGTGGACGGAGAAACGCTGGAGGAGGTCTGCGCCAAAGCCATGACCGCCTGTTCAAAAACACTTTCCGTATATGAAACGGGTTCCGGCGGGCTCGTCTGTGCCGCGCTGACTTCGGTACCCGGTCATGAACGGTTTCTGAAGGAGGGCCGCGTCGTGTGCGGATGCGATACGAGCATCTCCTCTGCCGATCCGTTCGGTCCGGAATACGCCCTCGCGCTCGCACACGCTGCCAGAAAGGCGTCGGGAACGGATCTCGGCCTTTCTGTCGGCCCTGTCCGAACAACGGAAAACCCCGGTTCCCGGATGACCGGGACGGCCTATGTTGCCATAGCGGACGCGGATTCGGAGAAAACGGTCGTCCTCAATATGATGGGATCCCCCGAAAGACTCCGCAGGATCTGCATGCTGAAAGCCATGGATCTGCTCAGGAGAAAATGCTTGAACCAGCCTCTAGATATTGATATAATCTAGTCGCTGTCTATACAGAATATTGATGAGGAGCTTGAATTGTATGAGTGTTGAAAAAGAAAAAGCGTTGGAAATGGCTCTGAACCAAATTGAAAAGCAGTTCGGTAAGGGTACTATCATGAAACTGGGCGATGCCGGGGCCAGAATCGCCGTTTCCGTCATTCCGACCGGCTGCATTCAGCTGGACTATGCGCTCGGCGTCGGCGGCGTTCCGCGTGGAAGAATCATCGAGATCTTCGGGCCTGAATCTTCCGGTAAAACGACCATCGCCCTGCACATTATCGCACAGGCACAGCAGGCAGGCGGCACTGCCGCTTTTATAGATGCCGAGCACGCGCTTGATCCGGTATATGCCGGCAATCTCGGCGTGAACGTGGACGACCTTTACGTCTCTCAGCCCGACACGGGAGAACAGGCGCTTGAAATCACGGAAACGCTTGTCCGGAGCGGCGCAATCGATGTGATCGTCATTGACTCCGTTGCCGCGCTTGTTCCCAAGGCGGAAATCGAGGGCGAGATGGGAGATTCTCACGTCGGTCTGCAGGCGCGTCTCATGTCCCAGGCGCTGCGGAAACTGACCGGTGCCATCAGCAAATCCAACACCGTTGTCATTTTCATCAACCAGCTGCGTGAACAAGTAGGCGTCATGTTCGGCAACCCCGAAACAACGACTGGCGGCCGCGCCCTGAAATTCTATTCATCGATCCGCATGGATGTCCGCCGCATCGACTCCATTAAAAACGGAGCGGAT
>JAFZCW010000032.1 GCA_017556125.1 Clostridia bacterium | reverse complement strand
CGTTCCGGAGCAGAAGCCCTATGGCGCCGCCGATCAGGATGGCGGCAGCATTTACGATCGTTCCCAGCATAGTCAGTCCATCATTCGCCTTTTCCGAATCCGTTGAACCATGCGCGTTCTTCAAACGGCTTCTTCTTCGGGCATTTGACACCTTCCGCGGCTTTTCCGACCGGCAGCATGCAGATCAGTTCATACCCTTCGGGAACACCAAGAACTTTTGCCATTTTGTCCCCGATCCGGTCGTCATCCGTCAGCATCCCCTCGTACCAGCAGCTCCTGTACCCGAGCGACTCCGCCGCCAGAAGCATGTTCTCGATTGCCGCGGAATAATCCTGTACCGCGAAACATCTGTCCCGGTACGCATTCTTCCGCTGCGTCAGCACGCAGATGGCCGCTGGCGCGGTCTCGGCGAAATCCGGCGTCATCACACCGTGCAGGCTTTTGAGCACTTCCGGATCATCCACCGCGATCAGGGAAGTCGTCTGGGTATTGCATCCGGACGGCGCGGCGAGCCCCGCCTCCATGATGGCGCGGATGTCTTCTCTCGGAACCGGCTGCGGCAGGTATTTCCCCCGGTAACTCCTTCTGGAATTGATCAGTTCAAGCAGGTTCATACTTTTTTCACTCCGAGCGTTACGGCTTCCCCGTTGATGTTCCATTCCTTCACATAGCCTTCCGGCTGTCCTTCGGTCAGACCGTCGCCGAGAACGTCCTTCAGGATCCGGTCGCCGTATTTGTCAAGAACCGCCCTGATCCGGTCATTGCCGGAGAAGGAGACGGAGATATGGTCGGCCACTTCAAATCCGGCTTCCTTGCGCATGGTCTGAAGCTTTGACACCAGTTCCCTCGCGAAACCTTCTTCGATCAGCTCCTCGGTCAGGTTCGTGTTCAGCACGATCGTGATCCCGTTGTCGGATGCGCTGACATATCCTGCTTTCTGCTGTACGGATACCAGGACGTCATCTGCCGAAAGCTCGATCTCGGTTTCGTTGATCACGGTCTTGTATGTGCCGCCGCTGGCAGTCGCCTCGACCACGCGGTCACCCGTTCCTTCTGCAGCAAGGTGCGCGCTGATTGCGCCGAGCAGCTTCCCGTAACGCGGCCCGAGCGTTCTGAGCTGCGGTTTGACCCGGTAGGAAATGAACCCGGACGCGTCCTCCACGAACCGCACCGCTTTCACGTTCAGTTCTTCGGAAATGATAGCGGTGAATTCCTCTTCCATCGGTTCTCCCTGGACAAACATTTCCGCAAGCGGCTGGCGGATCTTCATGTTCGATTCGTTTCTGGCCGCCCTGCCGAGCGTTACAAGGCCAAGGACTCTCGCCATGTTCTGCTCAAGATCCGGGTCGATCCTCGAAGCGTCGGAAACGGGGTAATCGCAGAAGTGAACCGACAGAGGCGCGTTCCCGTCGACCGTGCGGACGATGTTCTGATAGATCTGCTCCGACATGAAAGGCGTGAACGGAGCGGACAGGCGTGCCATCGTTTCGAGCACGGTATACAGTGTCATATAGGCAGCGACCTTGTCGGGCGTTTCCTCGCTGCCCCAGTAACGGTCTCTGCAGCGGCGCACATACCAGTTTGAAAGCTCGTCCACGAAATCCTGCATGGCTCTCGCCGCTTCCGTGATGCGGAAGTTTTCAAGATGGCCGTCCACGTCGGCTATCAGCGTGTTGAGCCGCGAAAGCACCCATCTGTCCATTTCGGAAAGGACGCAGTCCCTGAGCGAATACTTCGTCGGATCGAATCCGTCGATATCCGCATACAGCACATAGAACGCATATGTGTTCCACAGCGTTCCCATGTACTTCCGCTGCGTTTCCGAAACCGATTCGCCGGAGAACCGACACGGCAGCCACGGCATGCTGGAGGAATAGAAATACCACCGCACGGCGTCCGCGCCCTGTTTGTCGAGAACCGACCAGGGATCCACGACGTTTCCGAGATGCTTTGACATCTTCCGCCCGTCCATGTCCTGGACATGTCCCATAACCACGCAGTTTTTAAATGCCGGCTCATCAAACAAGCATGTCGATATGGCCAGCAGGGTATAGAACCAGCCGCGGGTCTGGTCGATCGCCTCCGAGATGAAATCCGCCGGATAGCGCTTCTCAAAAATATCCTTGTTTTCAAAAGGATAGTGCCACTGCGCAAACGGCATGGACCCGGAATCGAACCAGCAGTCCAGAACCACGGGTTCGCGCTTCATGACCTTTCCGCATTCCGGACAGATTACCTCCACTTGGTCGATATAAGGCTTGTGGAGTTCGATATCGTCCGGACAGTTCCTGCTCATCGCTTTCAGCTCTTCGCGGCTCCCGATCACATGCGTGCAGCCGCACTCGCAGGTCCATACGGGCAGCGGAGTTCCCCAGTAGCGTTCGCGGCTGAGCCCCCAGTCGATCACGCCCTCGAGGAAGTTGCCCATCCGGCCTTCCTTGATATTGTCCGGGATCCAGTTGATGCTCCGATTAAAGCGGATCAGCTTATCCTTGACCGCCGTCATTTTGATGAACCAGCTCTCGCGGGCATAATAGATCAAAGGCGTATCGCAGCGCCAGCAGAACGGATAGGAATGCTCAAACGGAAGCGCCGCAAACAGCGTTCCTTTCTCCTTCAGATACTCCAGCACCTTGGGATCCGCGTCCTTCACAAACATGCCGTCAAAAGGCGTTCCCCCGCACATGCGGCCTCTGGAGTCAACCAGCTGAAGGAACGGAAGATCATACGCCTGTCCGACGCGGTTGTCGTCTTCACCGAACGCAAGCGCGATATGAACGATCCCGGTTCCGGCCTCCAGCGTTACATAATCATCCGCCACGATCCTGTAACCGATCTTGCCCCGGAAATTCACCGGCAGATCAAACAGCGGCCGGTAGGTCTTTCCGACCAGATCCGCGCCAAGGACTTTCTTCAGGATCCTGACGTTGTCGCCGAGAACCTGGCCGATCAGCGCTTCCGCGAGCAGATATTTGTTACCGTCCTGTTCGACATACGCATATTCAAAGTCCGCGTTGACGCAGAGTCCCGTATTGGAAGGAAGCGTCCATGGCGTCGTGGTCCATGCAAGGACGGCGACATCCGGTTCTTCATCCAGATAGAACTTGGCAATGGCGGAGGTCTCCCTGATGTCCTTGTATCCCTGCGCGACCTCATGGCTGGCAAGCGCCGTTCCGCAGCGCGGACAGTAGGGCACGATCTTGTATCCCTTGTACAGAAGCCCCTTCTCATGGATCTTCTTGAGCGCCCACCACTCCGACTCGATGTAATTGTTGTCGTAGGTGATGTAGGGATCATTCATGTCCGCCCAGAACGCGACCCTGTCCGACATGTGCTCCCATTCGGTCTTGTATTTCCAAACGGACTTTTTGCACTCTTCCACAAACGGTTCGACGCCGTACTGTTCGATCTGTTCCTTTCCGTCCAGGCCGAGATTCTTCTCCACTTCCAGCTCGACAGGCAGTCCGTGCGTGTCCCAGCCGGCCTTCCTCAGTACGTCGTATCCCTTCATAGACCAGTAACGCGGAATCAGATCCTTGATCGCTCTTGTCTCAACGTGACCGATATGCGGGCGTCCGTTCGCGGTAGGCGGGCCGTCAAAAAACGTGTAGGCCGGAGCGCCTTCCCGGAGCTTCACGCTCTTTTCAAATACCTGGTTTTCCTTCCAGAAATCCAGAATCTCCTTTTCTCTGGGCACAAAGTTCATGTCCGTCGATACTTTCTTGTACATCCTGTTTCCTCCATTGATCAATAAAAAAAGCTTTTCGTTCCTCAAATCGGGACGAAAAGCAGTATTTCCGCGGTACCACCCTGTTTGGCAGACACTGTCTGCCCTCTCTTGCTCTGTAACGTGAGCCTGCGTCGTTTCCTACGTTTTCAGAAACGCCCTCGCGGGTGATGCATACAGGTCGTTCCGGTCCGTCTTTCACCGTCCACGGCTCGCTTTTTCCGGTCTGAATCCTGCTGTGTGTCCCGTTCCTCGGTTTACTGCCCCATTATAGCCGTAACAGGGCTTTTTGTAAAGAATCAACCAATCTGTATCTTTCCGCCCATATACGGCCTCAGCGCTTCGGGAATACGGACGGTTCCGTCTTCGTTCAGATTATTCTCGAGAAACGCGATCAGCATGCGGGGAGGCGCGACTACGGTATTGTTCAGCGTATGGGGGTAATAGTTCCCTTTTGCCTTGTTCCGGACCCGGATGCCCAGCCGTCTGGCCTGTGCGTCACCGAGGTTGCTGCAGCTTCCGACTTCAAAATACTT
>JAFZCW010000005.1 GCA_017556125.1 Clostridia bacterium | reverse complement strand
TTATTTCAGCTTTCCGGGCCTTCCGCAGAAGACGATATCCATACCGGCGTGGTCTGAGTTGCCGTCCCATTCCCGGACGCAGACGCGGCCGACCTTGCTGCTTGCCTCTACGATGTAATGGGTCCCGTTCACCTTCCCAAGGTAGACAGCCGCGTGATGGATGCCCATATACCGCTTGCAGTACGGCGCCGTGCTGCAGGTGCAGACAACGCCCGGCTTATACGCAAAAAACATGAAATCGCCGGGCTTCAGATCGGTATATTTGACCTCGTGTTTTTTCAGCGTTTCTGCCTGCCAGTCGGATCGTCTCGGCAGGGTGATCCTGTTGTCCAGCGCCGCGTAGAACAGCAGCATGCTGCAGTCGATATTGCCTTCTCTCGTCCCGTAATACCGCCCCGTATATCTCAGCGCGGATAAAAGGATGGCCTCGCCGGAGTGACGGCTTCCGTCCAGTGAATCGATGTAATCCTGAACAGCGTCTGCGTTTTCACGGGTGAGTCTTGTCCCGCTGTAGAGACAGTTTTTGATGTTGATATTCTTGTTCGGCTGCGGACGGTCGGACGTGACCCTGATCTTGCAGACTGCCCTGTTGCCCGATCCGTCGTTCGCTTTTGCCGTGATGGTCGCAGTTCCCTTCTTGAGACCGACCACGACGCCGTATTCATCGATCAGGGCAACGGATTTGTCCGAGCTTTTCCAGGTCGTCGTCTTGCATTCGTTATCATCCGAATAGCAGTATGAAATCAGCTGGCAGACGCCGCCGCCGTAAATATCCGTCTCGGAGTAATTGAGATAGAAGGCGGGCTTCGGCGTAGCGTCCGGATCGGGGGTTTCCTGTGCGGATTCCGTCTTTTTCGCACGGGGCGTTTTTGTCGGCTTGGGAGAAGGGGTCGGCTCCGGTGTCGGTGTCGGTTCAGGCGTCGGCGTCGGTGTCGGTGTCGGAGTAGGGGTGCAGGGTACGGGCGACGCATCCGGGATAAAAGAGATATCCACGACGACCGGTTCCGGTGTCGGGGTCGGCACCTCGGTCTGCTCGGGAAGGTCGGCCGCAACCGCCGGAGGGGAAGCGCAGGCGGTCAGAGACAGAAGCAGCGCGAGGCAGACCGACAAGACCGCTGCCCCGCGGTTCCTTTGTATGCTTTTGGTAGACCGTTTAAGCTGCTCCATCATAATCCGCCCGCTGAAATTTCAGCATAAACGTACCATGCGGGGAATGAATCATCCATGCGGAAAGGGAACAGTTTTCTTTTTTTTTACAATATCGGCCGGACATTCGGACGGCCCGAGCGCATGAAAAATGTCACAATTCACACAATTACAGTTGCAGATGTTTTAACAATTTACGGGTATGATATGATATGAAAAAAAGTGAAATCGGGAGCAGGCGTTATGAAACGGTTTTTTCAGAATATCGGATACAGATACAGCCAGTGGATGCAGGGCAGATACGGGGCGGACGAGCTTTCCCGTTTTATGACGGTTGCCGGCGTCGTGCTGATGGTCCTTTCTGTATTCCGGAAACTGTCCTTCCTGTGGTTCCCGGCCATGGCGATCCTGATCTGGTCGCTGTTCCGGGTGTATTCGAAAAACACGGACAGGCGCCTGGCCGAGCGGAACTGGTATCTTGGCGTCAAGTCCAAAGCCGTGGGATATGTCAGTCTTCTCAAGAAGAGATGGAGAGACCGCAAAACGCATGTTTATTTCAAATGTCCCGACTGCAAAAAGATCCTGCGCGTTCCAAAAGGGAAAGGGACGCTGAAAGTAAGATGCCCGCAGTGCGGCAGGGAAATCATCAAGAAGACCTGAATCTCAGAAAAGAGAAGCTTTTTCAGGGGGATTAAATGGTTCAGGACCCGTACAGAGTTCTGGGGGTGCCGCGTGGCGCGAGCCAGGACGAGATCAAAAAGGCATACAGGAAAAAGGCGAAGGAATGCCATCCGGATTTCCACCCGGACGATCCGAAAGCCAGCGAGAAAATGAACGAGGTGAATGAAGCATACGATATGCTCATGAACCCCGATAAATATGCTTCCCGCCAGAGGCAGGAACAGGCCCGCCAGCAGTATTCCAATCCGTACGGAACCCATTCTCAGTACGGCGGCGGGTCATCTTCCGGCGGATACGGTTCTTACAATCCCTACGGAAACGGCTCGTCCCAGTACGGGAGAAATTCGAATTACGGCGGACAGTACGCCAATAACGGCGGATACAGGGGCGCCGGCGGATGGTACAGCGATTTCGCCGGATTTGATTTCAATGATTTCTTCGGAGGGGCGTATGCCAACGCCGGGTCGGTCAATACAAATCCGACCCAGCAGGCAGGGGATACGCTTGAGATCCGCAACGCCGTTTCCGCAATCAATACGGGACGGTATCAGGAAGCGGTCAATATTCTGTCCCAGGTCAGAAGCACGGGCAGGAACGCTAGATGGTATTATCTCTGCGGCGTCGCGTATTATGGCGCGGGGAACCGTTATCAGGCGACGGAGTGCATGCTGCGCGCGGTCCAGATGGACCCGAACAACCGTACCTATCACATCCTGCTGAACAAATACCGGCAGGAGGACCAGGCCACCTATACAAGGGGCGAATACACTTCCGCACCCGGATGTTCCGGGTCCTTCCTCTGGAGGCTGTTCATAGGATTTCTGATCCTGCAGCTCATCTCGAATCTGTTCATGTGCGGGGGACCGCGGTTCTGAAACAAGAAAGGGAAAAATGAATGAGCAAGGCAATCGGCATTGATCTTGGCACGACAAACAGCTGCGTGGCAGTTGTCGAAGGCGGGCGCGTCGTCATCATTCCGAATGACAAGGGCAGCAGAACGACGCCGAGCGTCGTGGCTTTTACCAAAAATGGGGAGCGTCTGGTCGGAGAGACTGCGGTCAGGCAGGCGGCCGTGAACAGCGAAAGAACGATCAGTTCCATCAAACGGCAGATGGGGACCAACTGGTCGATCAGGGTAGACGGGAAAAACTTTTCTCCGCAGGAGATCAGCGCGATGATCCTCCGCAAGCTCAGGGTAGATGCCGAGGCTTATCTCGGGGAACCCGTCAAGGATGCCGTGATCACGGTGCCCGCATACTTCAATGATATCCAGCGTCAGGCAACAAAGGATGCCGGCAGGATCGCCGGGCTGAATGTTCTGAGAATCATCAACGAGCCGACCAGCGCGGCGCTCGCATACGGTCTCAGCAATGAGGCTTCCCAGAAGATCATGGTATACGACCTCGGCGGCGGAACATTTGACGTATCGATCATTGAAATAGGGGACGGCGTGATCGAAGTTCTCGCCACAAACGGGGACAATCATCTCGGAGGCGACGATTTCGACGAAAAAATCACGCAGCATCTAGCACAGGAGTTCAAGAACCGTTACCGGTATGACATCACGGGCGACCGGACCGCCATGCAGCGGATCCGGGAAGCGGCTGAACAGGCAAAGAAAGAACTATCGACCTCAGAGACCGCGCAGATCAATCTCCCGTACCTGACGCAGATCAGGGGGAACGTTACGCACTTCGATTACACGCTGACACGCGCAAAATTCAACGAGCTGACGGCGTCCCTGGTTGCTAGAACGGAAGGACCCGTGAGGAACGCCCTGAATGACGCGGGCATCGCTACGTCGGAACTCAGCAAGGTGCTGCTGGTCGGCGGCTCGACGAGGATACCGGCGGTCCAGGAAAAGGTCCGGCAGCTGACCGGGATCATCCCCTCCAAGAACATCAATCCGGATGAATGCGTCGCGCAGGGAGCGGCGATCCAGGCGGATACGCTGGCGGGGCACGCGCTGCAGACGGTATCCGGAAACGGCGGAGGAGGAGGGATCCTCCTTCTGGACGTTACGCCGCTCAGCCTTTCCATTGAAACGGTGGGAGGCATCGCGACTCGGCTTGTGGAGCGGAATTCAACGCTTCCGATCCATTACTCCCAGATATTCTCTACGGCGGCGTCGTTCCAGCGGAGCGTGGAGATCCACGTTCTGCAGGGGGAGCGCCCGATGGCCCGTGACAATAAGACGATCGGAAAGTTCCAGCTGAACGGGATCAAGCTCGCACCGGCGGGCGTTCCGCAGATCGAAGTCACGTTTGATATCGACGCCAACGGAATCCTGAAGGTATCCGCCCGGGACCTGGACACGGGAAAGGAACAGTCCATCACGATCACCGCGAACGAGAGGATGTCCGACGCGGAGATCAACAACGCCATCCGCGACGCTGAACAGTATGCGTCGCAGGATCAGGTGAGGCGCGACGCGATCACGGTGCACAGCGAGGCGAACATTCAGGCGAACCAGACGGAGCACGCTCTCCGCAAGGTTCGCGGGCAGATTTCGAAAGAGGAGAAGAGAGAGATCAAAGCGTCCATAGCGGCGCTCAGGAAGCTTCTCCTGAGAACGGCGCCTGAGAATTATACGGCGGGACAGGTCGCGGAGATCCGGTCCGTAATGAGACGGCTCGAGGACGTTTCATATAATATGAGGCGTATGGCAGAAAACGCGCCGGAGCCCGATCCGGGCGACGACGCGCAGGATGACGACGACTGACCGCTGATCAGCGTTCAAGAAGCGGGGGCACAGCCGCCAGCAGGTCCGGAAAACTCCGGACGCTGGCGTCGGAGCGCGCAACATGGCCGAACCCGTATGCGGCATGGATAAAGGGAACGCCGGCTTCCGCGGCCCCGTCCGCGTCTGTCTGGGCGTCTCCCACATAAATACATCTGTCGGCAAGGCAGCGGTTTTTTACCAGGAGGATGTTCTGACCTTTTGAGAGCCCGGTATTTCCGGAACACTCGCGATCGATGAACAGCTCCGGAAATCCGCAGGAATCGAGGAAGATCTCGATATAGTTCTTCTGGCAGTTGCTGACGATCCCGAAACGCAGGTCATACAGACGCTGAAGCTCCAGCAATGTTTCATAAACACCCGGGAAAGGTTTCACGGGTGTTTTTCTTAAATAATCCAGTTCAAAATCGGAACAGATCGGAAGAAGCGCGTCCCGCGTTTGCTGGGATTCTTCGGGGAACAGATTCGCGAGCATCTCGGCAAGCGGTTTTCCGAGATTGTCGCAAAGATCCGTATGGGTGATCGGATGCAGGTTCATACGCGTGAAGCAAATATTCCACGCGTCCAGAATTTCCCCGCTCGCGTCCCACAGCGTTCCGTCCAGATCGAAAATCAGCATGTTCTTCAAGGCTTTGCCCATCCTTTTGACAATTCAACCGCAGCGTGCCAGCCGCGCAGCAGCTCGGCGGATTTGTCCGGATCCATGGCCGGATGGAATTCGCGGTTGATGCTCCTGTTGCGAACAACATCCTCGCGGTCTTTCCAGTAGCCCACGGCGAGGCCGGCCAGATAGGACGCGCCGGCAGCCGTCGTTTCCACACACTGCGGCCTGAAGACAGGGACGCCGATGATATCCGACTGGAACTGCATCAGGAAATTGTTGGCGCATGCGCCTCCGTCCACATTGAGGGAGGACAGCGTGATGCCGGAATCCTGTTCCATGGCCTTGAGAACGTCATAGGACTGATAGGCCAGCGATTCCAGCGCGGCCCGGATGATGTGCGCTTGATTCACGCCGCGGGTAAGGCCGACAAGGCAGCCGCGGGCGTAGGGATCCCAGTACGGTGCGCCGAGTCCGACGAAAGCGGGGACGAGGTAGCATCCGTTGGTGTTCTCGACTTTGTTGGCAAAATATTCGGAGTCCCGGGCGGATTCGATCATTTTGACCTCGTCGCGCAGCCACTGGATCGCGGCGCCGGCGACGAATACGGAGCCCTCCAGCGCATACTCGACTTTTCCGCCGTATCCCCAGGCGATCGTCGTGATAAGACCGTTCGCAGAACGTTTTGCTTCCGTTCCCGTGTTCATCAGGAGAAAACATCCGGTCCCGTAGGTGTTTTTTGCTTCTCCCGGCTTAAAGCATGCCTGCCCGAACAGCGCAGCCTGCTGATCGCCTGCCGCGCCTGCGATCGGAACCGGCGAGCCGAACAGCGCAGGATCGGTGTTCCCGTATACGCAGCTCGAGGGGACGACTTCCGGCAGCATACAGGCGGGTATGCCGAGCAGGTCCAGAATCTCCGGATCCCATTTCAGCGTATGGATATTGAACATCATGGTGCGGGAGGCGTTGGAATAATCGGTGACATGCAGCTTTCCGCCGGAAAGCTTCCAGATCAGCCAGGTATCAACGGTTCCGAAGAGCAGTTCCCCGCGTTCCGCGCGCTCCCGGACGCCCGGGACATTGTCCAGGATCCAGCGGAGTTTTGTGCCGGAAAAATAGGCGTCGATCAGCAGGCCGGTTTTTTCCCGGATCATGCCGTCGTATCCCTTCTGCTTCAGCGAATCGCAGTATTCGGCCGTTCGTCTGCACTGCCAGACGATCGCGTTATATACGGGCTCGCCCGTCGTCTTATCCCATACGATGGCGGTCTCCCGCTGGTTGGTGATTCCGATGGCGGCGATCTGGTCTGCCGTGGCGCCGATTTTTTTCAGCGCTTCTTTCGCAACAAGTATCTGGGTTCCCCATATCTCCTGCGCGTCGTGCTCAACCCAGCCGGGATGCGGATAATGCTGCGTGAACTCCTTCTGTGAGACGCTGACGATGTTTCCGGAATGATCGAAGAGAATGCACCGGTTGCTGGTAGTGCCCGCGTCAAGGGCCATGACATACTGTTTCATGTTCCGAATCCTTTCTTGTTATCCGTTTATGCTCTGTATAGATAATTATTCGGCCGAAGCCCCCGACAGGCTGCGGGCTTTCGCGGCGGCAAGCTCCGCGTTCAGATAGGAGACGATCGCCGTACGGGCTTTCACGTTTGCCCCACCGCGCATGATGGCGAAATCGGCATCCGATATATAATGGGCGATATACTGCTCATACATCGGTTTGACGGTTTTGAGATACTGGTCGGATACGCTTTCGATCGTCCGTCCGCGCGAAAGGAGATCGCGCCGGATCCTTCGCAGCAGGCAGATGTCCGCGTCGACCTGAAGATAGACCTTGAGATTCATCAGCTCACACAGCCGCTTGTCGTAAAACATGTGGATCCCTTCCAGGATCAGAACGTCCGGGGGGCTGATCAGTTCCGGACTGTCGTTCCGCAGATACTGTACAAAGTCGTATCCTTTGGTCGTGATCAGTTCGCCGCGAACGAGTTTCTGCACATCAAGATACAGCTCGTCGAAATTGAAGATGGCGGGCTCGTCATAATTCAGTTTGCACCGTTCTTCGTAGGACAATTCGGGGAAATTGTGATAATAGCAATCCAGTCCGATGATCCGGCAGGAACAGGAAAGCGCCTCCTTGACGTGTTCGGCGAGCGTGCTCTTCCCGCTGCCGCTTGCGCCGCATATTCCAAGAATCAGCATCTTGACCTCCTGAAAACAGATTCATGTAGATTATAGCATATGGACCGCGGGCAGCAAACATGGCGGGGAAGCTCCTTTACGGGAAAAACCGCACCGTTCCGAACGGAAAGCCGGGCCGGGATACCCGAAAATGTTTCTCTTTCGTCAAATTTTCTTTCGGATTGAATCGGCAGATATGGTATAATATTCAAAGTTAAGGGCACATGATGTGCCGGTGGTGAGGAGAGCGAAAAGATGTCATCATTCGCAGATCTGATCAAAACAATATCGAGCGGCTTCGTGCAGTTCACGTGGATCGATGCAGTTGACATCCTGATCATCTGTGTACTGATATACAAACTGATTATATGGACGAAGGCGACACGCGCATATCAGGTTCTGAAGGGAATCGGGGTTCTTTTCGTATGCAGCGTCGTCAGCCAGCTTCTTCAGCTGAACACGGTGAGCTGGCTTCTGGATGCGTTCCTGAAATCCGGTTCCATCATCATCGTGCTGGTCGTACTGTTCCAGCCGGAATTCCGCAGAGTTCTGGAAAGACTCGGACGCGGGGGAAAGAGCCTGAGCGCCGCCCTGTTCGACGAGGAGACGCAGGACTCGGTGGAACTTGTCAGAAGCGTCCAGGCTTCGATTCGGTCCATGGCGAAGCGGCGGATCGGCGCGCTGATCGTCGTGGAGCAGAAAACGGGGCTGGACGATCTGATCGCCACCGGGACAAGAATCGACGGATTGGTTTCTGGCGGCCTGCTGGAGAATATTTTTGAACCGAACACACCGCTGCACGACGGCGCCGTTATCGTAAGGGGCGACAGAGTCGTTGCTGCAGGTTGCTTCCTTCCCCTGTCGGACGACATGTCCATCGCGAAGGAACTGGGCACCAGGCACCGTGCCGCGCTAGGCGTATCCACCGTCTCGGACAGCGTGACGATCGTGGTCTCGGAGGAAACCGGCGCGATATCGATCGCGAGAGACGGAAATCTGATACGCCATGTGGATTCCAGAACGCTGAACGACACGCTTACCCAGTTGTTTATTCAGAAAGCCAATGCGCCGTTCTCATGGATAAAACGGAGGACACAGCAGGATGCGTAAATTTACGAAAGAATGGTTTCTTCAGTCTCTGAAGAATATCTTTACGAAGAATATCGGCATTAAAATCGTTGCGCTTCTGTTCGCCGTCATGCTCTGGGGCTATGTCCTTGCCGATCTGAACCCGTACCGGGTCAAGGTCCTTCACGAGATCTCCGTCAGCTTTGACGGAGAGGCGGAACTGATGGCGAAAGGCCTCTGCGTCCGCGGGAACAGGGAAGAGATGCTGAAAAAAGTGTCTGCCTCCGTAAGAACGCAGATCAAGAATTATTCGTCCCTTTCGTCCAATGCGGTAGTCGCTTCGATCAATCTCCGGAACATCAGCGAGGCGGCGGAATACGATCTTCCGGTCACCGCCAACATATCGTCCGCGCTGGGGATCATACAGCAGGTCACACCCTCGACGGTCAGGGTGGAGATCGATTCTCTGGTGAGCAAAACCGTTCCGGTCTCCTGCGAATTCACCGGGCAGGTGAAGGACGGGTACTGGGCGGACATGGACAATCTTTCCAGCACCGCCAGGCTGGATATTCAGGGACCCAAAACGGACATTTCCAGGATTTCGCGCGCTGAATGCCAGATCGACCTGACCGGAAGGACCTCCACGATCTTCGGAACGTTCGACCTTGTCCTGTATGACGCGGACAACCAGGTGATCGATCCCTCCATCGTTGTGGGAACCGTTCCGTCCTCCACGGTCCGGCTTCCCATCTATCCGATCAAGGAAGTCCCGATCGATGTGGAGAGCTCTCTGCTCGGGACGGATAAGCTTGCGGCCAACTATGAGCTGACGTCGTT
This sequence comes from Clostridia bacterium, assembly GCA_017556125.1. The sequence goes on along the minus strand of JAFZCW010000005.1, from coordinate 4,049 downwards.
TGCAACAGCGCCTGCCTACGTCCGGATCGTCGGTTCGGAAGCGGCTCTGAGGGAAGTCGAGTCGGTCACGCTGGAACCGTTCAGCATCAGCGGGGCGAAGGAAAGCATTTCCTACGAGGCGACGCTCATCGTGCCGGACGATGTCGAACTGCTGGACGAGCCGACCGTTCAGGTAACGCTCGACATTACGGAAAAAGAGGATTCCCTCTCGTTTGAGCAGCTTCCGATCCAGATCACCGGACTGGGCAAGGATCTGACCGCAAAAGCGGATCCGGAAGTCACGGGACTGACGGTTTCCGGACGTGTCAGCCTGCTCTCCATACTGAAGAGGAGCGATATCAAGATCGATGTTGACGTAACGGATCTCGGGCCTGGAACATACGAGCTGCCGGTCACGGTCTATGTCAGAAACGACGATACCACGATGGAAATGACAACGATTCCGACGGTACAGTTCGTGACGGTTGTCATCGAGTAAAGAACTTACAGCGGGATACGGCCCGGGCATTCAGCGGCAGCAAGCCGGATTGTCCGGGCCTTTTGTTTGAGGAGGAGACCTTATGATTCAGGTGAACGACATCCGCGTGCCGTACCTTTCAGCGGAGACAGAGTGGAAAAGATACGCCGCGAAGATCTGCCGCGTACGCGAGGAGGACCTGAAATCCGCACGCATCCTGAAGAAATCGCTTGACGCGAGGAAAAAGCAGGAGATCGTCTATCTGATATCCGCCGCGGTCAGCATGGATTCCGGAAAGGAGAAGCGGGCGCTGGGATCCGGCGACAGCCGCATCGTTCCGTACGCCCCGCCGGCCGCGCAGGAGATACCGGTCGGCACAGAGCCGCTGAGCGGACGGGTGGTTGTTGTCGGGCTGGGTCCGGCGGGACTGTTCAGCGCGTATATGCTGGCACGGTACGGTTACCGCCCACTTGTCATTGAAAGAGGGAGACCGGTTGCCGAACGCGTGCGGGATGTGCAGGGGTTCTGGAACGGAACAGGGCTGGATCCTGAGAGCAACGTGATGTTCGGGGAAGGCGGCGCCGGCACGTTTTCCGACGGAAAACTGACCAGCCGCAGCAAGGATGCCAGGGGCGCCGAGGTCCTGAAAATCCTGAAGGAACACGGTGCGCCGGAGGAGATCGAGTACCTGGCAAAACCGCATATCGGTACGGACAAACTCCGCGGCGTCGTGAGCGCCATGCGGGAATCGATCGAGAGAATGGGCGGAGAAGTGCGCTTTTCCTGCAGACTGGAGCAGATTCTCTGTGAAAGCGGAAAGCTTACCGGGATTCTGACCGTCCGGAACGGAAGGACCGAAAGAGAACCCTGCGACGCGCTCGTGCTGGCGATCGGACAGGGCGCCCGGGACACCTACAGAATGCTGCTCGGGGCAGGCGTCAGCATGCAGCCGAAACCGTTTGCGGTAGGCTGCAGGATCGAGCATCCGCAGGAAATGATCAACCGGATCCAGTTCGGGGACCCTGCTGCCGCGCAGGAGCTTGGCGCAGCGGAATACCGTCTGACCGGCAGGAGCGGGAACCGCGGCGTCTATACGTTCTGCATGTGCCCGGGCGGGCACGTCGTGGGATCGTCCAGCGGCCCGGAGCAGGTCGTTGTGAACGGAATGAGCGATTATGCGCGCGACGCGGAGAACGCGAACGCGGCGATCATCGTCCAGGTCGGACCGGAGGATTTCGGGACGGAGCCCCTTTCGGGCGTCCTGTATGCGGAGAAGCTGGAACGGGACGCGTTTCTGCTGGGAGGGGGAGACTTCAGGGCACCTGCAAGCAGGGTGGATGATTTCCTTTCGGGCCGGAAATCCGGGCCCTTCGGGAGCGTGCGTCCGAGTTACAGACCGGGCGTGATACCGGCCGACCTGGGCATGTGTCTTCCGGATTATGTCGCGAGGGGGATCCGGGACGGGATCCTTGCGTTTTCCGGGCAGATGAAGGGGTACGATCTGGCCGACGCGGTGCTGACCGCGGTGGAAAGCAGAAGCAGTTCGCCGGTACGGATCCTGCGCAACGAGGACGGGGAGTCCGTTTCCGTCGGGGGCATCTATCCCGTCGGAGAGGGAGCCGGATATGCGGGAGGCATCGTGAGCGCCGCGATCGACGGAATGCGGGCTTCCGAGCGGATCATCCGGAGATACAGACCGAGTTCGATATAAGTTCACAAAACGACAACAATTCCGATTTTTGCAATTGATATAATACTGTAATAATGCTGAATCTTTATGGAGGGAAACAGTTTGCCCAGTCGTCAAACGGATGAATTCGATCCGTCGGAATATTACGGAAGAGAACAGCGTACGCGGAACGGATACAGCGTGAGCCGCGGAGGCATGTCCCGTCAGGGACAGAGCAGATCCGCTGGATCCGGCTCGGGCCAGTATGCCCGGGATTCCCGCCCGGAGAGGGCATACGGGACCGGAGGGGAGTACGGCAGATCGTCCCGCACCGCGTCCGGCACATCATCCGGCGGAAGGACTTCCGCAAGCGCGAGGACATCCGGACCGTCCCGCGGAGGGAAAAACGGAAGGAAGCGCAGGAGAAGAAGACGCGCGAAACCGGCGTTCTACATCCTGATTGCGCTGCTTCTTCTGATTCTCGCAGCGGTTCTGTTCCTGCTTTTCCGCAGGACAGAAAAGCCGGAAGAACCGGGAAAGCCGCAGAGCCCGATCTCTTCGCTGTTCGTCACAGCCTCTCCGACTCCGTCTCCGACGCCGGAGCCGACACCGACCCCCACACCGACGCCGAAGTTCGACATACCGCATGCGGTGGACGCGACAAGGCCGGAAAACTGGGGATATGTATCCGGAGTCGAAGTGAACGGAACGGAGGTCGCTTCCTATCAGCGGTCGGAGCCGATCGTATTCGGGACCGGCGATGAATATACGGAGATGGAAGGAATCGTCACATTCCGCGGCAACAATTTTCGGAACGTCAGCTCCTACGGGACCGCTTCGGTTGAAAATAAGAATCTGAGCATCGCATGGACGGTCGAAACGGGCGAGATCATGCGCGGAACGAGTGCCAACTATTCCGGATTCTGGACCGGTTCCCTGTGGTGCGGGCAGCCGCTCGCAGTGAAGTGGCCCGAAAGCACCAAGCGGATCATGAACATGTATGACTCCGCAAAAAACGATCCGGAACTTGTGGAAGTCATTTACGCGACAGCCAGCGGAAAGATCCATTTCCTGAATCTGAAAACGGGCGAGCCTACGCGCGATCCGATCAGCCTGAACATGCCGTTCAAGGGCGCCGGAGCGCTGGATCCGAGAGGATATCCGCTGCTTTACCTCGGAAGCGGCGACATGTACGACGATTATCCCGAGATGCAGACCCGGGCGATGGTGGTCAGCCTGATCGACGGGAGCGTGCTCTACGAATTCGGAAAAGCCTACGATTCGTTCGCGTTCCGCAAATGGCACGCATACGACAGCTCTCCGCTTGTCAGTGCCGAGACGGATACGCTGATTTATCCCGGCGAGAACGGGATCATCTATACCATCCGGCTGAATACCGCTTACGACGAAGCGGCCGGGACGATTTCCGTGAATCCGTCTGAAGTGGCGAAATACAGGTACAACACCTCGAGATCCTCCGTAAACAGCGCGGAATCCGACAAGTACTGGCTCGGATTCGAATCAAGCGTTACGGTTTGGGGCGAATATATGTATCTTGCCTCCAACGACGGCTTTGTGCACTGCATCAATATCAACACCCTGAAGCCGGTCTGGATCCAGGATATCGGAGACGATTCGAACAGTTCCCTGGTGCTGGAAGAAGATGAGCCGAACCGCACGGCGTATCTGTATGCGGCGCAGACGGTTCACTTCACGCAGGGATCGGATGATACAGGATATGCACCTGTATTCAAGCTGGACGCGGTCACCGGGGAGATCATCTGGAAGAATGAACGAAAAGTCCACACGAACAGCTCCGCGAGAGGCGGCGTTCAGGCGACCGCCGTCCTCGGTCAGGGAAACATGTCCGATCTGATCGTGATCCCGTTCGAGAAAGTGTACATCGAGTCGGATCCGGAAAAT
>JAFZCW010000031.1 GCA_017556125.1 Clostridia bacterium | reverse complement strand
ATGTGAAGCGGGTCATCCGGCACGAATGGCAGATCGTTGTTCCGCTGGCCTGTTTCCTGATTCTTCTGGCGGTTCTCGTGCTATACTTTATCCATGAATCCCGCCCGCCGAGAAGCGGAGGCAAGCGTTTATGAAAAACAACAGGACAATCTGCCGTTTCCTTCTGCCGCTTCTGTTCGTCGTCCTTCTTTCCGTCGGCGTAATTCTGCTGGTTTCTGCCCGGGATCCCGCGGGTGATGATGTCGCGGAGGATATCCTCCGCTTTGATCTGGTGTCCGACGGGAATAAAGCAATGCAGGTGCGCGCATGGAGCGGGAACGGAAAGGATTATTACCTGTTCCTGCCTTCCTTCGCGGGTCCGGATGCCGCTGTTTTCACGCCGCTTCATGGCTCGAAGATCATGCTGGATGATAAGCCGCTTCAGAAAGGGGACCTCCTTTCCTCTTTGGAAACGGGCAGGGCCTACTCCATGACGGTCCCCGGAAATGCCAGTAAAGATCTGACTCTGACCGTGATGCTGTCCTCGGATATCCCGGCTCTGTTCGTCACGATATCCGGTCGTGCCATGGAAAAGGTCCTGGCGGATAAAAACAACAAGGAAAAAGCGTCTCTCGTTCTTTTCACCGAAAACGGAAGCGTGGAATATGAAGGCAGCGGCCTGGACGAGATCAAAGGCAGGGGCAACAGCTCCTGGACGCTGGATAAGAAGCCCTATCATCTGAATCTGTCCGCCGGCGCACCGCTCCTCGGCATGGACAGCTCCCGTCACTGGGTCCTTCTGTCCAACGGGTGGGACAGGACCTGTATCAGAAACAAACTCGTATACGATTTCGCCGGAAAAACAGGACTTCCCTGGACGCCGGAATGCCGGTATGTCGATCTGTATGTCAACGGGACGTATGCCGGTCTCTATCTCCTTTCCGAGCAGGTCGAATTCGGCGCCGGACGGATCAGTCCGTCCGATCCCGGGAACAGCTTCCTGGCCGAGATCACACATCTCCGCAAAATCGGCAAGAACGATCATTTTTACCGCACGGACAGCGGCCGTTATTTCAAGATCGTGGAACCGGAAAAATTCAAAGAGAAACGGTTTTCTTCCATTTGCGAGACTCTGCAGAGAACGGAAGACGCCATTCTCTCCCTTACAGAAGACAGTCCCTGGCCGGATTTTCTGGACCTTGATTCCTTCGTCCGGCGGTATCTGGTCGACGAGATCTTTCTCGATGTTGACAGTGACGGCTCCAGTTCCTATTATTGCTGGGACGCCTCGGAGCAGAAAATGTTCGCATATCCCGTATGGGATTTTGATCTGAGCTGCGGAAACCCTTCGCACGATATCACGGACTACTCCGTGAACCCGGAACAGCTTTTCGCGAAAAACAGCCCGTACTACGAAAAGATGTATGCAAACCGCGTTTTCTTCCGAAGGATGACGGAGCTGTACCGGACAGAGTTCCTCCCTCTTTATGAGGAACTTCTGGGAAAAGAGCTTCCCGATCAGGAGGCCATTGTCGCCCGGTCCGAACACATGAATGCGGTGCGTTGGTCCGACATGTACCGGTCGATGCGGGACGGGAAGGAATCCGACGCCGAAAAGCACGCGGAACTGCACAGTTTCCTTCTGAAACGGGATGTCTTCCTCCGGTCCGCATGGGTCGACATGATAGAATTCTGTTCCGTCCGGATCCGCGGCAATGACGGCAGCATCATCTGCGTCTTTACCACGGAAGCAGGGTCAACCATCGCTTCGGTCCCGTCCCCGGAAGACTTCGGCATCACCGGATCGGACAGGTGGTATCTCCCGAAAACAGACACGCCGCTTGATCCCGAGGCCGTTCTGCCGGACAATGTCAGCCTGTATCCTCTGCCTTATTCGGTCCGCACCGCGACGGCAGAGCAAAACGAAAGCGCATCGGAGGATCTTGAACAGCCGAGCGGAGCAGCCGGCTATATCGTCCGTCTGCTCCGGCATAACGGCGAGATCGTGATCCCGATGTTCTGCCTGCTCCTGATTCTCGCCGCCTTGTCCCTATATGCCCTGCTGAACGGCAGGAAAACCGGAGGTCGCAGGAAATGATTCCCGAAGAAAGAAAATTCCGCCACGAATTCAAGTATCTCATATCCCGCAGCGAACTCGCGCATCTGAAGATGCGCATGGGTGCCCTGATGCACCTGGATCCGCATGTGGACGGGAACGGTTTCTATCACATCAGCAGTCTTTACTTTGACGATCTGGACAACACCTGCTATTTCGAGAATGAAAGCGGCACGGACCCTCGGGAGAAATTCAGGATCCGCATCTATAACGGCTCCCCTTCCAGCATCCATCTTGAATGCAAGCGCAAGGAGCGGGGCAAGGTATTGAAGACCGCCTGCTCTCTCACCCGCAAACAGGCGGACCTGCTGGTCGGCGGAAAAACCGTTCCGGATATAGCGGGTCAGGATCCCGTGCTTCGGAAACTGACGATGCTGATGATGACGCGCGGCATGCGCCCCGTTATCATCGTTGATTACGATCGGATCCCCTTTGTCTGCAGCACCGGGAATGTGCGGATCACGCTCGACATGAATCTCGCTTCTTCCTCGGACGTCGGCTCCTTCTTTGACGGAACCGCGCTCAGACGCCCCGTGCTGCCGGTCGGGCAGGATCTCCTCGAGGTCAAGTACGACGAGTTCCTTCCGGATCAGATCTACCGCAGTCTCCAGCTGGACAATTTAATGGCTACCGCCTTTTCCAAATACTATCTCTGCAGAAAATATACTGTATAATCAGAACAAGAGGAGAGTATCGATTATGAGTTTTTCAGATGTGTTCAAAGAGTCCTTCCTGGATGGGTTCGAAAGCATTGACGTCCGTTCCATCGCCGTTGCGCTGGCGCTCAGCTGCCTGTTCGCGTTTTATATCTTTATCGTTTACCGCGTCATGACACGGAAAACGTTCTACTCCAAAACGTTCAACATTTCGCTCGCGGGTGTAACGGTCATCACCACGGCGATCATCCTGACCATCCAGTCCAGCATCGTCGTTTCTCTCGGCATGGTCGGCGCGCTCTCCATCGTGCGTTTCCGTACAGCCGTCAAGGAACCGATGGACCTGATGTTCCTCTTCTGGTCTATCAGCGTCGGCATCATCTGCGGCGCCGGCATTGCGGAGATCGCAGTATTTCTTTCCATTATCCTGACCATCGGCATCTTTGTGCTTGACCGGCTGCCGAACGTCAAATCCCCCATGCTGCTCGTCGTGAACGCGACCGATCTTGACGCGGAGGCGAAGGTCATGGAGATCGTGGAAAAATACGCGAAGCACCCGCGCGTCAAGTCGCGCAACATGACGAAAGACTCGCTGGACATGATCATTGAGCTGAGAACGGAAAGCGGCGACAAGCTGATCCGTGAAACGGTGGAACTCGACGGCGTCTCCTCCGCTTCTCTCATGACGCATGACGGGGAGGCAACTCTCTGATCTTCTGACCGGACAAACGAAGGAAAAGCCGGCGCTGTCGTGCGCCGGCTTCTGTTATGTCGGAACGATTCTTTTTTACTGCCCGCGCTGCTGAGCGAGCATATCCTTTGTTTTCATCAGTCTCGTCGTGCTCTGGCGGTCGTTTTCGTCCAGCTTCATCTGTATCTCCCGGATCGTCTCGGTAAACTGGGGGATCATGACATATTCAAGCGCATTGACACGACGTCTTGTTTTCTCGATCTCGTCCGCGAGGCGGCAGCAGGTCTTCTCCACTTCCGCGAGTTCCAGCATCTGCGGCAGGATTTCCGCAAGCTGCTGGACTGCGCCGTCCAGCTCCGCGCCGGTGGTGGCGTATCCGTACGGATAGGTGAATCCTTCTTCTGTCTCGAGCGTCAGCTTCGGAACCGGTATGGAAAGAACGGTGTGGCTGGACGTTTCCACCGATGCGGAACGGGCAGGATACAGGAGCGCCTCCTCGATCTCCGCGGCGGACATGGATGCCCTTGCGATGACGAAGCTCTGTCCTGCCAGAGTCAGCTTCCGCTCAACTTCTTCACGCAGCTCCTTGTTCTTCTTTGCGTACATGATGAACTGCCGGACGAGCTCATCCCGCTTGTCCTTCATCATCTTGTGTCCGCGAACCGCCACAGCCTTTCTCTTCTTGAGGTTGGACAGTTCCATTCGGGTCGGTTTAGCTTGAATTGCAGCCACGGCTTAATCCTCCGGATAATACTTCTCGATGTATTTTTCCTTAATACGTTTGAGTTCTGATTTCGGAAGGATGGAAAGGAGCTTCCAGCCGAGATCCAGCGTCTCTTCGATGCTGCGGTTCGTGTAATAGCCCTGCGACACATACTGCTCTTCGAACGCGTCCGCGAACTTCGCGTAAAGCTTGTCCATGTCGGACAGCGCCGCATCACCGAGAATAACGGCAAGCTCTTTGGCGTCCTTGCCTCGCGAGTAAGCCGCAAACAGCTGGTTCATCGTGTCCGCATGATCCTCACGGGTCTTCCCTTCGCCGATACCCTTGTCCTTCAGACGGGACAGAGAGGGAAGAACGTCGATCGGCGGCGTAATGCCCTTGCGGTGCAGGTTCCTGGAAAGAATGATCTGCCCTTCCGTGATGTATCCGGTCAGGTCGGGGATCGGATGGGTTACGTCATCCTCCGGCATGGACAGGATCGGGATCATCGTGATGGAGCCCTGCCTGCCGATAATACGTCCCGCGCGCTCGTACATGGTCGCAAGGTCCGTATACATGTAGCCGGGATATCCGCGGCGGCCTGGGACTTCCTTGCGCGCAGCGGAGATCTCACGGAGCGCTTCGGCGTAGTTGGTGATATCGGTAATGATGACCAGAACATGCATGCCGAGGTCGTAGGCCAGATACTCCGCGGCGGTAATCGCCATACGCGGCGTTGCGTTACGCTCGACGGCGGGGTCGTTGGCCAGGTTGATGAACGTTACGGTACGTTCGATCGCGCCGGTCTTGCGGAAGTCGGAAATGAAGAAGTCCGCTTCTTCGAACGTAATGCCGACCGCGGCGAAGACAACGGCGAATTTCTCATCCGAACCGAGAACCTTGGCCTGTCTGGCGATCTGCGCAGCGAGATTCGCGTGCGGAAGACCGGAGCCGGAAAAAACGGGGAGCTTCTGTCCGCGGACCAGCGTGTTCAGACCGTCGATCGCGGAAACGCCCGTCTGAATGAACTCCGAAGGATAGTCGCGGGCGGTCGGATTCATCGGATCGCCGTTGATGTCCAGATGTTTCTCCGCAATCAGCGCGGGGCCTCCGTCGATCGGACGTCCCATACCGTCGAAGATACGGCCGAGCATGTCCGGAGAAACGGCAAGCTCGATGGATTTTCCGAGGAACCTTGCCTTGGAATCCGTAAGCCGGAGTCCCTGAGAGCTTTCAAAAAGCTGAACAAGCGCCTTGTCTCCGTTGATCTCAAGAACACGTCCGCTGCGGATGCCGCCGTCCGACTGAACGATCTCAACGAGCTCGTTGTACTTGACGCCTTCAACGTTTTCAACGAGCATCAGCGGTCCGACAACTTCTTTTATTGTTCGATACTCTTTACGCATCCTGCTGTCCTCCCTCGGTCAATTCCCCGATCTGAGCGTTCAGATCCGAGACAATACCGTCATATGCCTCCTGGACCTCTTTTTCGGGAACATATTTCAATCTTCCGATCCTTTCATGGACCGGCAGCGAAATCAGCTTGCTGAACGGGGCATCCTGGTCAAGCGCCTCCAGGCTCTTGTCATAATTCATCAGGATCGATTTCAGCATCAGGTACTGCTTCTTCGGTGACGTGTACGTGTCGACCTCATGGAATGCGTTCTGGTGCAGATAGTCCTCACGGATGGAGCGGGTGCACTCCAGCGTCAGGCGGTCTCTGTATGAGAGCGCGTCGATACCGACCAGCTGGACGATTTCGTTCAGTTCGTTCTCTTTCTGCAGAAGACTCATGGTCCTCGAAACCATGGAAGACCAGTCCGGCGCAACGTTGCCGTTATACCACTCTTCCAGCCTGTCGAGATACAGGGAATACGACTGCAGCCAGTCGATCGCCGGGAAGTGTCTGGCATAGGCAAGCTTTGCGGAGAGCCCCCAGTACACCTTGACGATACGCAGGGTCGCCTGGGAAACGGGCTCCGAAATGTCGCCGCCCGGAGGTGAAACGGCTCCGATGGCGGAAACGGCTCCGAACCGCTCCGTGCTGCCGAGCGTTTTCACGAATCCCGCGCGCTCATAGAACTCCGCGAGGCGGCTGGAAAGATACGCCGGATAGCCTTCCTCGCCGGGCATCTCTTCCAGACGGCCGGACATCTCACGAAGCGCTTCCGCCCAGCGGGAGGTCGAATCCGCCATGATGGCGACTTTGTATCCCATGTCGCGGAAATACTCCGCGATCGTAATTCCTGTATAGATCGACGCTTCACGGGCCGCAACCGGCATGTCCGATGTGTTCGCGATCAGAACCGTACGCTTCATCAGCGAGAGCCCTGTTCTCGGGTCTTTCAGTTCCGGGAACTCCATCAGAACGTCCGTCATCTCGTTGCCGCGCTCGCCGCAGCCGACATAGACGATGATATCGGCGTCCGCCCACTTCGCCAGCTGATGCTGGACGACCGTCTTGCCGCTGCCGAACGGTCCGGGAACCGCGGCAACGCCGCCTTTCGCTACCGGGAACAGAGTGTCGATAACGCGCTGCCCGGTAACCATGGGTTCCGTCGGGGCAAGCTTTTCCGTATACGGACGGCCGCGGCGGACCGGCCAGCGCTGGAGCATCGGCAGTTCGGTCACTTTCCCGTCCTTCTCGAGCTTTGCGATCGGCGTAACGATATTGGTCTTTCCCTCAAAGATCCATGTCAGTTTTCCGCTGATGCCCGGCGGAACCATGATCTTGTGAAGGACCGCTTCCGTTTCCTGAACGGTTCCGAGGATATCCCCGCCCGTCAGTTCGTCGCCGACCTTTGCCGTCGGAACAAAATCCCAAAGTTTTTCATGATCCAGGGAATTCACTTCGATACCGCGGGTGATCCTGTCCCCCGCCTTTTCGCGGATGGCACTCAGCGGTCTCTGAATTCCGTCATAAATAGACTCGATAAGACCCGGCGCAAGCTCTACCGACAGCGGCGCTCCGGTAGATTCAACCGGTTCTCCCGGTCCGATCCCGCCTGTTTCCTCGTATACCTGGATGGACGCACGATCACCGCGCAGCTCGATGACCTCGCCGATCAGATGCCTTTCCGAAACACGAACAACGTCGTATAACTGAACATCTGCCATTCCACCGGCAACGATAAGCGGTCCGGAAACCTTTATAATCGTTCCTTCCATAACAGTAACCCTTTCCAATTAATTGTTGAATAATATGTCGACGCCGACAGCTTTTTCGACGTTCTCCTTCAGCGCCTGCATTCCGGCTCCCTGCGAACCGTGGTTGTCAGGGATCGGCACGATGGCGGGATATGCCTGGTTGGCATATTCCTTTACGGTATCCGAGCAGGCAGCATAAAGCTGCTCCGTCACAAAAACGACCGCGTATCCTTCTCTCGCAAGCCGATGCAGGCGGCGGTTTGCCTTGTCTCCGTCTGTCTCATAAAACACGTCGAGACCGACGGCCTTATAGAGCATCACGGAATCCTTGTCGCCAATAACACCCATCTTAGCCATACAGTTCACACAACCTCTCTTGGATGACGGCGTCATCCAGTCCGTTCCGCTTCACCGTCAGAATCAGCCGGATGGCTTTCGCTTCCCGTTCCCGGGCGAAATAATAACCGTAGACCGGATACATCGTCAGAGCTTCATATTTATGATCTTTGACCAGAGAAAGAAGGTAGTCGTCTCTTTCGCGCTCCAGCGCTGCAACGCTTCCCGAAGTCTGCACGGCCGCCAGACCGTTCTCTATGGCGTCACGGGCGGGACTTTCCGTCAGCACGGTTCTCAGCGAATCAGCGGACAGCTCATAGGCGGAGGCAAGATCTTCGATCCGGATCCCTCCCGCCGGCAGCGCTACTTCCTTCATCGTCTCCTTTGGCGCGCCTGTCGCGCGCATGCGCAGGAATGTGATCATGTTGTCGAAATCACAGAGCGCGTCAAAGTACGTACGGGCAAACCGGTCGCCCTCTTTTCTGGCGGTATTCTGCGCATAAGCAAGATAAGCCCTGTCGAGCGCCACGCTGACATGCTGGGGATTGACCTCGGTTTTCAGGTCCTTCTCCAGCGCGTCCGCCGCATCAGCGATCTCTTCGGGGAACTCCCTGTAAGACTGGTCGCTGACCATCTTCCTCAGCGTATCCGCATCGAAAAGGCCGCCCGCTTCAAGCTCCGTATCGGTCTCGTTCATGAGCCTTGCCTTGATCAGCATCTTCAGGTTCTGAATATCCGTCTTCAGCAGAAACAGATCCGTGATAGCCGGTTTCGGGGAGATCTCCCGCAGTTCCTGTGCCGTTTGGACTCTGACATTGTCGATCATCCGTTCAACGTCCGCGCTCGTGGCGTCCGGTACATCCCCGTAGCGGGCATCCTGAAGAATGCGCATCGCATCCTCCAAAGTGCCTTCCGCCATACGCTTGACCGTCTGCTGATCCAGCAAGCCCGCTTCGAGCGCGCTCAGTCTCCCGCATGCAAAAGGAATGCTTGGCTGTGGCATTCGCTTTCCTCCCAATCAGTGAAATAACATCTTCGCGACTTCCGTTTCTTCCAGGTCGCGCAGCAAGGTCATAACGGAACGGAAAGAGCAATCCTTTTCGTATCCGTTTCCTTTGAGCAAAAAGCCATTGTCGATCCCGGCGTCTTCTTTCGATACCGTGAGATTCACCGACTTCAGACCCGCAACTACCTTTTCGATCAGTTCTCTGTCGGCCGGGGCAGGTATGACCGTTTCTCCGCCTTCCGCTTCTTTTTCCAGAAGCTTTCTGCAGATCTCGGCACGCTTTTCAGGCGAAAGCGCACACATGGCCTTGTATCCGTTCTCAAAGACAAGATCGATCACATCACGCTTTTTCTGCAGGGCCGCCTTTCTCCCGTCGATGGATGCGCGTGTTCTGCATCCGTCGATCACGCCCTGCACCAGCGATTTGCGTTTTTGCTCAAGCTCCTCACGTTTTGCGTTCAGCTTCTGCATACAGTCAGCGGAAAACGCCATTGCGTCGGCATTCGCTTTTGCCATGATTTCATCCGCAATGCCCTTTGCATCCGCGATAATACGCTCAGCCAGCTTATTCGTGCCGGTCTTGTTCTCTTCCATGGTCCCTCTCCTCTAAGACAGTTCAGACCTGAACACCGTTCACCAGCAGGAAGGAAATGAGCAGGGACAGAACCGCGTAAGTCTCGACCATAACGGTCATCAGCATCGCTTTGCCCTGTTCCTCAGGCTTCTTGGCAACGAGGCAGATACCGCTTGCGGCGACCTTGCCCTGTGCGATACCGGAAACAAGACCTCCGATGGCGATCGGCAGAGATGCCATCAGCAGCTGAAGGCCCTGCGTTGCCTGAACAGCGATTCCGCTTGCTCCGAGGAGTCCGGCTTTGGATGCGATGACGAACGCGATCAGCAGACCGTAAATACCCTGCGTACCAGGCAGCAGCTGAAGAAGCAGGCAGGAGCCGAAACGATCCGGATCACCTGACACTACGCCGGCAGCAGCCTGTCCGGCGATACCGACGCCGAGCGCGCTTCCGGAACCGGCCAAACCAGCGGCAAGTGCCGCACCCAGCGCTGCAAATACGAATCCCCATTGAATTTCCATCGTGATAATCCTCCTTGAAATGATTCGAGTAAATGAATGATGACTTATTTATCTGTTAAACGAACATGTTTTGCAGTATAGCCAAGAGGCTGGAACGTCCTTCCGCCCGCCTCGTAGAATTTTCCGTAGAACTCGACGTACTGGAGCCTCGCGCAGTGTACGAACGCGCCGAGCGTATTGATCGCAAGGTTGAACAGGTGGAGCCCCACCAGCAGAGCGCAGGCGACCAGCGTGCCCAGGATCTTCAGGATGATGTTGGGCGAGCTCATCAGCATGGCGCAGAGCTGGTTGAAAACGGATGCGATAACGCCTGTGGCGATGCCCAGCGCAAAGAGCCTCGCGTATGACAGAATATCGGACAGATAGCTGGTTACCTGATACAGTTCGCCGAGACCGGAAACCGTTCTGGAGAACACGTTCTTCTTCTGGCGTCCCTTGAACAGCAGGATCATGACGGCGCCGATGATCGCGAGCACCAGCCCGATTTTTGAAACGACCGGCGGCAGCCCCTGGACAGAGGAGGAGCCTGCGAACATGATCAGTCCGATGATGATCAGTATCCAGCTGAAATTATCAAACACCGCCGTCTGCCAGTCTCCCTGTTCGAGCGACATCTTGATCTTCAGCGCTACGCCGAACAGAATATGCAGAACGCCGAGACCGAAGCAGAGGATCAGCATCATGATGGGATCCGACATCGGGTCGACCAAGAGCGGGAATACATCCTTCGTTCCGAAAATCACGTCGAAATCCAGTCCGAAAAACGTTCCCGTCAGGAATCCCCAGATAATGGTGGACAATCCTCCCCAGGTAATGACTTTCGCGAGCGAGGCCATCATCCCGGTCGGTTTCTTCAGCTTCAGGAACAGCAATCCGCCGATCAGCAGAAGCAGACCGTATCCGGTATCGCTCAGCATCATCCCGAACAGAAGAATATAGAACGGCGTCATGTAAGGCGTCGCGTCGATCCCTCTCGGATCCGGTCTGGAATACAGATTCGTGACCGCCTCGAACGGCTCGACAAACTCGGAGTTTCTGACAACGGAGGGCGGGATCTCGCTTGCTTCCGGATCGCGGACGTCAAAATAGTAGGCATCCGTCACGCTTTCAACCGCCGCTTTCACATCCGCGATGCGGTCCTCCGGAACCCATCCCTCCAGATGGAACGTGCACTCGGTCAGTCCGATCTCCGTCGCTGCCTCCGCGCGGTCGCGCTCGATCACCGCCGCGTCGTAGGCTCCGCCGATGCTGTCGCGGAACGTGCTCTTCTCTTCGATCTTGCCGATCAGCTGCTGCGCTTCAATGCCGAGCGCTTCATTTTCTTCACGCAGCCGGTCGATCGCTTCCTGCGGCGTCCCGCTCAGCTTCGGAAAAGCGAAATCCGTCCAGCTGAGAGATTTCAGATAATTCTGAACCGTTTTCGCGTCGGACTCCGCGCAGGCGATCAGAAGAGCGTCCGCTTTTGCTTCCGATACGATCTGAACCTCAGTGATGTCCTCGATTTCCTGCAGCTTCGGCAGATCCTCCGCGTCAAGCAGACCGGTGAAATAGCGGACGTACTTGCTTCCCTTCGTATCCCCCATATCCGACGGAAAGTCCTTCCAGGGAAGAAGCGCCTCGATAATTCCCGCGTTTTTATCCGCCTGCGAACGACAATCCTGCAGATCCTTCTGCAGGATCTCCAGTTCGCTGCTGAGCTGGAGCGCTTCCGGTATCTTCCCCTTGATTTCCTGCAGGGAAGCTTCCGGCGCGGCGGAGAGAAGGCCGCCTTTCTTTCCGTAAGGCTTCAGAATGGTCAGCGCATCTGACAGGCGGTCCACTTCGGACTGTGCGGCATCCAGCATGGACTGATCGCGGGTCTCCTCCGTATCCGGAATCACCTCGACAGCGCCAAGCGGCTGCAGCGCATTGAGCAGCGCCTGTTCATCCGATTTGTGCGCGACCAACGTAAGCCGCTTCATTTGTACGATCATAGATATTAAATCTCCTGTACTTTATCAAGCAGAAGCTGGATCGCGTCATCCATTTTCTGCCGGGCTTTTTCGCACTGCTGCGATGCTTCGTCTCCTATCAGTTTTTCAATTGCCGCGGCAAGGACCTTACCGTCCGCTTCGGCTTTTTCAAGCGCCTGACGTGTTTTTTCGCGTTCCTCGTCACCGATGCGGGTCTGCATCTCTTCGGCTTTCTGCCGCGCCTGCTGCATGAGTTCTCTGGCGGATGCGCCAGCATCCTGTTTAAGCTGGTTCGCCTTCTCTTCAGCCTGTGCGATCTCGTCAATCATCGAACGCATTTCTCCGACCTCCAAAATTATTTCGTCCCGAACAGTCTGTCTCCAGCGTCTCCCAGTCCGGGAACGATATATCCGTGATCATTCAGTTTTTCATCCAGGTTTGCAAGATAGATGTCCACATCCGGATGCGCGTCCTGCATCGCCTTGACTCCCTCCGGAGCAGCGATCAGACAGACAAGCCGGATGCTCTTTCCGCCCGCCTTCTTGACGAT
>JAFZCW010000030.1 GCA_017556125.1 Clostridia bacterium | reverse complement strand
GACCGCATCGCACAGAACGTTCCCGGTTTTTCAGCGGATTCGAGGGCAAGGATCTCCGCGGGGATCTACTATGCCCTGAACGAGGCCAGAAACGAATACGGGCACACATGTCTTCCGCGCGAGACGCTCGTGCAGACGGCGGAATCAATGCTCGGCGTGGAGGAAGTGCCGGTATCCGACGCGCTGGATTCCATGATTTCCAGAGGTGAGCTGGTTTCACAGCAGGTGGAAGAGCATGAGACGGTCTTTCTGCCGTGGCTGTTCCGGGCGGAGACCGGAATCGCACAGCGGCTTTCCCGCCTGATGGAAAAACCGGTCCGCAATCCGTTTCTTGAAATGGCTGCCGAGCAGGCCTGGATGCCGTTTGAGCTTGCCCCGCAGCAGAAGGAAGCGGTACATGCCGCGATGGAAGAAGGACTGCTGGTCATCACCGGAGGACCCGGCACCGGCAAAACGACGATCATCCGTTGCATTACGGCTGCGCTCCATGAAATGCAGATGGATTTCGTTCTCTGCGCGCCGACGGGAAGAGCGGCAAAGCGCATGTCCGAAGCGACCGGATACGAGGCGAAAACGATTCACCGGCTTCTCGAATTCATTCCGGGAGAAGGCTTCTCGAGGAATGAAGAGAACCCGATCCTGACGGACATGATCATTGTGGATGAAGTGTCCATGGTGGATGTTCCCCTGATGCATGCGCTGCTGAAGGCAACCGCGCCGGGGACCAGGATGCTGCTTGTCGGGGACGCGGATCAGCTTCCTCCGGTGGGCTGCGGCGATGTTCTACGGAACATTATCGACAGCGGCGTGGTACGCACGGTCCGGCTGAAGGAGATCTTCCGTCAGAAGCAGGAGAGCTATATCATTACGAACGCCTACAGGATCAACCGGGGCGAGATGCCGTTTCTGGATCATCCGGAATCGGATTTCCGATTTGAGCCGATGGAATCTCCGGACGCGGTGCTTGACAGAGTCGTTTCCATGTGCCGTGACGCAAGAAAGAACACGGAAGACGAATCCGTTCTTCTTGAGCTGCAGGTGCTTGTTCCCATGAAGAAGGGAACGCTCGGCGTCCGGAACCTGAATAAAGTGCTTCAGGACGCGCTCAATCCGAAATCCGTCGGGAAGCGGGAACAGGTATTCGGCGAGACCGTATTCCGTGAAGGCGACAAAGTGATGCAGATGCGCAACGACTACAAGGTCCCCTGGATCAGGCAGGACGCGGCCGGACGCATGACGGAAGGAGCGGGCGCTTTTAACGGGGATCTCGGAACGATCCATGCGGTGGAACCGAACGCGCGTCGGATCACGGTGCTTTTTGACGACGGAAGAATTGCCGAATATGATTACGATACGGCGGATTCCCTTGACCTTGCGTACTGTATTTCCATTCATAAGAGCCAGGGAAGCGAATTTCGGAACGTGATCCTTCCGCTCTGCGGGGGAACGCCGCTCCTTCTGACGCGGAATCTTCTGTACACGGCGGTCACGAGGGCCAAAAAACAGGTCTGGTGTATCGGACGGGCGGAAACGATCCGGCAGATGGTGCAGAACAACCGGTCGACAAGACGGTATACATCTTTGAAGCAATGCCTGATTGAGGCGGATTTTTTAAGGAGAGGAAACTGAAAACATGCGTTATCTGATGAAAATTGACGGTATGGGCTGCCAGCACTGCGTGAAGCGCGTGAAGGATGCGCTGGAAGCAGCAGGTGCGGAGGATCTGAATGTGGAGATCGGAAAGGCGGAGGCAAAGTTTGCCGGGGCTGCGGATTCCCTGAAGAAAGCGGTGGAAGACGCGGGATACGATGTGCTTTCCGTTGAGGAGATTCTGTAAATGACGGACTGTGGCCGGATCGTGGTCGGAATGTCCGGCGGGGTGGACAGCACTGTGGCTGCCTATCTGCTGAAGCAGCAGGGGTACGACATAGCGGGCGTGTTCATGAAAAACTGGGAAGAGGAAGACGACAGCGGCGCGTGTACCGCGGCTGAGGATTTTGCCGATGTCCGGAGCGTTTCGGACGCCATGGGCATTCCCTATTACTCGGTCAATTTCGCTCAGGAGTACAGGGACCGCGTGTTTTCCTATTTCCTGGAGGAATACCGCCGCGGCCGTACGCCGAATCCGGACGTGCTCTGCAACTGCGAGATCAAGTTCCGGGCGTTTCTGGATTTTGCGATCAAGACCGGCGCAGAGGCGCTTGCGACCGGGCATTATGCGAGACTTTCGAAATCCGGAGGAGAGGTAAGGCTTCTCCGCGCGGCGGACGCGGCGAAGGATCAGACCTACTTTCTGGCCGGACTTTCCGGCGAGCAGTTGAAGAAGGCGATGTTTCCGATCGGAGATCTCATGAAGGACGAGGTCAGGAGAATCGCGTCCGAGCAGGGATTTGTCAACGCAAGGAAGAAAGACAGCACCGGCGTGTGCTTCATCGGCGAACGGAATTTCAAAAAATTCCTGATGCAGTATCTGCCGGCTCAGCCGGGCGACATCGTCACGGAAAAGGGAAAGGTGATCGGACGGCATGACGGCCTGATGTATTACACACTGGGTCAGCGCCGGGGTCTTGGGATCGGAGGCCAGCAGGAGGGAACGGGCGAAAGCTTTTTCGTGATCGGAAAGGATCTGACGCGCAACCTTCTGATCGTGCAGCAGGGAGAGCATGAGGAACTGTTCTCGCTGTCCCTGGACGCGGACAGGCTGAGCTTTATCTCCGGGATCGCACCCGCGGGATCCTTCCGGTGCACGGCGAAATTCCGTTACCGCCAGCCGGACAGACCGGTCACGGTGCAGATGGACGGCGACGGCGCTCATATCGTGTTTTCCGCGCCGGAGCGCGCGGTGACGCCCGGACAGTGGGTCGTCCTGTATCAGGACGAGGTCTGCCTCGGCGGCGGACCGATCGACCGGACGGAACCGATGAAAAGGATTTCGGTCTAGGAGTATGTTGGTGAAGCTGAAACCGAGGCTGATGATGGCGGCGTCGCTGATCGGGAACGATCCGGTGCCCTCCCTGATAGCGGATATCGGAAGCGATCACGGTCAGCTGATCTGCTGGCTGCTTTCCCGGTACCCAGGGATGAAGGGCATTGCCACGGATATCAGCCGGTCTTCCCTGAAGAAAGCGGAACTCCTGGCGGAAGAGGAAGGCCTTTCGGAACGCGTCATGTGCGTGTGCGGAGACGGACTGCAGGCGCTGAGCGGCATCCGGCCGGATACCCTGTTTATCTGCGGTATGGGCGGGGAACTGATTCGCGACATCCTGGACCGTGCGGAAGAACCTCTCGGGGGAGCCGGGACGGCCGTTCTGCAGCCGATGTCGGGGACGGAAGAACTCCGCGAATACCTGTTCCGGAACGGATACAGAACGGTTTCCGACCGGATCGCAAAGGAAGGCGGACGGTATTATCAGGTATTTTCCGTCAGGAAGGACGGAATACCGGACAGGCTGCCCCCTGGATTTCCCGAAGGACTGTTTTCCATCGGCTACCGTTCCTACGAGGACCGGGACCCGCTGTACCGGGAATATCTGAGGTTCCTGATGCGGCGTCTCAGAAAGCGGATGGAGGAGGCCGCGGGTTCCGGCGGGGAGAAGAGGCTCCGCGCACAGCTGGATCTTCTTGCGCGCGCTGATTTCGAAGATGGAAAGTGAGCCGGTATCAATTTACACGGGTATCGGGATGATGTATAATAAAATTTAGCCTTTTTATCGTCATGGTCGGAAAGGCAAGCTATGAGGGGAGAGAACGGCATGAGCAAACTGGATACACTTCTGCTTTACCAGCAGACGGAACAGAAGAAGCAGGATCTGGAGCAGACCCTCCGGTCCACACCTGCGAGGCAGAAATACAACCGTCTCTATACGCAGTTAAAGAATCAGCAGGCCACCAATCAGAAACTCAATGATGAAATCGCGGAAAAAGCTGCGAGGCTTGCGAAATATAGGGATCTTTTCGAGAAACTGAAGAACAGAATCGATCTGGAGTCCGGCGAGCTGGATACGATTCGGAACGATGAGGAAAGCACCGGCGAGGAAATGACGGAGCTTCGGAAGGATATCGAGAAACTCTCGAAGGAAATCGCCCAGGTGATCCGCGAGGTGAAACGGATCCAGGCGGAAGTGGAAAAGACAAAGGAAGAGTATCAGAAGACGAACCTTGTCGCCAGAAACGCAAAGAAGGAATTTGATCAGATCAAGGTCACGGTTGAGAAGGAAAGAGCGGACAGCGCGGACGCCATCAAAGCGATCGACGCGGAACTTTCCGAAATCGAGAAAGGCATCGACGCCGAGCTGTTCAAAAAATACCAGAAGGGAAGGCAGCATTACGCGCAGCCGGTGGTGCCGGTCGTCGGAGGGAAGTGCAGCGGATGCAACATGTCCCTTCCGATGGTGATGCTGAAACGGCTTTCCGCAAGGGACGCCGTCATAGAATGCGAAAACTGCGGAAGGATACTGTACAGCAGCGAACTATAACAGAATAAAGAAAAATGTTTTGCGAGTAAGACAGACGGCTGCCCCTCATTACCATGTGCGGGGAGGAAAGTCCGAGCACCGCAGGGCAGGGTGCCGGGTAATACCCGGTGGAGGCGACTCCAAGGAAAGTGCAACAGAGAGATACCGCCTGCCGTATGGCAGGTAAGGATGGAAAGGCGAGGTAAGAGCTCACCAGCGGCTTGGCGACTTGACCGTTATGTAAACCCCACCCGGTGCAAGATTGAAATGAGAGCATTTAATAGCTGCCCGCTACGCTCCCGATAATCGCATGAGCCCATCGGCAACGTTGGGCCAGAGATAGATGGTCGTCCTTTGACAGAACTCGGCTTACGGCTTACTCGCACTTTTTATATCACGAGCGGGCGGACGCCCGCAGAAGCAGGAACGGACACATGGAATCGACAGCAAAAACAGAACAGAGAAAAACCGTACTGAGCGGCATCCAGCCGACAAGCAGGCTGACGCTCGGCAATTATCTCGGCGCGCTCAAGAATTTTGTCGCCATGCAGGAGGAATTTGATTCCTTCTATATGGTTGCGGACATGCATGCCATCACCGTACGCCAGGAAGCGGCGGAACTGCGCAGAAGAAGCGTGGAGACCGCGGCCCTTTTCATGGCCTGCGGAATCGATCCGGAGAAATCGACGCTTTTCGTTCAGTCTTCGGTCCCGGAGCATGTCATGCTGACCTGGGTGCTGAACTGCAACACCTATATGGGCGAACTGAACCGGATGACGCAGTTCAAGGATAAGAGCGCACGCCATGCGGACAATATCAACGCGGGACTGTT
>JAFZCW010000029.1 GCA_017556125.1 Clostridia bacterium | reverse complement strand
CGGTGCGAAGTACGCGAGCGGGATCATGGCGATCGAGCAGGCGAGAACGTACCAGCAGGCGGACAGGCCCCAGTTGCCGAATGCCTTCTGGGCAACACCGGTGGTGCAGCCGCCGCCGATGTTGTTCGCGGACAGCGAGAACGCAACCATGAACAGACCCATGCGGCGTCCTGCGACCAGATAGTCTTTTGAGTTCTTGATCTTCAGCTTGCTTACAAAGAAGCCTACGACCAACATGCCGACTAGATACGCCACTACGATAATGAGCGGTACAATCTGAATCTGCATACCTTCCATATGAATAACCTCCCAGTTAATAATAATGTAGAATAGAAAAGTGCTTTCCGACACATTTCCCGAATCTGTTCCTTATTATACATAAAACGGCACATTTGTAAAAGGGTTTTGTATATATTTATTGGAAAGAATAATAAAGTGTATATTTATGCACAGAAATGCAGGCATCCTGTGCCTGCCTGTAACGGATTCGAGTTATTATGCCATTTCTGACCGCGCGCTCATGGCGGAGACGGCTTCTTCCGCGTTTTTGTAGAGAGGAATGTCCGCGACATCGATGACGGGATATCCGTTTTCCATCAGCAGACGCGCGGTTACGCCCGAGCCCCGGATCTTTCGGCCGCTGAATGAACCGTCATAGATTTCACGGACGCCGCAGCTGGGACTCCTGGACTGGAGGACAATCAGAACGGGCCTCTCTTTTTCGGCAGCTTTCAGAACGGCTTCTGCACCGCGGCGGAACTCCGGATCGACCGATTTCCCGCTCCGGTCCGTGACGATTCCGTTCACGATTTCCGCTGGTTCCCGCGGAACGGGGAGACCGCCGAGGACCTCGGGACAGACAGGGATCACGTCGTGTCCTGACAGGAACGCGGAAAGAGGTTCCGAATAGTTGTTGCCGCCGTTGTATTTCACATTTTCGCCTGTCAGACAGGCACTGACCATGATTTTCATACGGGATTCCGTTCCTTGAAACTGTTCCTATCATTAATTTGATCCCCGGACGGGAAAAAGTCAATCGCGAAGGCATTCCGGTTCCGGCCTTTTCGGAACCGAAAGCATGCGGTTACGATTGCGGGAGCCGGAAATTTCTGCAATAATATCCAAAAAAGGAACAATCGGGGGAGCGTTATGATTATTGCAGGTTTGCAGAAACTCAGCCTTGTGGATTTTCCCGGAAAAGTTGCCTCCACCGTTTTCACGGGCGGGTGCAATCTGAGGTGTCCGTTCTGTCACAACAGCGGACTGCTGGAGTCACCCCCGGCCGCGATGACACCCGGGGAGTTTCTTGAGTATCTTTCCGGGAGGAAGGGAAAGATCGACGGTGTGTGCATTACGGGAGGAGAACCCTGCCTGCAGCCGGACCTGTGCGATTTCATGAGGCAGATCAAGTCGGCGGGGTTTGCGGTCAAGCTGGATACAAACGGATGCTTTCCGAAGCACCTTCAGAACGCGCTGGATCAGAACCTCCCCGATTATGTGGCGCTCGATGTCAAAAACGGACCGGAGCAGTATGCCGCGACGGCCGGGACGGAGCGTTTCGACATAGACAGTCTTCTCAGAAGCATTGAGCTTCTTCTTACATCCTCCGTTCCTTTTGAGCTGCGGACGACGGTGGTCGAGCCGCTTCACACGGAGGAATCCATGAGAGCGATCCGCACCATGCTCGAACCGCTGACAGAGCGGACCGGAAGGAAAATTCCGGACTACTATCTGCAGCCGTTTGTGGACCGCGATACCGTTCCCTTTGCCGGTTTGAAGGCCCCAAGCAGGGAAAAACTGGCAGAATATGCGGAAATTCTGGCACCTGTGACGGAAAAAATCAGAATTCGCGGATAACTATATCTTGTGGTCAATTATGAATAATTTGTCAATATATGGTATTTTTTCGTTGACAATGGCATAGGAACGTTGCTATACTATGCTACGGTCAAAGCCGAAAGATCGGTTTACAGAGGATTGTGAGGGGTAAAAACATGTATATGGTGGTAAAAAGGGACGGCAAGGTCGTAGATTTTGACATCGACAAAATCCGTGTGGCGATTACCAAAGCATTCGACGCGCTTGAGAAACAGTATCATCCCACTGTGATCAACATGCTCGCGCTTCAGGTAACGGCGGATTTTGAGAGCAAGATTCGGGACGAGCATATCACGGTCGAGGACATTCAGGACAGCGTTGAGAAAGTGCTCTCCGAAGCCGGATTCGCCGATGTGGCAAAGGCCTATATCCTTTACCGCAAGCAGAGGGAAAACGTCCGCAACGTCAATTCCACGCTGCTCAACTACAAGGAACTCGTAGACAATTATCTGCGCGTCAATGACTGGCGCGTCAAGGAGAATTCTACCGTCACCTATTCCGTCGGCGGACTGATCCTGTCCAATTCCGGCGCGATCACGGCGAACTACTGGCTGAGCGAAGTCTATGATGCCGAAATCGCGAACGCGCACCGGAGCGCCGCGATCCATCTGCACGATCTCTCCATGCTGACAGGATACTGCGCAGGATGGAGCCTGAAGCAGCTGATCCGCGAAGGACTCGGCGGCATCCCCGGCAAAATCACCTCTTCTCCCGCAAGCCATCTTTCCACCCTCTGCAATCAGATGGTGAACTTCCTCGGCATCATGCAGAACGAATGGGCGGGTGCTCAGGCGTTCTCCTCTTTTGACACCTATCTTGCCCCGTTTGTCAAAGTCGACCATCTTTCCTACAAAGAAGTCAAGCAGTGCATCCAGTCCTTTATCTACGGCGTGAACACCCCGTCCAGATGGGGCACACAGGCGCCGTTCTCCAACATCACGCTGGACTGGGTCGTCCCCGCGGACCTGAAGGATGTTCCCGCGATCGTCGGCGGCGAAGATATGGACTTCACGTACGGCGACTGCAAGGCGGAAATGGATATGGTCAACAAGGCTTTCATCGAGCTGATGATCGAGGGAGACGCGAACGGCCGCGGCTTCCAGTATCCGATCCCCACCTATTCGATCACGAAGGACTTCGACTGGTCGGATACGGAAAACAACCGTTTGCTTTTCGAGATGACGGCAAAGTACGGCACACCGTATTTTTCCAACTATATCAATTCGGACATGGAACCCAGCGACGTCCGCTCCATGTGCTGCAGGCTCCGGCTTGACCTGCGTGAACTCCGCAAGAAATCCGGCGGTTTCTTCGGTTCCGGCGAGTCGACGGGCAGCGTCGGCGTCGTGACCATCAACCTTCCGCGGATCGCGTATCTTGCCGAGGACGAGAAAGATTTCTACGCGCGCCTTGACAGGCTGATGGACATTGCCGCCCGAAGCCTGAAGATCAAGCGCGATGTCATCACGAAGCTTCTTGACAACGGTCTGTATCCGTATACGAAGCGGTATCTCGGAACATTTGCCAACCACTTCTCCACGATCGGGCTGATCGGAATGAATGAAGTGGGGCTGAATGCAAAATGGCTCCGCGCCGACCTGACGCACAAGGAGACGCAGCAGTTTGCACAGGACGTTCTGAACCACATGCGGAACCGGCTGAGCGATTACCAGGAGAGATACGGCGATCTCTACAATCTGGAAGCGACCCCCGCCGAATCCACCACCTACCGGTTTGCCAAACACGACAAAGAGCAGTATCCGGATATCATCACCGCCAACATGAACGGGACGCCGTACTACACGAACTCTTCCCATCTGCCTGTCGGCTATACGGACGATATTTTCGCTGCGCTTGATGTTCAGGACGATCTCCAGACGCTTTACACCTCCGGTACCGTGTTCCACGCGTTCCTCGGAGAGAAGCTGCCCGACTGGAAATCCGCCGCGTCGCTTGTCCGGAAGATCGCGGAGAACTATAAGCTTCCGTACTATACGATGTCCCCGACCTATTCCGTCTGCAGCGATCACGGCTATCTGACGGGCGAGCAGTATGTGTGCCCGATCTGCGGTCAGAAGACGGAAGTCTACAGCCGCATCACGGGATATTACCGTCCTGTCCAGAACTGGAACGACGGAAAGGCGCAGGAGTTCAGGGACCGTCTCGTTTATGACATTGCGAACTCCTGCTGCATGAGAATGAAAGAGCCGAGACCGGAACAGACCGCGCCGGCTGCCCCGGTCAGGACAGTCGAAACGACGGCAGCCCCGATATCCTCCGTCCCGGTCATGTACGTCAAGGACCATTGCCCGAAGTGCAAGGGCGCCGAACAGAGATTCCGCTTCGCGAAGATACCGTATGAGACGGTGAACTGCTCAGAGCATCTGGACATCGCGAGGGAACTCGGCATCACACAGACGCCGACCATCATCGATCCGGACGGAACGAGATACGTCGGCGAGAGCGCGGCGATCGACTGGATCAAGGCGCACAGGGCGGCAGTCAGCTGACCCGATATACCGGAAGATATCAGAAGAACCATGCATTGCGGTATATCCCGGTGCATGGTTCTGTTTTGAAAAGCGGACTGCGGACAGGAGCGGTCATGACGGACAAAGGAGAACGGAACAGATGTACGACATCATCATTATCGGCGGAGGGCCTGCCGGTCTGACAGCCGCCGTTTACGGAAGAAGAAACGGCAAAAGCGTCCTGGTAATCGAAAAGAGCGTGTTCGGCGGTCAGATCGTCAATACGCCGAAGGTCGAGAACATTCCCGGATTCGCCGAGATCAGCGGCGATGAATTTGCCGACAAGCTTCTGGATCAGGCAATCGGACAGGGCGCAGAGGTCGCGATCGAAAATGTTCTGCGGGCGGACAGGAGTGACGGCGCGTTCGTTGTCAGAACGGAAGAAGGCAGCACCTACGAAGGAAGGAGTCTTATTCTGGCAACAGGAACGACGCACCGGGTGCTGGGGCTTCCCGGAGAAGCGGATCTGATAGGCGAGGGCATCCACTTCTGCGCAGTGTGCGACGGCGATCTCTACAGGGACAAAGATGTCGTCGTCATCGGCGGCGGCAATTCCGCGTTCGTCGAAGCGAACACGCTCGTCCAGACGGCACGGAAGCTGACCATGCTGCAGGACCTTCCGAAATTCACCGCGGACGCGAAATCACAGGAGACGCTGTTTTCCTATCACAACGTGGAGACGCATCTTTCTACGATCGTGACGGGATATGTCACGGAGAACGGAAAACTCACCGGCGTGACATATATTGAGGAAGGCGTGGAGAAAACGGTCAACTGTGACGGCGTTTTTCTTGCGGTCGGACTGATTCCGAACAACGGTCCGTTCGCGCATCTTGCGCTCCTGAACCGCTGGGGCTATTTTGAAGCGGATGAAACGGGCGTGACAAGGACAGAAGGCGTTTTTGTTGCCGGTGACTGCCGGTCGAAGACATTGCGGCAGGTGGCAACCGCCTGCTCCGACGGCGCCAACGCGGCGATCAACGCCTGTCAGTATCTCTCGAGGATCTGACCCGTCGGAATTCGGACAGAGTCATGAAAAGAAACAGATTTGCAGCGGCCGGGGCTTATCGCTCCGGCCGATCGTTGTTCTTCCGATGAATGGAACGGGGAACGGAAGCATCATACGCCGAAGGAGGTCAGAAAACAGGAGACTGCTTCGCTGACGCGGCTCTTTCTCCAGATCATGAAGATCTCTTCATATTCATTTTTACCCTCAAGCGGAACAAAGATCAGATTTTCAGCGTTAGTCAGCTTTTCGATCGTATAGGACGGAAGGATCGTGATGCCTTCTTCCGCCGCGACCATGATGAGGAGGCTTTCACAGTCGCTGCTCTGCAGCGCGATGCGGGGTTGATATCCGGCTTCTTCATAAAGCGCCATGAAATGGGCGTCACCGAACGAATCCTTGTTTCCTGCGGGCGTCATGTAAAGGATCGTTTCGTCCTTCAGATCCTCCCTGCAGAGCGACTTGCGCATGGAAAAGGGATGGCTTCCGTACAGGGCAACCGACAGTGGGGAGCGAAGATCAAGACGGTATCCGACATCCTCGTTCTGACGCAGATTCGTGCTGTCCCAGGAGAAGATGACATCCAGCTTGTCCTGCTCAAGAAGTTCCGCTAGCCGGTCGGTATTCTCGCGGATGCAGGTAAAGAGGATGTTCGGATAAGCAAGATGAAACGTCCGGAGCCGCGAAGAAAGATCGCTGCGCTCATAGCCTTTTTCATATCCGATTCTGATCAGACCCGAAAGGCCGGCGGAAGCCTCCTGTGTTCGAATGACCGCCTCGTCCATCCGGCTGAGAACGGCCCTTGCCTCATGATAGAAGACCTTGCCCGCGTCAGTCAGTTCGATCGGCCGTTTGTCCCGGTTGATCAGTTTCACGCCGAGGCTGTCCTCGAGAAGGCGGATCTGCTGGGTAATGGCGGTCTGACTCAGAAAATGCTGTTCCGCGGCTTTTGTAAAGCTTCTGCAGGAAGCGACGGAAACGAAATACTGAAGCTGGTTTGTTGTCATGGTGGCTCTCCAAAACATAAGATAAACTTATATTATCATTGGAAAAGCGTGCTTGTCAAAGCATATACCAAGGAATATAATTCGCTTAAGTTATTTTAAGGGAGCCGCTTGTTATGGAAAACGTACTGACGCACATCCGCCGGAACTGCACACAGTGCCTGGAGCTGGTGACCGGTACGTTTCTGACGGCTGCGGCTTTCGGACTGATCATCATCCCGAACGGTTTTTCCTCCGGAGGCGTGACGGGGCTGGCGCGCCTGACGTCTGCAGCACTGTCTCTTCCGCTTCCCGCCGTGGTCATGGTATATAACATTGTGCTTCTGGCACTCGGGTATGTTCTCTGCGGCAAGCAGTTCGCACTGAAAACCGTATTCTCGAGCCTTATGTTCCCGCTTCTTCTCGATTATTTCTCACGCGTTCCCTGTACCGCTCCCTCCGGGATCGCGGGAGCGCTTGCAGCAGGACTTCTCCTGGGATGCGGCGTGGGGCTTACGATCAGGAGCGGGGCTTCCCTTGGCGGATTCGACGTCATAGCGGTCGTGCTGGACCGGCGTTTCGGGATACCCGTTGGCGTTGTTCTCTGCGCGATAGACTGTACCGTCATTGTTCTGCAGTCGCTCGGCAATCCGATCCCGGAAACAGTCTGCGGGATACTTGCCATCGCGGTGAGCGCGTTCCTTGTGAAGCCGGTTTCCGTGATGGGACTCCGGAAAAGACTGGCCGTTTCCTGACGGGAGCCTTCCCGGAAGCCGCCATTGGAATCATGAATTCCGGCAGCAGGACCGGATCGCTTCCGCCGTGAAGCGGGCGGTTCCTTCGCCGCCTGCGGCATCGATGTTTTTTGTGAATTCTCCGCCGCTCTCGTACGCATCGCCGAGACTCAGAAGGATCTCGTCGGTGCAGCGGTACATGTGATCTGTGATATATTTCTGAAGTTTTCTTACCTGCGCCTGTGGTCTTGGATCATCCGGGGGCAGGTTTTTCATCTGTCCGAACTCGGCAAACAGCTGCATGAGATCGTCCGCGAACGTGCTGTAATCGCTACGCGTCCAGTTCTTTGTCCTGGTTTCGTATTCCCGGTAGGCGTCCGTGTCCCCCCATTCCGATTTTGCCCGCTTCTCGTATTCTTTCAGCGTGCGGGTATCAAATGCCGAAAAATCCATAGGATCTCCTTTCTTTTCTTTCATGTTTTCTGCATAAAGGATCAATTGCTCCAGATGACGTTTCCTCAGATTCAGAAGCCCGATCTGCTGATCCAGCGCCTTCTCGCGGTTATAGCCCGGGACCGTCATGAAGGCCCGGATCTCTTTTAAAGGAAACTGCAGTTCCCGGAACAGCAGGATCTGCTTCAGCGTTTCCAGAGAAGAATCGTCATACAGGCGGTATCCTGAATCTGTCCGTCTCGCCGGACGCAGGAGCCCGATCCTGTCGTAGTACTGAAGGGTGCGTATACTGATTCCGGTCAGTTTGCTGACTTCCTTTACCGTCATCATGGTGCGGATCACCTCCCTGCGAACCCATCATAAACTATTACGTAACGTAAGAGTCAATAGCGTACCGCAATGATTATTTGAAAACGGAAAGTTTTTCCTTCATTACAGTGCTGCTTTTCTTTCACGAGGTTTTCTTTCGCGAGGTTTATCAATCGGAAACAGGGAATGATATCCGGGCATGTTCGTGATATTATATTCTTTAGGTCGGCTGAAGTTGTTTCGGAAGCCGCCGACCCGATTCATTTATCACGATCATCTTGACAGTGATTCGAAAGGAGCTTTCTATGATTCATTTTTTATTCAACCCAAAGGCAAACAATTCCAAAGGAGAACAGGACGCCAGAGCGTGGGCGGAAGCACATCATCTTGAGGGCGAGTTCGTCAGTCTGCTGGATATCCAGGACATGAGGAAATACTTTGACGGGCTGAAGGAAGACGATGAGGTGATCCTGACCGGAGGGGACGGAACGGTCAACCGGTTTGCCAACGATCTGTACGGATACGAGTTCAAGAACAATGTTTTCTATGCCAAGTGCGGGAGCGGAAATGACTTCTGGCGTGACAATGAAGCGCGCGCGAAGGATGACAGGCTGGACCTGCGCCCGCTTTTGAAGAATCTTCCGCTGGTCACCGTCAACGGCATTCAGAGGCGTTTTCTGAACGGTATCGGCTATGGACTGGACGGGGAAACCTGCAGGGTCGGGGACATTCAGAGGGAAACTTCCGATAAGCCGGTCAATTATTCCAGTATCGCCATCAAGCTCCTGCTGGGAGGCTACAAACTGAACAAGGCGACCGTCACGGTCGACGGGGTCACCGAGAAATACGAGAACGTTTGGCTGGCATCAACGATGAAGGGACGCTTTTACGGCGGCGGACTGATGGTCGCTCCGGACCAGGACCGTCTCAATGAGGACAATCTGGTCACTTCCGTGACGATCTATAAGAAGAGCCGTCTGATCACCCTGATGCGGTTCCCGTCCCTGAACAAGGGCGAACACGTCAAAAAGAAAGACTGGGTCACGGTTAAGACGGGGAAAAAGGTGACAGTGTCCTTTGAAGAACCGTGCGCCTTGCAGATCGACGGAGATGTCATTGAAAACGTTCTGACCTATACCGTGGAAACAGAGGTATAAAGAATGGACCGGTACGACGTCATCATCATAGGCGCGGGAAACGGTGGTCTTGCTGCCGCGTGCACCGTCCTGAATGCCGGCAAAAGCTGTCTTGTCTGTGAAAAACACAATATACCGGGTGGCTTT
>JAFZCW010000028.1 GCA_017556125.1 Clostridia bacterium | reverse complement strand
GTGAAGTCCATATCGAGAACGCTGATGTCCGTCAGGATCTCGGCATAAACGGTGTTCGCACCCGGCTGCATGACGGTCGTTCCGAGCGCGTTGTGAAGCGTTCCCTCTCCGCACAGCCTGCCGTCCTGATCCCTGTAAATGATCCGGACGGTTCCGTCGAGCGGTTCCGGATAGCTGCTGAAGCAGATGCCGTCAAGGAACGTGCCGGTATCGTATTCGTAGACACGCATATCCCCGTAGGAGATGTAGTCGTAATAATGCTCATCGGATTCCACGATCTGACCGAGGGCGTCGGTCACGACCGGTTCTGCCGTGACCGAGATGGTGAACGGTTCCGGCGTGGGCGTGGGAGGGAGTGAGGGTGTCGGCGTGTCAGGCGCTTCAAAGACGGCGGCGCCGGTATCCACGCATGCGGAAACAAGCATGCAGAGGAACGCGATGCTAAAAAATGTGATGATCCGGGCTTTCCGGGCTGTGCCTGCAGGTTGCCGACTCATGTAAAACTCCTCGCGGAAACAGGGTGGATGCCGCTATCGTCCGTTGTTCCGCCTAAGAGAATTGTAACCCCTTTCGCAGGGATTGTTTCTTGACTTTTGGCATTGTTCATGATATTTTAACCTGGTTACAGGGGAGTAGTTTTTCGACCGCATGTCAACAGCCGCCGGAGCTCCCGGCTGGTATGCGGTGCTCTTTTCAAGACGCAAACGAGACCTTAACATTTTCTGGCGAGAATGTTAAGGCTTTTTTTTGAATGTACGGGCATGTTTTTCCCTGTTTTGTCAACGATGGATGCGGGAGGTTTGAATGGAACGTTATTATCAGGAAGCAGCGGATGTCCTGAAGGAGCTGGATACGAACCAGCACGGTCTGACGGCTGAAGAAGCCGCTGCAAGACTGGAGCGGAACGGAAAGAACAAACTGAAGGAACCGGAAAAGGAAACGCTGTTCCGGAAGTTTATCAATTCGATTCTGGATCCGATGATCATCATGCTGCTCGCCGCCGCGCTGATCCAGGCGGTGGTTGCCGTGATCGAAGCGGGGGGAAGGCCCACATTCCGTGATTTTGCGGATGTATTGGTCATCCTGGTCGTCGTCATCATCAATACCATCATGAGCCTTGTTCAGGAGAGCAAGGCGGAAGCGGCCATGGACGCGCTCATGGAGATGACTGCCGCGACAAGCAAGGTCCTGCGCGACAGGAAAGTCGTCGTCATCAAGAGCGAAGACGTCGTGGTCGGAGACGTGGTCGTCTTGGAAGCGGGAGACGCCGTCCCGGCAGACTGCCGCGTCATCGAAGCGCACAGTATGCAGGCTGAAGAAGCTGCGCTGACCGGCGAATCCGTCCCGGTCCAGAAGGCGATCGATGTGCTGATGTGCCGCGAGCCCGGGAAAGAGGTACCGCTCGGCGACAGGCACAACATGGTCTACAGCGGTTCCACGATCGTTTACGGAAGAGGAAAGGCCGTTGTGACCGCTGCCGGCATGGACACGGAGATCGGAAAGATCGCGGACGCGCTCTCCATGGCGGAAAAGGAGCAGACACCGCTCCAGAAAAAGATGGCGGAACTCTCCAAGTTCCTTACCAAGCTTGTTCTCGGGATCTGTATCCTGGTGTTTGTGGTCGGAATGGTGGAATCCGTTCTTCTGTCCTCGGAGGGCTTTTCGTGGAGCATGCTCGGTGACGCGGGGCTGAAAACGTTCATCGCTGCGATCGCGCTTGCCGTTGCCGCGATTCCGGAAGGACTTCCCGCCGTCGTTACGATCATCCTGTCGATCGGCGTCACCGCGATGAGCAAACGCCAGGCGCTGATCCGGAAACTGACTGCCGTCGAAACCCTCGGCTGCACGCAGATCATCTGCTCGGATAAGACCGGAACGCTTACGCAGAACAAGATGACGGTCGTGGACGCCTTCACCTCCGATGAGCTTCTGCTTGGAAGGGCGATGGCGCTCTGTTCCGACGCGGAACTGCAGGAGGGAGCCTCGGAAGCGACCGGTGAGCCGACGGAATGCGCGCTTGTCAACTACGCGAACAAGCTCGGGATGCCGAAGCCTGTCATTGAGGCGGAACAGCCGCGTGTCGGGGAAGCTCCGTTCGATTCCATGAGGAAGATGATGTCCACCATCCATAAGGACGGCGAAGACATCATCCAGTATACCAAGGGTGCGTGCGACGTCATGATTTCGCGCTGCAGCAGGTATCTGCAGGACGGGACGGAATTCCCGATGACGGATGAATTCCGGGCTTCCATCGAAAAGGAGAACAAGGCGTTCGCGGACCGCGCGCTCCGCGTCCTGTGCGCCGCATACAGAAAATATGACGAAATGCCCGGTTCCGTGGAGCCGGAGGATCTTGAGCAGG
Source organism: Clostridia bacterium (assembly GCA_017556125.1). The sequence goes on along the minus strand of JAFZCW010000028.1, from coordinate 12,898 downwards.
ATCTTGTGTTCATCGGACTGGTCGGCATGATCGATCCCTGCCGTCCGGAAGTATATGACGCGATCCGCGAGTGCCGCCAGGCCGGCATCCGTCCGATCATGATCACGGGAGACCATAAGGATACCGCAGTCGCGATCGGAAAGGATCTCGGGATCATTACGGATGACTCCGAGGCGATCGTCGGAGCGGAGCTCGATAAATTCTCCGACGAGGAGATGGTGGACGAGGTCCTCAAGTATTCGGTATACGCGCGTGTCCAGCCGGAACACAAGACGCGTATCGTCCGTGCGTGGAAAGAACGCGGGATGGTCACGGCGATGACCGGAGACGGCGTCAACGACGCGCCTTCCATCAAGGCCGCGGATATCGGAATCGGGATGGGCATCACCGGAACGGACGTGACCAAGAGCGTCGCGGACATGGTTCTTTCCGACGACAACTTCGCGACGATCGTGAATGCGGTCGAAGAAGGCAGAAAGATCTACGATAACGTTCTGAAGGTGCTTCAGTTCCAGCTTTCCACCAACATGGCGGAAATCATCATCATGTTTGTTGCCTCCATCCTGCACTTTACGATCCTGTCTCCCGTACATCTGCTATGGGTAAACATGGTGACCGACTCGCTGCCCGGCCTTGCGCTAGGCATGGAAAAAGCGGAGGGAAATCTGATGCTCCGCAAGCCGAGACCCACGACGGACGGGATCTTCTCCAACGGCGCCGGATTCGACATGGTCTGGCAGGGCGTTTATCTCGCACTGATCGAGCTCGCTTCCTACTTCATCGGTTTCCGGCTTGAAAACCCGACCGGACAGATCCTGTTCACCGGAGCGGAATGCGTCAATGCGATGGCCATGGCGTTCCTGACCGTAAACTTTGCGGAAATGATCTGCGCGATCAACATGCGTTCGCGGATCGGATCGATCCTGTCAAAGGACATGCTGAAAAACACGAACTGGTGGCTCGTCGGCGCAACGGTCGTCACGGTCGCGATGACGCTTGCAGCAATCTATATTCCCGGCCTCTGCACCGTGTTCGGCATCGAGCCGGGGACATTCCAGCCGAAGGAACTTGCCATTTCGGTCCTGCTCGCGGTATCCGCGATCCCGGTCTTTGAACTTGGGAAAGCGATCAGAAGAGCCCAGATGCGCAAGCGCGGCGAGGTCGTCTGAGCAGAAACCTGAAACGAAAAAAAGCAATGCCTTTTCCTTTTCCGGGAAGAGGCATTGTTTTATCTTGACGGGGGAAACAGGAAAAAAGAATCAGCCGACGCCCATGACCCGGGTGGCTCCGTAATACAAAGCCTGCAGTTCGGGACGGATCCCCGCGACCAGCGTCCCGCGGTATTTCTCGTCAATGGTCGTGGAATGGATAACGAAATTGTTGCCGAGGTATACCATGACGTGGCCGACGCGGTGTGTTTCGGTGCTGTAAAGATACACAAGATCCCCGCGCTCGAGACGGTTCAGATCCTCGAGCGTTTTCGGATAGGGATTGATGTAGTCATAATCGAGTTTGGTTCCGTCAGCTAAATAGAACAGTTTCGTGTTTGCAAAACCGGAAGCGGTCGTCTCAAGCATGAGCGCCGAAGTTTTGGTCTTCATGCGGTGTACGCCCATGGTGCGGAGGGACCAGCAGATGATGCCGGAACAGTCGTAACTCGCGTCCCCGACCCTTGTGAAATTGTCGTAAGGAGTTCCGAGACGGTCATAGATGGTAGAAATGATCGTTTCGGAAAAATGATCCTTGATGTCGGAAACGCCATCATGGATCCGTCTTCCGCAGTCAAAATACAGCGCCTTTCCCAGAGAACTGAAGCCGCTGACCTCCGTCAGGACGCCGTTTTGAGAAAGAAGCACGGTATCGTTTCCGAGGTAGACCCCGCAGTCGGTGACATATCCGGAGTATTTTCCGCGGAATACGACCTCGGAGCCCGGTACGATCGCGGTGTCTCCCGGTTCGTATTCGGAGAAAAAGATCAGATCTCCGCGCTCGAGAGAAGCGTAGCTGTCAATATAATCCCACTGGGTTTCTTCGCCCTCATAGAGAACCAGCCTTCCGGATGTGTTCCAGAGCTTGAAGATCCTGGAATTGTACACGTCATCCAGATAGAAGCCCTGGGGGTACAGCGTTCTGTCGTGCAGGGGCTTTTCGTAGTAGCGGTAGTAGCCCGGGGAGAAGAAGAATCCGAACTGGGTGAGCTGCTCATAGAGAAGCTCCTCCATGGACCCGACTTCCTCGCCGGTCATCGCTTCCAGCGTTTCGGCGAGATCTTCCGGGGAGAAGGAAGCGCGGACATCTTCCGCCAGGCTCTGGGAAAGATACTCCTCGATGGTTTCCCTGCTGACAGGCTCCAGGACTTCGGGCTCCATATACCCGAAATTTCCGTCCTGCGTGACGACATAGTAAAAACCTCTGTAAGAGCCGAGGATGCGGACAGCGTGGTAGCTTTCCTGCGCGTTGACTTTGTCCTCGACATTGTAATTGTAGAAAATGGGGCAGCCCGGGCGTTTCATGAGGGCGAACCCGGAAACGCCCTCTTCCGCGAATTTGGAGTCGACGGTCTTATCGACCGGGACGTATCCCCTGCGCCCGGAAAAGGCGGCCTGCACGTAGTAGAAATCGGACCCGTCGTCCCCTTTGACCGTATCCAGGATCAGGATATCCGAACAGGAATGCGTTTTTTTGTTTCTCAGCTGCTCGGGCTCGGAGCTCAGGGAAGGCTCCGGATAGAGCGTCACCCTGTTCCTGGCAGCGGTCACGATCTTTACGTTGTCATAATCCAGAAGCAGCGCGTCCCGGATGCTGCCGGTATCCCAGAAATCGGTCAGGACCGGTTCCGGCGTGGGTTCCGGAGTCGGTTCGGGCGTCGCGGTGGGTTCCGGCGTGGGCTCCGCTGTCGGCTCGGGTGTCGCGGGCGCGGCGGGAACGGAGGTGGGCACCGGCGTCGCGGTGCTGAAAACGATCGCGACCATTTCAGGCAGCGAATCTTCGCAGCCTGTGAGGACCAGGATCGACAGCAGGATCAAGACGATGAGACACAGGTTTTTTTTCATAAGATGACAGGGCCGGGAGCGCCGGACAGTTTTCTCCTTGTAGTAATTGGGCTATTCATCGGAATTATCCGTTTCCTCGGACGTTTCGATACCGGCAACGCTGTCCGTGCCGGAGGATGAGGGTTCACCCAGCAGAAAAGCGCGGATGCCCTCGTAAAGGCCCTGCGCAGCCAGTTTCTGGAATTCCGGATCGGAAAGCAGCGCGTCATCCTCAGGATTGCTGAGATAACCCGTTTCAATACAGACGATGGGCCTTGTGCACCAGTTGAAACCGGACTGATCCCCGCGCTCCGAAATGCCGGAACCTTTTACGATGGGCATGCCGGTCACCTCGTGATAATGTTCCAGTATGCACTGGGCTGCTTTCAGATTGGTATCATACCAGTCCGTACGGTATTCCTTCGGGATCAGCATGTGGACGCCGCGCTTGTTTCTGTCGCTTGCCTTGTCCGCATGGATCCGGATACCGAGATCCACATTCGCGTCGTTGAACATGATCGCCCGCGCGGAATTTGAGATATTGACGTCCTGAACGGTCCTCGTCATGACGACGGTCGCACCGTCGGCCTCCAGCAGATCGCGCAGGAGGAGGCCGAGGCTGAGATTGAGTTCATACTCGAACATTCTGGATTTGACACCCTGGCATCCCCCGGCGACCTTTTTCTTCATGGTGCTTGAACCCGGGGCGACCGGTTCATCAGAGGGATCATAGTGCAGCTGGTGCCCGGGATCGATCCCGACGATAAAACCCTTCAGAGCCGGTTCCGGCGTGGGAGAGGGGGAAGGCGTCAGCGTGACGGCCGGTGCCGGCGCAGGCGTGTCCGCGGGCATCAGATCGATCTGAACAGGATCCGCCGTTTTCATTTCCGCTGCGGCGGTTTCCTCCGCCGGGGCGGGCTGTTCCGCTACGGCTGCCTGTTTCGGGGAGGCGCAGCCGGCCGCCGAGAAGAGAAAGACCGCTGCGAGCAGAAGAGCCGGTATTTTCCCTATGCAGGTATGACGTGATGCTGACATATCGTTTTATCCATTTCCGTTCCGTACTGTGAAAAAGCAGGCGGATCAAATCGTGTATTTGTGCCGCGTCATGCAGGCGGAATACTGTCAATCATTATATTGCATTTTCCGACGTGATTCAATCGAAACAAAACGCATCCCGCAAAGGGATGCGCTGAAGAACTGTTCATGTTCAGCAGAAAGCGGACGGAAGGGCCGTTCGGTCAGGACTGCTTTTCGCTCCGCTTGGCGGCGGCTCCCGCATTTGCCACATAAGGTTCGGCGATGCTTCCCTTGTGAAGAACGATACCTGCGCCGCGGAGACGGGACCTGACGTCTCCCAGGATCCTTTCCGTGAGGTGATGCCTGTTCAGAAGGCTGCGGAATCTCCGCAGCGTCGTGGCGTCCGGCACCTGCTGACGAAAGAAATCGACACGCATGAAGGTCCGCATGGCATAACTGTCATAGACGGCGTCTTCAATGGATTTATCCGAGAGACGGAACCAGATCCGCATCAGATACATGCGGAGCATGGTCTCGATCTCGATCGGCGGTCTCCCGCGCTTCCCGGCCGGATAGAAAGGCTGGATGAGCTCGACCCAGTCCTGCCAGGGAAGGATCGCGTCCATTTTGTCAAGAAACAGTTCGCGCTTCGTTTTTTTCTTCCGGTTGGAGTATTCCAGATCGCTGAGCGTTAATTGCGTCATCTTTCTACCTTCTTCTCATTTCGACGGAGTCGTACGGATTGATTCGGATGATGGTGTTCGGCGCGGTCTGCCGCGAAGTTATATATAAATATTATCACAGAAACCGTTGCAATTGCAGAAAAACATGATCAACAGAAAAAAGACGGTCCGAAGGATCGGACCGCCGCGTAAGCCGGTTGGATTATTTGATTTCGGTAACGGGGATGATCAGTTTCCAGCCGATCTTGATCAGATCGGGATCCTGGATCTTGTCGCGGTTCAGGTTATAGATCGCGTCGACCGTTGTGCCGAAGCGTTTTGCGATCTTGGTCAGGTTATCGCCTTTTACGACCGTGTAGATATAATATCTGGTTGCAAGCGCGCCGCCGACAACACCCTTCAGATCTTCTGCTGTTGCTTCTACGAGACCTTTCAAATCCATTGTATGATCCTCCTATTAATAATTTGCTTTTTTCGGATAAGGTGATCTTCACCTTACGATTACATTGTAAAATAAACATAGTGCGAATTCTACTGCGAATTCAGTGAAAATGAATACCGATTTGGTGAAGCTCCGCATTGCGGAAACAGGAAATACCCGATTCCGGTGCGGATTGAAAGCCGGGCGAAATCCGCGCCCATGGACCGGATGGGTGATTTCCCTTGATTGCCGCACACTCAGGTGATATACTTCGAAAAAATCTTTTATTGGGAGAAATAATGATCGCACCAACTGCCATCGATGAATACATAAATGCCCAGCACATGGGACAAAAGGAAAAAAAGGAACTGGAAGCGCTCGGCAGGAACCCGTTTCCCCCCGCGCTTGAAGAGATCTTTCCTGATATTGCAGGCGCATCCGTGCAGGTACTTCCCGTTTCGGATATTCCGGCGGATCGTATCGTCGGAACGAAAGCGGCGGGCAGAACAAACGCATTTTCCGCTTCCTTTCTCCCGCTTCCGGAGCCGGACAGTGAGTTTGCCTTGAAGTGGAAGGCGTTATGCCAGGCGCATATGTCTGAAACGGGCATCCGGGATCCCATCGAGTGCGTCGAGTATCTCGGGAATTTTTATGTTGCCGAGGGGAACAAGCGTGTAAGCGTACTGAGGTATTTCGGCGCTGCCAGAATCCCCGCCCGCGTTACGAGGGTGATGCGTCCGGATCTTTCCGACCCGCAATATGCCGCCTATCTTGAATTCGCGGATTTTCAGAAGTCCAGCGGCATTTGGGACATTCAGTTTAAGAAGCCCGGCGATTATTCGCGCCTGCTCTCAGCCGTCGGGAAAAAACCCGGTGAAAAATGGAGCGATTCCGAGAAGCGCAGGCTCCTTTCTTCCTATTATTACTTCAAGCAGGCGTTCAACTCTCTCGGCGGCATAAAGCAGGGCCTCGAACCGGAGGACGCGCTGCTGCTCTTTCTGAAGGTTTATTCATACGACTCGCTTACAGAGATGTCCCCGGCAGAACTGAAGAAAGCGCTGTCGGGACTCTGGGACGACGTGCGGACAGTTTCCGATCCCGACACGATAAGAGTTGAGACCGTGCCGGAGGAGGATGACAAGATGAGCGTCATCCAAAAGCTGATCTTTCCCGCACCGAAGCACCTGTCGGTCGCCTTTGTCTACGAAAGAGATTCAGACGCCAGTCCTTGGACTAAGGGACACGCGGAAGGGGCTGCGCAGCTTTTGGAAGCGCTGACGGATTCCGTCGCCGTAAAACAGTATTTCCATGCAGACACAAGCGAAACGGTCGGAGAGATGATCGACGGAGCTGTATCCGACGGGGCGGAGCTCGTATTTACCACGACGCCCAGGATGCTCGATCCGACGCTGAAGGCAGCGGTAAAGTATCCGAAGGTCAGGTTCTTCAACTGCTCTGCGTGTCAGCCGCTCTCAAGCGTAAAGAGCTACTACTGCCGCACCTATGAGGGAAAATTCATTACCGGAGTCATCGCAGGCGCTCTGGCGGAAAACGATCTCGTCGGATATGTAGGTTCCTATCCGATACTCGGTGTGCCTGCGTCGATAAACGCGTTCGCGCTCGGAGTCAGGATGACGAATCCGAGAGCGAGAATTCTGCTCGAATGGACGTGCACGAATACCGACTGCGTCAGGACGCTGAAGGAAAAAGGCGTCCGCGTCATCTCAAACCGCGACATTCCCGTGCCCGACGCCACATATCTGAGACACGGGCAGTACGGCACTTTTCTTATCGGGAATGACGGCGGACTTGAACCGCTCGCGTCTCCGTGCTGGCTCTGGGGAAAGCTGTACGAGAATATCGTTCGTTCCGTTCTTTCCGGAAACACGGAGAAGAAGGACCAGGCGGTAAACTACTGGTGGGGCATGGATTCCGGCGTCATTGACGTGGCGCTTTCGGAACAGGTGCCGCCGGGGGTCAGATCGCTTGCGGAAACGCTGATGGGGATGCTGAAAAAAGGCCTGCTTGATCCATTTGATCAAAGGCTTGCGGCACAGGACGGCAGCCTGATCTCAGACGGTGAAAACAGGCTTTCCTCGATGGAAATACTGAAGATGGACCGGCTTGCAGAGCACGTCGAGGGCACGATCCCCGGGTATGAGGAGATCTTTCCGATGTCCCGCGCCCTGGTGCGCGAGCTGGGTGTATACAGGGACCGCATTCCGCCTGAAACGGAGGATAAGCCATGAGGATACTGGCGGTTTCCGATGTGGAATGTCCCGCACTCTGGGACCATTACGTCCGCGGAAGGCTCGACGGGTATGACCTCATCCTGTCCTGCGGGGATTTGAAGGCGCAGTACCTTTCGTTCCTTGTCACGATGAGTCACGCGAGACTGCTGTATGTTCACGGCAATCATGACGTCGGATACGCGTCACAGCCGCCCGAAGGCTGCGAGAATATTGACGGCCATCTTGTCATATATAACGGCGTGCGGATCCTGGGTCTCGGGGGATGTCTCTGGTATCACGAGGGCCCTCATCAGTATTCCGAAAAACAGATGCAGCGGAGGATAGCAAAGCTCCGCTTCGCCCTGAAAAGGGCGGGCGGAGTGGATATCGTTATCGCCCACGCTCCGCCGAGAGGGCTCGGCGACATGGAAGACCGTGCGCATACGGGATTTGAGGCGTTCCGCGGGCTGATAGACAAGTACCAACCGCGCCTGTTTCTGCACGGGCATACACATCTATCCTACGGAACGGGCGTTGAGAGGGAACAGTTTTCGGGAGAGACCCGTGTCATCAACGTTTCGGAGCGGTTTTCGCTGGATGTGCCGGAAGGAAACTGCCCGGCGGAGAAAAGGGGCAGATTGATATATGTTACCCGACGTCCCAGAGAACCGGTCTCTTCTGATGTACCGAATCTTGATCCGGGATCGCTGTTCCGTTTCTGAACGGCGCAGCACTGTATCGACAGACAGGCACGGAGCGACGGTATAAGCGCATATTCAAAAAGGCCGCTGCGGGTTTCCGCGACGGCCTTTTGCGCTGCAGTATAAAAGAAGGGAATAAGAAACCATGGATGATGTTCCGACAGGTACCTTCACCCGCGGAAACACGAATGAACGGAATGGATTTACGTGTTTTTATTCATGTTCTTTGGATTTTTCGGGCATTTTTCCTCGTGATCCAAATTTGCCCCGAGCCGCAGATAAATGGTGGCGCCGCAATACCGGCAGGTTTCCGTGGGAACCGGAAGCTGCGGCTCGCCTCCTCCGGTGATTTTTTCCAGCAGTTCGTCGTTCAGCTTGATTTCTGACATTTCCGCCACTCCTCTCGTAAAGTATCTTTGAGAATATTATACTTTTTGTCACGGTTTTTCGCAACGGGCACTGTCGTGTTGTATAATATGATGCGGAGGACTAATATGCGCATCAATTATCACACACATACCACCCGATGCGGGCATGCGGAGGGGGAAGACCGTGAATATGTGGAGACGGCGATCTCGCGCGGTCTGAACGTGCTGGGATTCTCGGATCACGTTCCCATGCCTTTTCCGGACGGACATGAGTCGCATCACCGTGTTCCGATCGCGAAGCTGGAAGATTATGTGTCGGGCGTGCTTTCTCTCAGAAAGGAGTACGGGCGGCAGATTGAGATCCTGCTTGGATTTGAGGCGGAATACTATCCGGATCTTTTTGAGAGGATGAGGGAACTGCTCCGTCCCTATCCTGTCGACTATCTTCTGCTCGGGCAGCATTATAACGACAGCGGCGAACACATATACAATACGATACCGCAAAACAACGAGGCCGCCCTGATGCGTTATACGGACAGATGCATCGAAGCCATGCAGACAGGATGTTTCTCATATCTGGCGCATCCGGATCTGTTCTGCTTTACCGGCGATCCGTCCGTATATGAGCGGGAAGCGGCGCGCCTGTGCGAAAGCGCGAAAGCGCTTGACATTCCGCTGGAAATCAACCTGCTCGGGTTACGCGATCACAGGAATTATCCTACGGAGCGTTTCTGGAAGATTGCGGGAGAAATGGGGTGCAGGACCGTTTTCGGATGCGATGCGCACGCCCCGCGTGATCTTGCAGCGCCGGACAACCTGAAGGAGGCTGCCGAATTCGCGGAACGTTTCGGGATCAGTCCCGAGGAGCAGGTCGTTTTGAGAAAGCCGCTATAAAAAAGCGTATCGGATCCGCTTCCGGTACTGTTGATACAGATTCCCTGCAGCGCAGTTTTTCCGTCGATCCGCCGCAGAGGGATCACTCAAACGCAGGGTGCAATAAGAGTATTCAAGGACGTTCTGTTCTGTACAGAGCGTTCTTCGTTTCTCAGAGACCGGAAACCATGCAATGCATATTAAGTCCCCGGCGCCATGCTCCCGGATGACCGAGGTCCCGAAAGAATCCATGGGAAAAATAAAAAAAGCCCGAAAAATCGGACTCTTTTTTTGGTGCGGCAGATGGGACTTGAACCCATACGCTCGCGCACACGCCCCTCAAACGTGCCTGTCTGCCAATTCCAGCACTGCCGCGCAGGGTTAATTATACATAGGGACGCTTCTTTTTGTCAATCCGTAATTATGATTGTTTTTGCACGGATTTTCCGGCTTCGCTTCTCTCGATCTCTCCCGCCGCGGTCAGCGCCATTTTGGTAAGCAACGGTCCGATTAATTCGTAGATCAGGGTCGCGCTTAGTACGACCGCCTGGATTTTTGCGCCAAATGAAGGAAGGGCAGTCAGGGCGACCTGTGCCATTCCGATCGCGACACCCGCCTGAGGAAGAAGCGTGATGCCGAGATACTTGCGGATATTCGGATTTGCCTTGACGATCGCTGCCCCAAGATAAGAGCCGAAATACTTCCCGATACTTCTCGCGATCAGATACAGGATCCCGACGAGGCCGACGGTGGGTACAACGGCCAGATCCAGTTCGGCTCCGGACAGCACAAAAAACAGCATGAACAGCGGCGGCGTCCAGCTGTCCGTGACCTCCATAACGGCCTCGGCATCTTTCCGGATGTTGACAAGACATGCGCCGATTGCCATGCAGAGAAGCAGCGAGGACAAATTGAATATGGACGCGATGGCGGAGCCCGCGAGTACGGCGGCGACGGCGATACTCAGGCGGTTCGTCTTCGAATGGAAAAACCGCATGGAAACGGCGATCAGCAGCCCGATGGCGGATCCGATAAGCAGCGAAAGGAAGATTTCTGCGAGAGGTTCCAGCAGCATGGATCGGACAGTCAGTCCCGTACCGCCCGAAAACGCCTGAGCGACTGACAGTGAAACAGAGAAGAGAACAAGACCGATGGCGTCATCCATCGCGACGACAGGGAGCAGCGTACTGGTGACGGGTCCCCGTGCGTGATACTGACGGACGACCATCAGAGTCGCGGCGGGAGCCGTTGCCGCTGCGATCGCGCCAAGCGTCAGGGAGAGCGGGAGGGGGAATCCGAATGCGATCAGCGTCACATCAACGAGCAACGTGGCAAGACATGCCTGCAGGATGGTGATCGTGATGGAACTGGAACCGATCTTTTTGATGTGGCTGAATTTAAACTCGACACCGATCGAAAAAGCGATAAAACCGAGAGCGATGCTGGTAAGAACGCCGGTCGCGGCGGCATCGCTTTCGCGGAAGACGTTCAGGCAATACGGACCGATAAGGAGGCCCGCCACCAGATAAGCGGTCACGTTCGGAAGGTGGATCAGTTTGGCGGGGCGCGTCAGAAGAAGGCCGAACACCATGGCAACGGCAAGTGAGAGTACGGTCTGCATGGAATCAGATAACTCCTTCTACATCGGAAACGGGGACGGTGAACATGATGCCGGAATTCGGCGCGTCGAGCGATCCGCAGATCTCATGAACGGTTTCCTTGGCAAGCGGGACCTGGTCTTCCCGCATGACGGAGAACAGCATTTTTCCGGGCTCATGATCCGGGTTCAGGAATTTCCCCAGCCCGATGAACATGGGAGGAGGCTCGATGGAGTCCGCATAGAGAGACTGGAGCATGCCTTCGCAGTCGACCATCGTCGCACCGCGGAAGCCCTGTTCCGCCATTCTGCTCAGAATCGGTTTCACCGTGTCTTCACGGCAGGAAATATAGATGAATAAAACCATGGTTTTGCCTCGCGTTTCCCGTAATGTCGTTTTGCTGTTTTATCGAGGCAACAATACGCTTTTGCTGCGGAAAAGTCAATATGACGTCGGGAGACGGAACGGACGAGTCAAATCGGACGAAGACGGATGCACCGCGGGAAAAAACTGATATAATATATCTACTATTTGTTGCGGAGAAGCGTATGCCGGCATTTATTAAGGGAGAAGAACGGAACAAGCTGATCATCCTGGTCTTGAACCAGGCGTTTGACATCGAGCTGACTTCGGAGCAGATCTACAGGGCTGTCTTTGAAGGGAGCTATATGAGCTACTTTGATTTTCAGAACGCGATGTACGAGCTGGAAGAGGACGGATGGATAACGGCCATCCCGAGACCGGTCGGACAGGTTTACAGGATTACGCCCGCCGGGGAGGCTGCGCTGGCCTCGCTGATCGATACGGTGCCTGCTGCGATCCGGAACGAGATCTCGGAATATGCAAAAAGAAACCGGGACGATCTTCAGGAAGAGACCCGGTTTCCGAATTCCATGGAAGAACTATCCGACGGAACGTATATGGTGCGCCTTGCTGCGGTGGACGGGAACAGAACGGAGATGAAAGTTGAGATGCATGTCCAGACGCGTGAAATCGCCCAGAACATGAGGAACAACTGGCGGAAAAATGCGTACGGCGTCTTCACCCATCTGTTCGGTGTTCTTTCCGCGAAAGAGGAGCATACCTCATCCGCGGATAGCTGAAATCATATCTTTCGGACTGGCGGCATGAAAGATGCTGCTACCCGCGACCAGGACGGATGCGCCGGCGTCTCTGCAGAGCACGGCGGTTTCGGGATTGACGCCCCCGTCCACCTCCAGTTCGCAGGGGATATCCATCTCTTTGATCCAGCGGCTTACCGTCTGGATTTTTTCAACCACGTCATAAATGAATCCCTGGCCTCCGAACCCCGGATTGACCGTCATCAGAAGGATCAGATCGCAGTATTCCAGATAAGGCTTTGCAGCCTCGGCCGGAGTGGCGGGGTTGAGGACGATGCCGGCTTTCATGCCGAAGCTGTGGATATGGGCCAGCAGCTCGCGCGGATCCGGTTCCGCCTCGACATGGAAGGTGATGTCGTCCGCACCTGCCTTTGCAAACGGCTCGACCCACATCTTCGGATCCGTAACCATCAGGTGAACGTCGAGCGGAAGCTCCGTATAACTCCGGACGGCCTTGCACATGCCGGGTCCGAACGTCAGATTCGGAACGAAATGACCGTCCATGACATCAAAGTGGATCCAGTCTGCCCCTGCGCGGGAAATGCTGCTGACAGCCTCTCCCATGGCCGCAAAGTCCGCCGAAAGGATCGAAGGCGCGATTTTAACCATAGATGTGTTTTCTCCTTGTTTCATATTCTTTTGCGAGGATGGCATATCTTTCATATCTTCCCCGGGATATCTTTCCGGACGCGACGAGTTCTTTGACTGCGCAGCCGGGTTCCGTAATGTGCATACATGAGGGGAAACGGCATTTTTCGGGTGTGTTGCCGAATTCCGGATAACACCGGTTCAGATCGGACTGATCCAGCAGATCCGTTTCATAGAGGGAAAAACCGGGGGTATCCAGTACGGC
>JAFZCW010000027.1 GCA_017556125.1 Clostridia bacterium | reverse complement strand
TCCGTGATCATTCAGTTTTTCATCCAGGTTTGCAAGATAGATGTCCACATCCGGATGCGCGTCCTGCATCGCCTTGACTCCCTCCGGAGCAGCGATCAGACAGACAAGCCGGATGCTCTTTCCGCCCGCCTTCTTGACGATGCGGATCGCTTCGATCGCGGAATTGCCCGTCGCGAGCATTGGATCCACGACGATGACGTCCCGCTCCGCGATATCGTCGGGAAGCTTGCTGTAATATCCCGTCGGCATCAGCGTATCGGGATTCCGGTAGAGACCGATATGCCCCATCTTTGCATTCGGGATCAGGTCCATGATCCCGTCCGCCATGCCCAGACCTGCCCGGAGGATCGGGACGACGGCCAGCTTTTCGTTGGCAAGCGTTTTAACCTTTGTGGTGCAGATCGGGGTCTCGATTTCCGTGTCGATCATTTCAAGATCTCTCGTTACCTCATACCCCATCAGCATGGACAGTTCTTTTACGAGTTCCCGGAACGCCTTCGCGCCGGTATCCTTGTCGCGAAGCTTTCCGAGTTTGTACTGAATCAGCGGATGGTCGATTACAGTGACCTTTGACATATTTTATCCTCCGACTTTTTAGAATTTATTTCACCGGGCGTCAGCCCTCATAATCCATGATCTTCTGGACGCGGCGCTGATGGCGCCCTCCCTCGAATTCCGTTTCCAGGAATGTCCGGACAATTTCCCACGCTGTTTCCGGCGTGACGGTTTTCGCGCCCATCGCCAGGGCGTTGGCGTTGTTGTGCCTCTGCGTCATTTCCGCCTGGAAAACGCTTGTGCACAGCGCGCAGCGGATCCCTTTCACCTTGTTGGCGCAGATCGATACGCCGATCCCGGTCGTGCAGATTAAAATACACCGATCCGCTTTTCCGTTTGCGACAGCCTCTGCCGCAGGGAACGCGTAATCGGGATAATCAACACTGTCCAGGGAATAACAGCCGAAATCTTCAATTTCATGACCGGCGTCTTTCAATAGCGGAATGATTTCATTCTTCAGCAAATACCCGCCGTGATCGCATGCAAGAGCAATTTTCACAGAATCATCATCTCCCGTTAGATATATTATACTTCTATATTATTGAACCCTGCCGATCGAAGCAGGCGGTTCATATATGCCAGTCCGGCATCTTTTGTAGATATGCCCTCGGCCAGTATCAAATCGGAATACCGGTCAAGCGTTCTCAGATAGGAAAAGAGATTGCTGCACAGGGTAGTCGGCTCTTTTCTGCTACCGAGTATAACATATTTTTTGCCGCCATAAAAGCCTTTTGTTTCCTCGGTCGCGACAATTTCAGGGCGCTTTCCTTCCATTTCCGCCACGACATACAGCTCGTTGATTTTCTCCGCGGCCTTCCTCGGCGATCCCGTCACAACGACGACTTCCGCGTCCGGCGCGTAGTGCTTATACTTCATTCCCGGAGACGCGGCGGTCTCGTTCTCCCCGAGCGGGGAAAGGACCGCGTCCGCGACTCTGACATCCCCGAGCAGCGCGGAAAGCATCTCCAGCGTGATCGCGCCGGGTCTCAGAATGGTCGGCTTCCCGACCAGTGAAAGGACCGTGGATTCCACGCCGTATTTGCACTGACCTCCGTCCAGGATCAGGGGAATCCTTCCGTTCATGTCGTCGTACACATGCTGGGCCGTCGTCGGGCTCGGCCTGCCGGATAGATTCGCGGACGGCGCGGCAATCGGAACGCCCGCCTTGCGGATCAGCGCACGCGCGGTATCGTTTGCCGGCATCCGGACCGCGACGGTGTCAAGCCCTGCCGTAACTTCGTCGGGAACAACGGAAGACCGTCTGGCGATCAGCGTCAGCGGCCCCGGCCAGAACGTATCCATCAGAATGTTCGCGCTTGCGGGAAGAACGTCCCAGAGCTGCCTGACCTCGCTTTTCTTGCTGACATGCAGGATCAGCGGGTTATCCGCGGGCCGTCCCTTCGCCTCAAAGATGCCGGCTACG
>JAFZCW010000026.1 GCA_017556125.1 Clostridia bacterium | reverse complement strand
CGGCAGGGAACAAATGGAAAAAGGACATCGTCAACGCTTCGCACATTTCCGTCAGCAAAGAAACGCTGCCGGAGAAGCGGACGATCATTGTCATGGACTATCTGAAGAATTAGCGGATCCTAGTGCCCGGGAATCAGATAAAGAAGGAGATTTGCCTTATAGAAAAAGTTTCCGAAAAATGATTCCGACACGAACTCATAGAGCTTCGGCAGGACGGTCAGGCAGATCGGCATGACCAGAAAGATCGCGAAGAGGATCAACACGCCCTGAAGCAGGCCGATGCCTGCGCCGATCAGACCGTCGCCGCGGGCGAGCGAAGGGAACCCGTTCCGGCCGTATTCGATGCTCTGGATGATGACGCCGAGAATGACCCGGACCGCCGTAAAAATGATCAGCAGAGAAAAAATGTTGATAACGACGGAGACGATCGTCAGATTAAAATAGTCTCCGAGTGTCGTAATACCCTGATTCTGAAACGCTTCGGAGGCGACATTCTGTATGACGCGGCTGCCCATGGGAATGGGCATGTCCGCGTTTTCTACAATCATCTTCAGACGGTCGGAAGAAACCTGACTGATGGGTATGCGCGTCAGTTCGACATCTGTTGCGGCGACATATTCGGCCCCTTCCGTGTAGTAGAGAAGCATATTATACAGGGATTCGTGTCCCTTGATGGCGTTGGCGACCAGCGGCAGACCGATGAGACCTGCCAGATACGAAAAGATGGTCGCTATCACGCCAAGCGCGGCATTGATAAAGCCGCGGTAAAAACCGCTCAGCACCGCGATGGCAAGGATCAGCAGCACGCCTGCATCGATAGCGTTCACAATAGCCTCCAGATACTATTTCACAGATGCCGTATAGAACTGTCCGCCGCTCTCCAGAAGGAGCATGGTGTCGGACAGCTTATAGGCGTTTTCAATCGGGTATTCCAGTATGGCTGTTTCCGAGAGGGAACCGGAAAGGTTGTACGTATACATCTTATCCCGTGATACGACAATCAGGGAATTGTTCATCAGGAAGCCGGCGACGCCCTCGCTCGGAAGCTGCAGGTACGTTTCCGTAACGGTATTATTGGCTTCCGCAATGCGCAGCAGCTTGACGGAATGCATGTCGCCTCCGCGCGGAGTCAGAAGGAATGTCGGGGAGGCGGAAAAATCCAGCACCTTGTAGCCGTAGATGGTAAAGCGGCTGAGTTCCTGATTTCCGCTGTGCGTATACCGGATGATCTGGTTCGTTCCGGCAACAAAAATGCTGGAGTCCGTGATATACACATCCTCGACCAGCTGGCTCTGGACCTGAATGGCGCCGGTCTGGCTTTTTTTGGCGAGTTCATAGGTGCGGATCGTCACCGTCGGTTCGCTTGCCGTAATGGAAAGGAGCTCGATCCAGAATCTCTCCCCGTTCACGTTGTAGAAGCCGAAATCCACGATATAGGTGTTGCCCGGAAGGATCTGATCCACCTGTTCACCGTCTTCCGTCATGATGAGCACGCTCTCCTGATTGTCGGAATCCTTCCGCAGAACCGCGAGATGCGAAACGCCGCACTCAACGGTCTCAATGGTCCCGGTAAAGGTCATGGGCGTGGTTTTGCCGACGATCTGGAGGGAGTTCTGGTTGTAGACAGCGGACATCGTGGTGTTTCCGGCCATCCGGATATCATCCGCGGCGGTGCCGTATGTATAATTGCGCTTTTCATCTATCCAGTCATAATAGTGGATCGCGCCGTCTGTCTGGTAAAGTAGTCCGCGGCCCGTATTCAGATGTGTCATACCGGAAGAGATCGGCGTCTGCGTCATGGTGATCGTTCGCTCGCGGTCGCGGAAGAACATCAGATATACGACCAGAGCGACCGTGAACACGCCCACCAGGATTCCCGTAAACAGAAGCGTGCGGAACCTGCGGCCTCTTCTCCGCCGCGGCGGATTCTGACGGCGTGACGCCTGATTGGAACGGTAGCGGGATTCCATCGGTCAGATGTCTTCAGGCACGGCTAGATTAACCAGACCGGGAAGTATTTTGATTGTTACGGGATTGCCTTTCATAATGGTACCGTCCAGTTCCATCATGGATTCAGGTTCGCAGGTCACCTCCAGTTCGGTCGTCTGGAAACAGGTGCAGTATTTCGTTGCGATATGGGTTCCCTTCAGGAATTTGGACAGGACATACAGGACGGAGAGGCGGGAGACGTCATGGATGATGCAGATATTGAGCTTGCCGTCAAACAGGTCTGCGCCGGGGGTGATATTCAGTCCTCCACCGAAATGCGAACCGTTTCCCGCGGCAAGGACCAGAGCGTTTTTCGTTAAGGTCTGCTCGGGCGTTTTTATGGTCATCTTCCTGCAGGTCGGACGGAAAATGCAATTCAGCAGCGCCTTCATATAGGCGCGGCTTCCGGTGTATCCCAATTCGCGGTATTTATCGGTTGCGACGAGAACATCCACGTCGAAACCAACACCTGCAATGTTGAAGAACAGCTGGCCGTTTGCGGTTCCCGCGTCCAGTTTCCGTATACGGTCGGAAAGGGCGATTTCGAGCGCGGCGGCAGGATCCAGCGGAAGATGGAGCGGGCGCGCGAGATCGTTTCCCGAACCGCAGGGAATGATGCCGAGGACGACGTCCTTTCCGGCCAGAGCGGGTGCGATTTCACGGAGCGTGCTGTCTCCGCTCAGCATCAGGATGCGCTCGGCGCCGGATGCGACCGCTTCTTCGGCAAGCAGGGAAGCATGCCCGGGATATTCGGTCATCGCGGAGGAGAAGGGAATGCCCCTCTCTTCCAGAATGGCAGAAACCTGCCGGAAAGCCTTTTCTCCGGCTCCCGCGCCGGCGACCGGATTCCAAATGATATGCAGTGAAGACGCCATACGATCAAGCCCCCGATGTTTCTATTTTTGTTGATAAATTTTAACATACATTAAAACAGAATGCAAAAAAGTACCTTCGCAGGGCTCTGTTTGATACAATGAGAACGATGAAAAAAGGGGATTGGATCATCATACTGTTTGCGCTTCTGATAGCGATCGTTCCCATCGGAATCCGGTTTCTGCGCGGGACACCGGCACAGCGGGAGGTCACCGTTACGGTTACGGAAGAGGGGAAGATCATCTATCAGGGCTCGGCATGGACAGACCGCGTCGTGGAAACAGCCGGCGGCGGCAATCGCATTGTCATCCGGAACGGGGAGGTCTACATGGAATATGCGGACTGCCCGGACCAGACCTGCGTGAAGGAGGGGAAAGCGGGCCCCGGAAAGCCGCTGGTCTGCCTTCCCAATCACGTGATTGTAACGGTCACCGCTTCAGACGGAGAATCGGATTATGACGCAATCTCGAAGTGAAAAAGCGGGAAAAATCGCGCGTCTTGCGGTTCTGACGGCGATGGCGCTCGCCCTGCAGTGGCTGGAAGCGCTTCTTCCGCCTCCGGTTCCCGCCGTTCCGGTCAGGATCGGGCTGGCGAACATCTTCGTGCTGTATGCCATGATCGAGATGACCCCCGGGGACGCGCTGACCGTTTCGGTTCTCAGATGCCTGCTTCTTCCCCTGATCACCGGGAACGTTTCCGGACTGATCTACAGCCTGTGCGGCGGTATTCTTTCATGGGCGCTCATGACAGCTTTTCTGGGACTGTACCGGAACGGCCGGATCAGCAGCATCGGGCTCAGCGTGACTGGCGCGGTCGCATATCAGCTCGGGCAGATTCTCGCGGGATGTTTGATCGTGGGGACCGTGATCCTTGCGTATGCTCCGGTCATGATCCTGCTTTCGATTCCGGCCGGGATCGCAACCGGCTGGATCGCCGGCGTTCTTGTCTCGCGGATTTCCGGCAGAGCGGGGAAACGGGCATAAACGGATCCCGCAAGACCGTTTATTCCCTTTTCACCGCAATCATGATAAAATGTAAAATACGCTAATTGACAGGAAAGGATTTTTCCCAGATGTTTCAGGATGAACTTCAGAGGAGAATACATTACGGGGATAAAGACGCATTCCGTGAACTGTACAACAAATACAGCAGGGATGTCTATTCGCTTGTATACACGGCATTGGGAGATGTGGACGCTTCCCGCAACTCGATCAAGCAGGTGTTCATGAAGCTGTACCGCGAACTGATCCAGACGGAAGACGATCTGGATCTGGCGGAACGTCTTTCCGCCCTGACGAACGAGGAGATCCGCCTTGCACGCATTCTGTCCGGAGATTTTTCCAAAGATGCGCTGCAAGTGTTATATACCGTTTCCGTAGACCGCGATCCGAATACCAGCGATACGATGATGCGAGTCCGCTCCAGGATGATGGCGGATGAAGGAGACGGAAACAAGCTTCTTTTCCCGGAGACGCCCGCGACCGAGATCGCGGAAGCCGGGTACCGAAGGGACATGCCCGCCGAGGAGAGAGGTCCGGCGGAAAGAAGGAAGCCGGTTCCGAAGAAAGAACCGCGTGAAAAACGGAATCAGACCGCATACCGCGAAGAAGAACAGCGCGTCGGTCTGGATCTGAAACAGGAAAAAAAACGCGGGGGATCCGCGGTGGTCCTTATCCTTCTGATCCTGTTCGTGCTGGCTTTCCTCTGGCTGCTGGCGGGGATTCTGATGGATCTGAAGATCATTCCTTTTATGGATCTCGGATTCAGTTTCTTCAATCAGCACGTGTTTGAGTTCTTTAAAATTCCATCCTGAGGAGACGGAGAAAATGGCCTGCAGATTTGCTTCGACCGTTGTACGCAAGGGATATACGCTTGTGGACAACGGTTTTATAGCGGAATATCTTCCAAACGCGTCAAAGAATGAACTGGCGGTCTATCTGTACGGCCTGATGCAGTGCTATCATCCCGGCGTCGACGGGTCGATCGCTGACGCGCTCGGACTGACAGAGCAGGAAGTGATCAGCGCGTTCTGTTACTGGCAGACGCAGAAACTGGTCCGCATCCAGTCGGACAAGCCGCTGGTGGTGGAATATCTCCCGCTTCCGAATGAAGGGGACACGGAGTATTCGCCGGCCAAATACAGCGGCCTGGTCGCGAAACTGAACACGCTGACAGCGCCGAGGCAGTTCAGCGCACGCGAACT
>JAFZCW010000025.1 GCA_017556125.1 Clostridia bacterium | reverse complement strand
GATACGATCGAGATCCGGTTCGGCTCGAGATCCCTGACGGTCCGGGTCGACAGCGTTTCCGAATACGCAACAAAGGCCGGCGCAGCCGAGATGTATACCGTTGTTTCGGAAAGCGGGGCGGTACGGGATGCAGAGTAAACACATCGTCGGAATCCTTCTCTGCGCCGGCGCTTCCCAGCGCATGGGCTTTGACAAGCTCCAGCGGCCTCTAGCCGGGAAATCCGCCATCGAGCGCAGCATGAACGCCCTGATCGAGGGCGGCGTTTCCGAACTGATCTTTGTCGTCAGCGAAGCGTCGGACCGTTTCGTCCGCTCATTGAGCTGCCCCGTTCCGAATACCGTCGTTGCGGGCGGCGCCACCAGAAGCGACTCCGTCAGAAATGCGCTGTTTTCCTCTGACGGGGATATCGCGGTGATCCATGACGCCGCCAGATGTCTGGTCTCTCCCGATCTCGTCCGTTCTTGCATCCGCTCGGCGGAGGAGTACGGAAGCGGAATCGCCGCAGTCCCTCTTACCGACACCGTGTTCCGCAGAACGGATTCCGGAATTTCTCCCGTGGACCGCGAAGGTCTCATGCGGATGCAGACGCCCCAGGCCTTTCATTACGGCAGCATCCGGAAAGCGTATGCCGCGCAGAGCGAGCCCGCCACGGATGACTGTACCGTGTTCATGCTGGACGGGAATGTGCCGTGTTTCGTGCCCGGAAGCGAGGATAACATCAAGCTGACCTTTCCCGGTGATTTCGCCAGGGCGGAGCGTCGTCTCCTTCTCTACGGCATCGGCTTTGACACGCACCGCCTTGTTGAAAACCGCCGGCTGATCCTGGGCGGCGTTGAGATCCCCTTCGAAAAAGGACTGCTCGGTCATTCCGACGCGGACGCGCTTACGCACGCCGTCATGGACGCGCTTCTGAGCGCCGGAGGCCTCCCGGACATCGGGCATCTGTTCCCCGACACGGATCCGGAGTTTGAGGGAGCCGACAGCATTCTGCTGCTGAAACAGGTCGTTGCGCTGCTTGCCGCAAAAAAACTTTATCCCAGGCAGATCAGCGCGACCATCATCGCGCAGCGGCCGAAGCTGGCGCCGTTTCTGCCCCAGATGTCCCGCCGGCTGGCGGAAGCTGCAGGCATTTCTCCAGAGAGCGTTACACTCGGAGCCACCACCACGGAAGGGATGAATGATGAAGGCCGCGGCCTGTGCATTTCCGCTCAGGCAATCGCCTCTCTCTGCTGACCCGGTTCTGTCACACCTTGATATTCGTACGAAAAAAAGAGCGGAAGTCCAAAGGATTTCCGCTCTTTGATGTCCGGCAGACTTATGCTCTGTGTTCGTCAAACAGGTTGTGTATGCAGTGCATCGGACAGACCACCACGCAGGCGCCGCACCTGGTGCAGGTCGTTTCATCGATCTGCGCGACGCCGTCCACGACTTTGATCGAACCGCTCGGGCATTCCTTCACGCATCTTCCGCAGGCAACGCAGGCCGTTTTGCACTGCGTCCTCGCGACACGACCGGACGCCTTGTTCCTGCAGGCGACCAGGATCGTCTGGCTTCTGGGCAGCAGATGGATGATATGCCTCGGGCACGTTTCCTCGCACATGCCGCATCCCGTGCATTTGTTCGGATCGATGTTCGCGACTCCGTTCCGTATCGAGATCGCGTCAAATTTGCAGTTGCGCAGGCAGTCGCCGAGCCCGACGCAGGCATAATGGCACGCCTTCGGACCGCCAGCCACAGAGGACGCGGCCCTGCAGCTCTGGTATCCGTTATACTGGTACCTCACGATCATATTGTCGCAGTTCCCGCTGCAGCGGACACGGGCAACGACAGGCTCTCTTTCTTCCGCTTCCGCGCCCATGATCTTCGCGATCGCCTTGGACGTGCTGTTGCCGCCGGGAATACACGCGCTGACCGAGGCCTCTCCTTTTACGACTGCTTCCGCATAGGCGTCGCAGCCGGCATATCCGCAGGCTCCGCAGTTCGCGCCGCCGAGACAGTCCCTGATTTGCCCCACGCGTTCATCCGTTTTTACGGCAAACTTCTTCCCGACAAACCCGAGGGCAAGCCCGAAAACAAGCCCGATCCCGCCAAGGATCAGAACCGCGTACAAAACATGCATCATATCCATAACGCCAATTCCTCCTTAAACGAGTCCCTTGAATCCCATGAACGCGACGCTCATGAGACCCGCGGTAATCAGAGAGATCGGAAATCCTTTCAGGGGTTTCGGAATATCCGCATTCTCAAGCCTTTCCCGGATGCCCGCCATCAGGACGATCGCGAGCAGGAAGCCCAGTGCGCCGAACACGCCGTTCAGCACCGAGTACAGCAGGTTGTATTCCACCGTTATCCCGGCGATCGTCGTTGATCCTCCGATGTTCAGGATGCAGACACCCAGAACAGCGCAGTTCGTTGTGATCAGGGGAAGGTAGATCCCGAGCGCCGCATACAGGGACGGCACGGATTTTTTCAGGAACATTTCCACCATCTGCACAAGGGATGCGATGATCAGGATAAAGCTGATCGTCGACAGATAGGCAAGACCCAGCGGAACCAGGATATACGTATATACGATATACGTGAAGAAGCTGGCAAGCGCCATAACAAATGTTACGGCAAGCCCCATTCCGAAAGCCGTCTCCACTTTATTGGAAACACCGAGGAACGGGCAGCACCCCAGAAAACGCGAGAAGATAAAGTTATTCGTCAGAACACAGCTGACCATAAAGAGAAGCAGCTTCGTAATCTCATTCATTGGCTTCCGCCTCCTCTCCGTTTCCTTTCGCATGAGACGTGATCAGATTCATCAGACCGAGCAGAAGACCGTACACAATGAATCCGCCCGCAGGCAGGATCAGCAGGATCATCGGCTGATAGGAGGCTCCGAAAAGGGAAAGCCCGAATATCGTGCCGTTTCCGAACAGTTCTCTGATCGCACCGAGAATCGTAATGGCAACCGTGAACCCGAGGCCCATTCCGATTCCGTCAACCGCGGAGAGCAGAACGCCGTTTTTGCTGGCAAATGCTTCCGCTCTCGCAAGAATGATACAGTTCACAACGATCAGCGGAATAAACAGGCCGAGCGACGCGTAAAGCGACGGAACAAACGCCTGCATCACCATCTGAACGATTGTGACGAACGTGCAGATGATGACGATAAAGGACGGGATCCTGATCTTGTCCGGAATAAAATGCCGGAGCAGGGAAATGACCACGTTGCTTCCGATCAGGACGAACGTGGCGGCAAGTCCCATCCCGACGCCGTTGATCGCGGATGTCGTGACCGCCATTGTGGGACAGGTTCCGAGCACAAGGCGGAACGTCGGGTTTTCCGAGATCAGTCCGTTAAAGAATACAGAGCGAACAGTTTTTTTCTTTCCCATAACGATCAGCCCTCCTTAATCAATTCCGTCAGGGCTTCGCAGACGGTTCTGACCCCTTTGGAAACAGCGCGCGAACTGATGGTGGCGGAACTGACCGCATCGATGACGCCGCCGTCCGCCTTCACCGCGATCCCCGGCAGATCCTCAGCGGAAAGCCCGGCAAACTGATCGGTAAACGCCGCGTCTTTGGTTTTCGCGCCGAGGCCTGCGGTTTCCGAAAAATCGCTTCCGCCGACGCTGATGCCCGTTATGGTCCCGCTCATATCCACGCCGACCGTGACCTCGATCGGACCGCCGTAGCCGCGGACCGTGATCTTTCCGGTATATCCGGCTGTTTCGCCGCCGGAAGTCAGTCCCTTGTATATCTCATCCAGTTCCGCGTTCGTATTGTCCAGTTCCTCAAAGCCGCCCTCTGCCGCGGGAAGAACACATGCACGGGCGGTATTCGCTTCCTGAATGCGCTGCTGCGCGATCGGTCCTTCCGTCATGGCATTCGTTAATCCGAGCGCCAGTCCGGCGACCGCTGCGATCACAAGCAGTTTGCCGCCGAGTTTGGAAATCTCATTCATGCGCTTTCACCTCCCCGTAGATCCTTGGACGGATCGCTCTGTCGATCAGAGGCGTTGCAAGGTTCATCAGCAGGATTCCGTAGGTCACGCCTTCCGGATATCCGCCGAACGAGCGGATCAGCGCAACAATCAGACCGGCACCCGCCGCGTAGATCGCCTGCCCTGCGTGCGTCATCGGGCTTGTCACATAATCGGTCGCCATAAACACGGCGCCGAACATGATTCCGCCGGTCAGGAGCGCTGTAACGGGATTCTGCCCGAAAATCGCGGAAAACGCCGCGAAACTCGCCAGCATCACGACCGGGATATGCCATGTGATCGTCCTCCGGATCAGAAGGTATACAAATCCGATCAGGATCGCGACCTTGCAGACCTCGCCGATCGTTCCGGGAATCCTGCCCAGCAGCATATCGATCATGGAGACGTTCAATCCGTTTCCCGGAGTCAGCAGCGTCGCGGATGTCACGCCGTCAAACGGCGTCACATAGGCGGAGGAGGTGTTGGACGCCGCCATCAGGGTCGGCCATGAAGTAAGGAGCACTGCTCTCGTGGCAAGCGCGGGATTGACGAAATTGCATCCGATTCCCCCGAACATCTGCTTGACGAGCACAATTGCCACGGCTGCCCCGATCAGGATCATCCACCAGGGAGCGGTCGGCGGCAGATTCAGCGCCAGGATGATACCCGTCACGGCCGCGGAAAAATCGTTGATCCGGATCGGTTTCTTCGTCAGTTTCTGCCATATCATTTCCAGAAGAACGCAGAAAACGGTCGACAGGAGGATCACCCGCGCGGCGTTCCAGCCGAAGAGCCAGATTCCGGCAGCGGCGGAAGGCACCAGCGCAGTGATAACATCCAGCATCAGCGTTGCAGTCCTGTCTCTGTGATGAACATGCGGCGCTGTAGACGCAGTCAGTTGCATATCTCTCACCTCCTCGCTTTCGCGGCCAGCTCGTCTTTAGCGGCTTTGAAAGACGCTGTCAGCTGTCTGTATGCAGGGCAGGAATAGGAACATGCCCCGCAAAGCACGCAATCCATCAGACCGTGAAGCTTCGCGGCCTCCAGATCGTGCTTTTCCAGATCGAATTTCATATTATAGGGAAGCAGGTGAAGCGCGCAGGCATTGATGCATTTCCCGCACCGGATGCAGGGGCCTTCCTCCATGCTCCTGGCCTGTTTCTCGTTGAAAACGATCAGCCCGTTGTTGTTTTTTGCGAGGGAAGCATCCAGATTCGGAACGCAGAATCCGGTCATCGGTCCGCCGAAGAATACCTTGGCGGAGTCCTCTTTCATCCCGCCGCACGCTTCGATCGCGTCTTTGGCAAGGGTGCCGACGCGGATCAGCAGATTTCCCGGATGCACGACGTTTCCCGTAACGGTGGTGATCCTTTCGATCAGCGGCTTCCCTTCGAGGACCGCATCCGCCACCGCCTTCGCGGTACTGACGTTAAACACAAGCGCATTCGCTTCAATCGGCAGCTTCCCCCTCGGGACCTCTCTTCCGGTCACTACATGGATCAGCTGTTTTTCGCCGCCCTGCGGGTACTTCGTCTTCAGCACCATCACCTCGCAGCCCTGGCGGTCCCGAACGGCCTTCTGCATGGCTTCGATCGCGGCAGGCTTGTTGTCCTCGATCGCCACCACCCCTTTTTCGACGCCGGTCGCGCGCATGATCAGGCGGAGCCCGTCGGCGATCCTGTCGGCATTCTCAACCATATTCCGGTAGTCCGCCGTCAGATAAGGCTCGCACTCCGCGCCGTTCAGAATCACGATGTCAGCGCTCTTTCCTTCCGGGATCGACATTTTGATATGCGTCGGAAAGGAGGCTCCCCCCATGCCGCAGATGCCCGCGGCTTTCACCGCGGGAATGATGAGCGCGGGATCGACTTCCTCCACGGTTCCGACGGGATGCAGTTCGACCCACTCATCCGTCATATCGTTCTCGATCTCAATACACATTTCCGGGGCGCCCCTCAGCTGCTGACGCTCTTCAACAGCCTTGACCGTTCCCGACACGCTTGCATGCACCGGAATTCCGATTCCGCCTACCGGATCTGCAATTACCTGCCCGATTTTGACAATGTCTCCCTTCTTTACGCAAGGTGCGGAAGGCGCTCCGATATGCATCCCGACAGGAATCACCACGATCCCCGGATTGATCGGAACAACCGCTTCGTTTTCCGTAAAACGTTTGCCCTCGTGTATTTCAGAAAGTGGATGAACACCGCCTCTGAATGTTCGCATTAATCCATATCCCTCCAACATTTTTGATTGGTCGATGCCATTATGTATTATACCCTAACCACGGGCGTTTTTGAACAAGGAAATCCTCATTTCGTCCGCACGGCCCGAAAAAATACGATTCGAAAAACCACGAAAAAAAGCGGAGTCTTTTTTCAGACTCCGCAATGTTTCTGAGAAAATCGGGACTTATTTCCCGAGATAGGTTCTGATTCCCTTTGCGATGGACTGGGCCGCTTTTGTAACGAACGCGGTATCGTTCAGATTGCCGTCGTCGGTCCTGTTGCTCAGTTGTCCCAGAACAAGTCCCACCGCGGGAACCTTTGCCCCGGTCAGTACGGATTTATCCGTGACAATGCGGATCGTCCCTGCTGTCGTCATCCGGATCGGCATTCCCGTTCCTTCCGTATATGCCGTCAGAACATCCGTGGCCAGCTGCTTTGACTTCTCCACGGAATCATTGTTCTTTGCCACAAACGCTTCCGCTCCTCTGGTCTTGGATGAGTCGAGGTCGTTGCAGAACAGGGAGATCAAAAGAACCGCGTCGCTGTTGTTGACAGTCGAGATCCTTGCCTTGGAATCCACGACTGAGCTATTATCCGTCCTCGTCATAACGACCTTTGCCCCGAGGCTTTCCAGTTCTTTCTGAAGCGCCTGCGCGAAGGTCAGGTTGATCCGGTACTCATAGGTGCCCGAGGATATGCCTTTGTGCTCGCCGCCTTTGCTCTTTGCGGCATCGACCGCGATCGTTACGCCGGAAAGTGGCAGGTCCTCCGGCACAGGCGTTTCCGTTGCGACCTCTGCCGTGACAAGCTCGCCCGTGACCGGGTCGACAACTGTCGCAACATTTCCCTCCAGATTTTCCACGTCGATCTCTTCAGCGGGTTCTTCGGTCGGCTCGGGCGTTACGACAGCTTCCGGCACTTCCGTCGCTCTTGCCGCTGCCGCCTGCCTGACGGCAGGTTCGATCACGCCCGTCGCGAGCGCATAGATGATACCCGCCAGCAATACCAGCAGTACCGCGCAGAGAATACCGAAGGCAGCAGGTGTATTTACTCTGAATATCCTGTTTCTCGGACGGATCTTTTTCACAGTATTTACCTCATTATCCTATAGATAGTTGTATTTTACCATACAGGTCTCATAAGGTTCCCGCCGAGCCGAAAGGTTCACAAATTCTTCAACGAATCGTAAAAACAGACCCTCCCGGGTCTGTTTCCGCACGTCGAATTTCTATTGCTCGCCGTAATAGGACCGGTACCATTCATAGAATCGTTTCAGTCCTTCCTCCAGCGAAGTCCCCGGCCGGAATCCGTAGTCTCTTTCAAGCGGTCCGATATCCGCGTACGTCTTGAAAACGTCCCCGGGCTGCGCGGGAAGGAATTCCTTTTCCGCCGGTTTCCCTATCGTTTCCTCCAGGATCTCGATAAAGCGGATCAGCTTTTCCGGAGAGTTGTTGCCGATATTGTAGATCCTGTGCCTGGCGGCCGTTCCGTTTGCTTGCGGCGGGTCATCGAGAAGCCTCATGATCCCTTCCACGATATCGTCGATATAAGTGAAGTCGCGGTACTGATCCCCGTAATTGAAGACCCGGATCGTTTCTCCGGCAAGGATCTTCCGCGTGAAACTGAAATACGCCATGTCCGGCCTGCCCCATGGTCCGTATACCGTGAAAAACCTCAGACCCGTCATTGGGATCCCGTACAGATGGCTGTAGCAGTATCCCATCATCTCGCCGCTTCTTTTTGTCGCTGCGTACAGGCTGATGGGATGATCCGCGCGGTCGTCCGTGCTGAACGGCGTTTTTTCCTGATTCCCGTATACGGAAGAGCTGGACGCGTACACCAGATGCCTGACCGGATAGCGCCTGCAGGCTTCCAGGATCCGGAAAAACCCGATCAGGTTGGAATCGATATACGCTTCCGGGTTCTCGATGCTGTACCGGACGCCCGCCTGCGCAGCAAGGTGCACGACGATCTCCGGCCGGTACTCCTGAAAAATGCGGTCCATGAGCTCGGCGTCTGTCAGGTCGCCCTTGATGAACCGGAATCCCTTTTCCGGCTCCAGCTGACGCAGCCTCGCCTTTTTCAGTTCCGGGTCATAGTAACTGTTCAGATTGTCCAGGCCTATTACGCTTTTGCCTTCCGAAAGAAGCCGTCTGCTCAGATGGTAGCCGATAAATCCGGCCGCGCCGGTGACCAGTATCGTCATATTTCGTTTTCTCCTCGTTTCATGCAATCACCTGCTCGATATACGAACGCCATTTCGCCGCGACGGTCCGTGCATCGAGCCTTTGCCGTATCTGTTCCGCTTTTTCGCCGATCCGCGATGCCAGCGCGGAATCGTCCGCGATCCTGCCCATCGCTTCCGCCATTCCGGCGGCATCTCCCGTCCGGACAAGGATCCCGTTCTCCTCCTGCTCGATCAGGGAAGCCGGGCCTCCCGCGGGGCAGTCGGTAGAAACGCACGGGATCCCAAGCGCCATCGCTTCTATCAGCGCGTTCGGCATCCCTTCATAATCGCTGGACAGCACGAACATACCGGCCGTCCGGATCGCATCGGCGATCTCCCTGCATTCGCCCGGGAGAATCACGGATCCCGCGGCCCCGTCCGCTGCCGCCTTTTCCAGGTTCTCCCGTTCGGCCCCTTCTCCGTAAATGATCAGTTTCCAGTCCGGATGTCCTTTTGAAAATGCCCTGAACGCGTCAATCAGCAGCGGCAGATTTTTCTGCGGAGCCAGCCTTGCGGCGGTGACGACCGTTTTCTCCCGCTGTCCGTGATAAGCGGGCGGCAGCTGTTCCACCTCAAGGGGATTGTCGATGACCGTTCCCAGTTTCCGGATCCTTTCGGGGAAAAACGCTTTCTGCTGTTCCGTCTGAAAAATAAAGCCGCTCGCGAACCGGTACGCGGGTTTCCGCAGAAGCCGCTTGAGCCTGCTGGCGGGAAATCTTGCCGGGTCGTTTCTCTCCGATACGATCACGGGAACGCCCGTGCCGGCAAGGAAGAGCAAGGTCCATACGTTCACCATGTCCGGCATCGCGAGAACCGCGTCCGGCTTCCCTTCCAGGACATATTTGCGGAACAGGCGGAAGACCGCAAAGGTGTCCCTCGCCTTCCCCTCTTCACTGTCGTTCAGCGGACAGACGGAGATCCGGTCATCCAGGGGGTAAAAGCTGTCGTGCCTGTATACGGTAAACAGGCTGACCGCCGTTCCTTCCGCGCAGAAACGGTTGGCAAGCTGCGCGACAACATGCTCACAGCCGCCGGCCTTCATGCTTCTTGTGATGATATACAGCTTTTCCAGCTTTTTCGCTGTCACGGCTCTCTTCATGCTGTTCCTGTCTGGTCTTTGTAAAATCTCAGCAGGTCCTCTGCTGTATCCGTTCTCTCATATCCCGCAGCCCTCACGCGCTCCGCTCCGGCCAATCTGGTTTCTGCATTTTCCGCGCATGCCCTTTCAAGGGCTTCCGCCCATTTTTCTCCTTCCAGCGGAAGGAACCGTACGAAATTGGTTATGGCAGCGTCCGCCGTGACCTTTTCCGAAACCAGGCAGGGGAGCCCCGAAGCCTGCGCCTCGATCAGGGAGATCGGAAATCCTTCATAGAGTGACGGAAGCACGAACAGGTCCGCCGCCGCGAGCAGATCCGGCACGTCGGACCGGTTTCCGAGGAACCGGATCCACGGATCGTCTTCCGCTTTCTCCCTGACAGCGTCCAGCCGTTCCCCATCCCCGGCAAAAAGCATGATCAGGTCTCCGCGGTTGCCCATCGCCTTCCGCAGGGGCTCCAAGAGAAACATCTGGTTTTTGTAATCGTTAAACCCGCCGACGTGCAGCACGACGAAGCGGTCTTCAAGCCCCAGCTCATGCCGGACACGCGTCCGGACCTCGGGATGAAACGCGAACCTGTCGGTTTCGATTCCGTTTTTCAGGACCGTAAACGGCCTGTTCCGGAACAGAAACCTTCCGGCAGCCTCCCCGCACGCCGCCGCAGCCGTGTAGCTTCTGTCGAAGAAGGGACGCAGCACCGCGTGAAGGAACTTCTGGTTGCAGGAAGTGTTATGCGCGTGCGGTATTCTGACGCTCATGCCGGCATTTTTTGCGGCGATCATTTCCGTCAGAAGGGTGCAGCTGTTTCCATGCGCATGGACCGCATCATATCCGCCTTCCCGCATGATTCCGGAAAGCTTTTTTACATAATCAAGCGGGTTCCTGTTGCGCATGCGCAGCACAAACAGTTTCCCGCCCAGTCTTTCAATATGTTCTTTCAGCGCTCCGTCCGGTTCGTTCACCATGACGAAATCGCTCCGGACCCGTCCTTCGAGCGCGTCCATTTCGGCGAAGACATAGGAAATGATCCCGTTTTTCACGGAACGCATGTTCAGTATCTGGAGTACTCTCAGCTCTCTGCTCATTTCCCGAACGCCTTCAGCTCTTCCGGATCCCCGCCGAATTTTTCCTTCTCGTAAATTTTCGCGTCTACAAGAAAACGGTAGGAATAGCACTCCAGCCAGT
Organism: Clostridia bacterium; assembly: GCA_017556125.1. The sequence goes on along the minus strand of JAFZCW010000025.1, from coordinate 28,349 downwards.
GATAGATATATCCTTCCGTCCCGTCAAGAAACCCCAGCCTGAGATAGTAGTTATAGCAGAACCACAGAAAACATCTCAGGAATTTCGGAGCTCGGTAATAGATGGAGAATTTGTTTTTACGGTGCTGCTGGAGTCTTTTCTCCGTATTGACCTCCTGGGATGCGCCAGCCTTGAATGCCATATAGTCCTGGACTTCGCGGATCGCATACCAGTTGCATTTCGCCACATAATGATCGAGGTCTTTGAAATCATAGTGCACAAACCGGTGCTTCGCGTCCAGATATCTGCCGTCCGTAATGACCGTATGGGGATCTCTTTTCCGGTCCTCCATACATCCGTGCCCGACACGGAACAGCATGATCTTGCGTCTGTTGGCCAGTCCGTGCTTCATGAGCTTTCCCAGAAAATACAGATCGGCTTCCATGGCGATGCCGTTGATATCCGTACCATCCGCGGAGGCAAGCAGCTTCTCGCACTCCGCGCAGAGTTCCGGCGTAAACCGTTCGTCCGCGTCCAGCCGCAGCGCCCATTCCGTATCGACGCCGGCATTGTTCAGACCCCAGTTAAACTGCTGCGCGTAATAGGAAAACGGGTTCTCGAAAACATCCGCGCCGAGAGCCTTTGCCGTTTCCACTGTCCGGTCTTCGCTTCCGGAATCCACCACCACGGCCCGTTTGACAAAACCCGAAATGGATTCGAGACAGGCACGAATATTCTTCTCTTCGTTTTTAGTCAGAATAATCGCCGTTACATCCGCCATGTTTCTACCTCCAAAAAGCTCTTGTGTATCTTATCATCAATACAGGATCATTGTCAAAAATCCTTGATGTTCCGCCTTTTTTCGTTTTTTCTTGCCACATCCGTGTTTGTGACGTAAAATAGATTCGCATGGAAATTCTTTCTGAAAGGAGAACCGTTATGGACGCCGGGCCTGTACACAGGTGCGATACTTCTGAAAGCACAAAAACAACCGCGGTGTCCGTTCTTCATATGGATCACCGCAACTGAGGAGGAACCATATGATCGATCGTGTTCTCGAGCTGCTGCGTTCGCGGCAGTATGTCGCACTGAAACAATTGATCTCAGATATGCACGAGGCGGATATTGCCGAAGTCTTTTCGGAAATCTCCGACCGCGACAGTATGCTGCGCTTTTTCAGGCTTCTGCCCAAACAGACGGCCGCAGATGTCTTTACCTATCTGGAACCTGACATCCAGCAGAAAATCATTGAGGCCATCACGGATGTGGAGCTGAGAAGCATTCTGGACGACATGTTCCTTGACGACTGCGTCGACCTGATCGAGGAAATGCCCGCCAATGTCGTGCAGCGCGTTCTCCGGAACACGCCAAAAGACGAGCGCGCTCTGATCAACCGGTATCTGCAGTATCCGGAAGACAGCGCCGGCAGCCTCATGACAAACGAATACGTTTCCCTGAAAAAAGGCATGACGGCAGCGGAAGCGTTGAAGGAGATCCGCCTTACCGGCGTCGACAAGGAAACCATCGAGACCTGTTTTATCGTGTCGCGCGACCGCAAGCTCGAAGGCGAAGTCACGCTCCGTGAGATCGTCCTCGCGGATCCAGATACGCTGGTCGACGATCTGTCCGAGGATTACATCATCTCCGTTCAGACCCATACCGACCGAGAGGAAGTCGCAAATCTGTTCTCGAAATACGACGTGACCTCCATTCCGGTCGTGGATCAGGAAAACCGTCTTGTCGGCGTGATCACCATCGACGACGCTATCGACGTCATCGTCGAGGAGAACACGGAAGACTTCGAAAAGATGGCAGGTATGAATCCTTCGGACGAGACCTATCTGAAAACACCGGTCTGGCAGCTTGCCCGGAACCGTATCGTATGGCTTCTCGTCCTCATGGTGTCCGCCATGCTGACCGGCGCGATGCTGGAACACTACGAAGCGGCGATCGCCGCCATTCCGCTTCTTGTCTCATTCATCCCGATGCTGATGGATACCGGCGGAAACTGCGGGTCGCAGGCTTCCACCATGATCATCCGCGGACTTGCGCTCGGCGAGATCGAAGGGAAGGACCTTTTCCGGGTATGGTGGAAAGAGATCCGCGTCGCCCTGCTTTGCGGTGCCGTGCTTGCGACCGTCAATTTCATCCGTATTTCCCTTCAGTACCATGACATCGGCATCGCGGCAGTCGTCTGCTCCACGCTCGTCTGCACGATACTGATCGCCAAATCGCTCGGCTGCCTTCTCCCGATGCTCGCCAAGAGCCTCAAAGTCGACCCCGCGCTGATGGCCTCCCCGATGATCACGACGATCACCGACGCCGCTTCCATCCTGGTCTTTTTCCGTTTCGCTCTCGCCTTTCTGTCCGAAAGGCTGTAAATTAATACCGCATATTGAGGAGGTTTGTTTCTGTGCTTGAATACGTTTTTGACACGCAGCTGCTGATCGAGGGTGAAAACCTTTCCGAAGACGAGATCAACGATTACATCATGGAACATTTTGACGGCGACTCGCTGCTCGCAGTCGGGGACGAGACCCTGATCAAGATCCATTTCCACACCAACGAGCCCTGGCAGGTCCTGGAATACTGCTCCGGCCTGGGGGAAATCTATGACATCGTGATCGAGAACATGGAACGTCAGGAGAGGGGTCTGCAGGGATAAGCTCTCCGAAATCCGGATACAGAAAAAGCCAGCACCAGGCTGGCTTTTGTCTTTTCCGATGGTGTGGGGAAGTTGCGTTACAGAAGCGCAACGCCCGCGTCGCGGCACTGTTTCAGCGTTTCCGCATCCCAGATGGAGGACTGCACCTCTCCGATATGCGCTTTTTCCAGCATCAACATGCAGAGGCGCGACTGCCCGATGCCTCCGCCGATCGTCTGAGGGAGTTCCCCGGAAAGGAGCGCCTTGTGAAAAGGAAGCTCCAGTCTGTCTTCGCATCCGGAAAGGGCAAGCTGTCTGCGGAGGGATTCCGCGTTGACCCGGATGCCCATGCTGGACAGCTCGAACGCGCAGTCCAGAAGGGGATAATACACCAGGATATCGCCGTTCAGCTCCCAGTCGTCATAATCCGGCGCACGGCCGTCATGAGGCTTGCCGTCGGAAAGCTTCCCGCCGATCTTCTCAACAAATACGGTCCCGTGCTCTTTTACGAAAAGGCGCTCCCTTTCCTTCGGGGATTTTCCCGGATACCTGTCCAGCAGTTCCTGTGACGTGATAAAGGTGACATCCCTGCACATTTCCATTGTCAGTTCCGGATACTTCGCCTGTATGACCGCATGCGTATACCAGATGGCATCCACGATGGACAGCACGGTCTTTTCCAGATACTCACGCGTCCGGTCTTTTTCGGACATGACTTTTTCCCAGTCCCACTGATCCACATAGATCGAGTGCAGATTGTCCAGCGCCTCGTCGCGCCGGATCGCGTTCATGTCCGTATAGAGTCCGCGGCCTTCGATAAACCCGTATTTTTTCAGGGCGTACCGCTTCCATTTGGCCAGGGAGTGCACGACTTCCGCGTCCATCCCAGCAGCGGGAATATCAAAACTCACAGGACGCTCCACACCGTTCAAATTATCATTCAGGCCCTCTGCCGGATTGACGAACAGCGGCGCGGAAACGCGCTTCAGCCTCAAGATGCCTGCCAATGCGTCCTGGAATGTGTCTTTGATCAGGGCGATAGCGCTTTGGGTATCATAGAGGCCAAGCTTTGAACTGTACCCACTCGGAATTTCACTTGTTTTCATTGTGATCAACTCCTTTTTTTGCGCTTTTTTCCATTCTAAAAACCGCTCTGCCCGCTGTCAAGCGTTTTCCTTGTTCAAACGGGCGGATTTGTATATAATTATTCCATCAGATGTCATTATTATCAGGAGGTTACCATGAAGCAGCTCAATCTGACTCCTCATATCGTCTGCAGTCCCGAAGACTTCGCCAAAACCGTTCTGATGCCGGGGGATCCTCTCCGCGCCAAAATGATCGCCGACACCTTCCTTGACGGTGCGGAACTGGTGAATAATGTGCGCGGCGTTCAGGGATATACCGGATACTATCAGGGAAAACGTGTCTCCGTCATGGCGAGCGGCATGGGCATGCCGTCCATCGGGATCTATTCTTACGAACTGTTCAGTACGTTCGGCGTTGAAAGCATCATCCGCATCGGCTCGGCCGGCGGTGTACATCCCGATCTGAAACTGTTCGATATCGTGATCGCGCAGGGCGCCTGCTACAATTCCGTCTACCCGAATCAGTATGGTCTGAACGGAACCTTTGCGCCGATCGCGGATTTCGGCCTCCTCAGGAAAGCCGTGGAAGAGTGCGAACAGCGCGGACTGCCCTATAAGGTCGGAAACGTCCTTTCGACCGACATCTTCTACGACGAGGGCGGTGCCGCCGCCGCTCTGAACTGGCGGAAGCTCGGGCTGCTTGCCGTGGAAATGGAAGCTGCCGCCCTTTACAGCAACGCGGCAAGAACCGGAAAGAAGGCTCTCTGCATCTGCACGATCTCCGATCTGTTCGAAGGCGGAGCCGTCACGACGGCCGAACAGCGCCAGAACGCTCTGACCGACATGATCAAAGTCGCCCTTGAAATAGCCGAATAACCGATTCCCGATCAAATGAACAGGGAGCATGCGGAAAACATGCTCCCTGTTTTGTTGTTTGATTATTTACGGGATATCCTTCGCCCGTCAGGAGATCAGGTCTCCCTGATGCGCCACCAGCGTCGCGTCATAGACTCCGGGCACGCGCAGGAATTTGTCCACGAAGTCCGTTTCGGACTCGTGCACACGCAGCTCGATCGTCAGCTCCATGTTGTCGCGCTGCACGGTCTTGCTCTTGACATGCGCTTTCGGAAGCTGCTTCACCAGCGATTTGATCTGCTGAGAAGCGCGTTCGTCGTAATGGAGGATCAGAAGGTACGGCTGCGTCCCGTTGCTTCTCGCACTTCCGATCACCAGCATGACCACGCCGATCACCAGCGCGCCGATCAGTCCGACGTCAACGAACCCGGCGCCGAGCGCAAGCCCTTCTCCTACCGCCCAGAACATGAACACGGTATCGATCGGATCCTTGATCGCCGTTCTGAAACGGACGATGGACAGCGCGCCGACCATGCCGAGGGAAAGCGTAAGGTTCGAGGATATCAGCATCAGAACCAGAGCGGAAACCATGGTAAGCAGAATCAGGCTGATATTGAAAGAACGGGAATACACGACACCCATGAATGTTTTCTTGTAGATCAGGAACAGAAACCCGCCTACGCCGAGCGCGATCAGAAGGGTCAGAACCACTCTGATGGGATTTAGCGTTCCGGAGAACAGGTCGCCGATACTAAAAGTTGAGAACATGTTGAGATTTCCTCCTTTGCCGTTGGCAGTTCTATGTTAGCAGAATTCATACCGTCTTGCCGCAATGTACTTGCTCGCCGCGACATGCTGGCTTGCGCCGAGCTGCACGAGCGTGTGCACGTATGTCGGAAGATACCGGTTAAACTTGATTTCCAGGATCATGCTGTTCATCAGATCCGTCGCGGGATAAGTCGGTACGTCCGGATTGAAAATATCCGTGCACCGCATGGCGGTCCTGATGTTTTTGTCAAATGTGATACGGACGTCCTCCACGGGATAGACATATGCTTCCCTCGTGTAATCGACAAGCACCTTCGGTTCAAGATGCCTCGTCCGGATAATGCCGTACATCTGCTGCGCGAACGGTTCGGGCCTTCTCAGGAGAAATCCGTATTCGTCATGCAGAAGCGCTTCGCATTCGTTTCTTGTCAGGAGCAGCGAGCTTTTGCTGATAAACTGCCCGTCCTTGTGCTTTCTCTCCAGTTTGATGCTGGCATCCGAATAGTTGTAGATCCGGATGCGGACTTTATCTCGGACCTGAATGCCGCTCGTCTTCTCCTCAACGGCCGAATCAAAGGGATCGTCGTAGTAGAGACTGCGGATCAGATACTCCCCGCCGTTCTTCTTCGCATATTTATCCTGTGTCAGCGCGCTCTTCAGCCTGCGCGCAAGGATCTCATGCTCGCCTTCGGAGATAACGTATTTCAGTTCGTGTCTGTACGGCCTTGCCGTATTATTTGATGAACGATCCATTACTTGGAGCTGACCTTTCCGAACAATTTTATCATGTCGGAGTCCGAAAGGCTGAAATACTTCTGACAGTATTTCAGGAAATAATCGGGAACATTCTCCGCGGAATCCTGAAGATTCGCAATGCTGCGCTGCCAGGTCTTCAGGGAGAAGCCGTCCCACCTTTCCGTATCGTAGTTGATTTCCGTCTCCATTTCGCCGGCCAGTTCGTTGATTCTGGCCAGCATTTTTTCCGTTGTGAATATCTCATTATACATCAAAGCGCACTTCTGTAGGAACAGCGCTCTGAAATTGCTGTTCTTCAGCAGTCCCCTCGAAAGAACCGTTGAAAAGCCCTTCGCGACGCCGTGGCCGGTGGGATGAAAGTATTTCTCAAAGAAATCCCTGCGGTATCCGGTCGTTGTCGACTCGCCGTTCTCGTCGTTCCGGTTGAACGCCCAGTCAAAGTCATACGGGATCCAGCGCCACTTGTTGTCATACTGCTTGCTGCGCCAGAACTTGATGTTTCCGGTATCGGTGTTTCCGACGAAGATCTCCATCGCGCAGTATTCCGCGAAGCTTTCCACATCAATGACTGACTGAACGTAAGAATAATTCTCCGCCTTGGAAAGATCGTGCTCTCCCACCCATTCGATGAACTGTTTGTACTCCAGATAGGAGTTCTGCCCGGCGATCTGTGACGCCTCCGAATTGCCGTTTCCGACCAGGATCTCGATCGAGTCCGGATTCGTAATGTTGTAACGCTGCGCGACAAAGTACTTGTTGACCTTTTCGCGGATATTGTAGATCCCCCAGTACTGCCCGTTGATGTACAGGATCGCTCTTCTGTATGCCTGGGTCGGAAGGATGCTTCCGCCGTCTTCGAGAAGTCCCTGGATCAGGATGTCCCGGATCTTCGACATGAAGCAGTCCATCGCGGAAGGCCGCAGCGTGAACGACTGATAACTCGTATAGCTTCTCGTATCGAAAAGCTTGTCGTCGATCGACGTCGCGCCGTATCCCGCCCTGGTCACGACAGAAAAGCCCTTCTGGGATTTGAACCTGGAAAACGCCCCGAAGATGCGGATCATCAGATCGTCCCCGTATTCCAGCTTTCCGTCCGTATCGATGATCTCGATATGTGCCGGCCGTTCCCATTCAAGGCCGAGCGGGTCGGGATGCGTATAATGCTGGGCGTTGAAATTCGCGTACTTCCATTCCGGGTTTGCCGTATCCTTTTTCAGGGTAAAGGCTCCTGCGTCCTCTCCGGTCCGTTCCGCGAAAACCTGTCCCGCGACATAGATTCCGTTGGCCGGCCCGAACATGTTGTCGCGGTCCGTTACAACGCTGACGATGGAAAACGGCGTTTCATGACTTTCCATCGTATTGGTCCCGTTCAGAATGAAATAACTTGCGGTCGCGGCGTCGCTCGGCATCATTCCGTTTTTAAAGGTGCGCGCGCGCAGCACCGTATTGGAGGACACGATGATGGGGCCGGTATAGATCGTGCTGTTCTCCGTAGGTACCGATCCGTCCGTCGTATAGGTGACGTTGCATCCGATGGGGACCGAAATATCGATCGACTGCGGGGAGCGGTAGACGCCCGCCTGAACCGTGAATTCCGGCATCTCCGCGTATCCGGGGAATCCTTCCGCGTTTGCGTACCCCGGCGTCGGCTGGGAATAGAACAGAAGACGGTTCCCGCTTCTTCCGTAGGAAACGTCGGCATGCGCGCGGCCGAATACCATTTTGTCTACCAGTTTGTTATCGGGTGAAAATAAAAAAACCCTGTCGCCTTCAGCAGAAAGCGAGAAGTTCGTTTCTAGATTTTTTTTTTGCGTGTCGGTCACGTTCTTCCCCGTGGCCAGCACAACGTAAAACTCCCCGGGATTTACGGTTACGTCCGGAAAGGTCCATTTCGCGGGATTCTTCGCGTTGTTGGACAGAGCGTATCCTTTCAGGTTTACCGGCTCCGGAGACTGGTTGTACAGCTCGATCCAGTCGGGATAGCTGAGGTCCGCCTGCCTGAGCGTGCTCCGGTTTGCGCTGATCAGTTCCGAAATGATCAGTTCTCCGGTCCCGAGAGAGCTGGTAGCCATAAAGGCGGAAAGCCCTGCCTCGGTATTGGGATATCCCGGCGTCGGCTGGGTCGTTGTCTGCCATGCCCCCGTTCCGTCGGGTGAACGCATGGTCGAGACATCCGTATCCTGTTTTTCATAGGAGACGGAATCCAGGATCTTTCCCTGCGGCGTGGCCAGGACGACCTCTTCTTTATAGGATCTCAGACCGAAAGGCACTTCAATCGTGACAGGATCCGTCCCTTCTTTTCCGGTGCAGTAGATCAGAAGCACGCCCTGGGCGGGAATGGTCGTCCCGCGCGGGAACACGTATTTCAGCGGCTGTGTGGAGGTATCGGATATTCCGTATCCGGACAGGTCGACAGGCTGATTCGTAACGTTGTAAAGTTCGATCCAGTCGCAGTATGTCCCGTCGGGCCCCATGATCGTTGACGCGTTGGACGCCATGAACTCGTTGATAAAGACGCCGACGTTTTCATTGGAAACGGCGGAAATCGTTTCAAGGAACTTCTGCTGCCCGGCGCTGTCATTTGACTGGCCGGGGCTTGGATTCATCTCTTCAAACTCGCCCGACGCGTTCCGCGCAAACGTCTTTCCCGACGCAACCGGCTTCAGCTGGACCTGCTCGATAACCGTTCCCGATTCGGTGGAAAGCGTAATGATGTCCGTGGATGAAAGCTTGAAGGATGCATGCAGCGGTCCGCGCGTCGGATCGCCGGAACAATAAACGATCAGATATCCGTTCGGCTCGATTTTTGTGCCCGCAGGCAGTGTCCATTTGACGGTACCGAGTTTGTCGTCAGAAAGGCCGAACCCTCCGACATCGATCGTTTCGTTCGTCGTGTTATGGAGCTCGATCCAGTCGGGGAAATTGCCCGTCTCATCCGGTACGGTACCGGAATTGCTCATCATGACCTCGCTGATCGTGACGCCGTGCGAAACAGGCTCGGCGGCTTTTCCGCCTCCCCTTGTCAGATATACGATCAGAGCCACGATGCAGATTATGCCGAGCGCTATGATCCATATTCCGTTGGAACCCTGCCGGACGGTAAAAGACTTTTTAGCCGGAACGCTTCTGCCGGATTTCTGCTGAGATCCGTCGCTTCTCGGCGTTTCCGCAGGCGCGCGTCCCGCAGTGGCGGTTCTTTCGGAATAAGGCCTGTTCGAAGCACTCTGCGATGCCGGCCTGGAAGCTACGCGCGTCTGTGCGCTGCTTCTCTGTATGCTTTTATTCTGCATATCACGATTCAATGATATTGATATCCTTTCATGCCCATGGGAACTCCCAAATCCCCATTCTGCAACAGCCTACAGTGTACCATATACCACAAAATATAGCCACTTTTCCCCCAAGAATTCACAAATTATCCATCATGTAGGCCGTTTTGCATTCTTCCGCGGATCGCTTTTCTTCTTCTTTTTTCCGTGTTTCCACAGAAAAAAGCGGAACCGTCCGTTCCGCTTTCAGGATATGACACCTATGTTATTCGCTGACCGGCTCCGTCTGTTCCCCGGCAGGCGATGCGTCCTCCGGCGATTCCTCGTCCTCTTCCGAATGAGGCACGACCGCAACGGAGACCACCTTGCTCAGATCGTCAACCCGTATCAGCTGCACGCCCTGGGTGGAGCGACCCGCGATGCGGATCTGATTCACCGGCATTCTGATGATGAACCCGTCATCCCGGATCAGCATCAGATCCTCGTCTTCCAGGACCATCTTGAGACAGGTCAGATCTCCGGTCTTGTCCGTCAGTTCCATGACTTTCATGCCGCTTCCGCCGCGTTTATGGACCGTAAACTCTTCTGTCCTCGTCCTCTTGCCCTTTCCGCGTTCGGATACCGTCAGGACCGTGGCTTCCGGCGTGATCTTTACCATGTCGACCAGTTCGTCGTCTCCGATCAGCCTGACAGCTCTGACACCGGTCGCGTTCCTTCCCATCGCGCGGACGTCCTGCTCGCTGAAACGCACGCCCTTGCCCTTCCTGGTCGCGACCAGGAATTCATCCGTACCGCTCGAGAGCTCCACGGCGATCAGTTCGTCGCCCTCCTTGAGGTTCTGGGCAATAAGGCCGTTCTTGCGGATGTTGCTGTATGCATCCATCGGCGTTTTCTTGATAATGCCCTTCTTTGTCGCCATGATCAGATAACTGTTCTCGTCGATCGTCTTGGGAAGCGGAATCATGGCGGTCACTTTCTCCCCGTTCTGAAGCTGGAGCAGATTGACGATCGGCGTTCCTTTCGACGTTCTTCCGGCTTCCGGAATCGTATAGCACTTGATCTGATACGTTCTTCCGAGATTGGTAAAGAACAGGATCGGCGCATGTGTGCTCGACAGGAAGATCTTCTCGACAAAGTCCTCCTCTCTCGTTCCCTGTCCCTTGATGCCGCGGCCGCCTCTTCTCTGGGTGCGGTACGTGTCCGGCGTCAGTCTCTTCACGTATCCGAAATGCGTCATCGTGACGACCATGTCCTCTTCCTGGATGATGTCGTCCAGGTTGATATCCTCCGCGGACTGCGTAATCTCCGTGCGCCTTGCGTCATTATGACGATCCTTGATGGCCAGTGCCTCCTCACGGATCACGGCAGTCAGTTTCCGGTCGTCGTTCAGAATGCTCTCATAGTACTGGATCCGTTCGGCCAGCTGCTGCCGTTCGGCAAGCGTCTTTTCGCGTTCCAGTCCGGTCAGCCGCTGCAGTCTCATATCCAGGATCGCCTGCGCCTGCCGTTCGGACAGCCCGAATCTTGTCATCAACGCATTTTTTGCCTCGTTTGCATTGGCGGATTTCCTGATGATGGCAACGACTTCGTCGATGTTGTCGATCGCGATGATCAGTCCGTCTATGATATGCAGGCGCTCTTTTGCTTTTCCGAGATCGAACGCCGTTCTTCTGCGGACGACATCCTCCTGATGCATCAGGTAGTAGTACAGCATGTCCCTGAGCGTGAGGATCGTCGGCTTTCCGTCAACCAGCGCCAGATTGATCACGCTGAACGTGCTCTGCAGATCCGTCTGCTTGTACAGCTTGTTCAGAATGACGTTCGCGTTCACATCCTTTTTCAGCTCGATCACGATCCGAGTGCCGTTTCTGTCCGTTTCGTCGCGCAGATCGGAGATGCCTTCGACTTTCTTTTCCTTGACGAGCTGGGCGATCCTCTCCACAAGCCTCGCCTTGTTGACCTGATACGGGATCTCCGTGACGATGATCCTGGATCGGTCCGCCTTATACTGTTCGATTTCGGTCTTCGCCCGGATCACGATCCTTCCGCGCCCGGTCGTATATGCTTCGGCGATTCCCGACCTGCCCTGGATGATTCCGCCCGTCGGAAAATCGGGACCCGGAATGTAACGCATCAGTTCTTCCGTTGTAATCTCGGGGTTGTCGATCATGGCGATCAGTCCGTCGATCGTTTCGCCGAGATTGTGCGGCGGAATGTTGGTCGCCATGCCGACCGCGATACCGTTCGATCCGTTGACAAGCAGGTTCGGGATACGGCTCGGCAGCACTTTCGGCTGCATCGTCGTCTCGTCGAAGTTGGGCATGAAATCAACGGTATCCTTTTCGATGTCCGCCATCATTTCGGTTGCGATTTTGGAAAGCTTCGCTTCCGTATAACGCATCGCGGCTGCGCCGTCTCCGTCGACCGATCCGAAGTTCCCGTGACCCTCTACAAGCGGATACCGGGTATTGAACGGCTGGGCGAGACGCACCATCGCGTCGTACACGGAGGAGTCGCCGTGCGGATGATATTTACCGAGACAGTCACCGACGATACGCGCGCTTTTTCTGTACGGTTTGTCCGGCTGCAGGCCGAGCTCATCCATGGAATACAGGATCCTCCGGTGTACCGGCTTGAGACCGTCACGCACGTCCGGAAGAGCGCGGTTGATGATGACCGACATCGCGTATGCGATAAAGCTGGTCTGCATCTCAGTTTCGAGATTGTCCTTGATGATATGATCGTTGTATTTTCCCGTGCTTTCGCTCATGAATAGCTTTTCCTTTCCAATAACCCGCGGATCAGACGTCCAGGTCTACGACTAGTTTGGAGTTCTGTTCGATAAATTCCCGCCTTGGCTCGACCTGATCGCCCATCAGAAGCGTGAACAGTTCGTCCGCGAGGATCGCGTCTCCGACCTCCACCCGCTTCATGACGCGTTTCTGCGGATCCATCGTCGTCTCCCAGAGCTGGTCGGGGTTCATTTCGCCGAGGCCCTTGTATCTCTGGATCGTCGGCTTCGGATCGCGCCCGATCTCCTGCAGCGTCGCTTCCAGTTCCTCATCGGAATATACATACTTTTCGAATCCGCTGCGTTTGATCAGGTAAAGCGGCGGCTGCGCGATATAGACATATCCTTTCTCAATGAGAGGCCGCATATAACGATAGAAGAAGGTCAGCATCAGGATGCGGATATGGCTTCCGTCCACGTCGGCATCCGTCATGCACACGATCTTGTGATATCTGAGTTTGCTTTCGTCGAAATCATCGTTGATCCCGCAGCCGAAGGCCGTGATCATCGAGCGGATCTCCTCGTTCCCGAGCGCGCGGTCGATCCTTGTTTTTTCAACGTTCAGGATTTTACCTCTGAGCGGAAGGATCGCCTGCGTCAGACGGTTTCTGCCGAGTTTTGCGCTTCCGCCTGCGCTGTCGCCCTCAACAATGAAGATCTCGCAGACGGACGGATCCTTTTCCTGGCAGTCCGCAAGTTTTCCCGGCAGCGAGGTGGAGTCGAGCGCTGTCTTGCGCCTTGTTGCCTCTCTGGCCTTCCTCGCGGCGTCCCTTGCCCGGCTTGCATTGATGCATTTCTCAACGATCATCTTCGCTTCGGCCGGATGTTCTTCCAGGAAGGTCACAAGCCCTTTTGAAAGTGCGTTGCTGACGAGCGGCCGGATATCGGCGTTCCCGAGTTTGGTCTTCGTCTGACCCTCGAACTGCGGTTCCGCAAGCTTGACGGAAATAATGGCGGCCAGCCCCTCGCGGACGTCCTCTCCGGAAAGGGAAGCGTCCTTTTCCTTCAGCAGGTTGTACTTCCTGGCATAATCGTTGACGATTCTTGTCAGTGCGGCCTTGAACCCGTCCATATGAGAACCGCCCTCATGCGTCGCGATGTTGTTCGCATAGGACAGCACCATTTCATTGTATCCGTCATTGTACTGCATTGCGATCTCGACGGACGCCGGATTGTCCCCGTCCATACGCTCGTCCGTAAAATAGAGCGGCTCGGGATGCAGCGGGATCTTGTTTTTGTTCATGCTTTTTACGAAGGAAACGATGCCTCCCTCATAATAGAACTTGCGGACAAGTGGCTGCTCTTCCGGTCTGTCGTCGGTGACCGTGATGGTGATCCCTCTGTTCAGAAAAGCCAGTTCGCGGAACCGGTCCGCAAGAATATCGAGCGAATAATTCACCTCGTCGAATATCTCCGCGTCCGGATGGAAGGTGATGGTCGTGCCGGTTTCCTCTCCCTCCTTCATTTCGCGGACGTATTCAACGTCCGATGTCTCCGTGCCCCGGGAGAATTCCTGGCGGTAAACCTTCCTGTCTCCGCTGAACCGGATCTCGGCGCACATATAGTCCGACAGCGCGTTGACGCAGCTTACGCCGACGCCGTGCAGTCCGCCCGCGACCTTATATCCTCCACCGCCGAATTTTCCGCCTGCATGCAGCATGGTCAGAGCAACGGTAAGTGCGTTCTTTCCTGTCTTTTCATGATAACCGACCGGGATCCCCCGTCCGTTGTCCCTGACGACGATCGAGTTGTCCGGCGTGATTGTTACCTCGATATGGGTACAGTAGCCCGCCATCGCTTCGTCGATCGAATTGTCGACCACTTCGTTTACGAGATGGTGAAGCCCGCGGGAGTCGGTAGATCCGATATACATGCCCGGACGGCGGCGTACCGCTTCCAGTCCCTCCAGCACCTGAATTTGTGATGCACCGTAAGTTTGCTGTTCCTGTTCCATCAATTAACTCCATTTCCTGTCCGGCGAAAGACGCATCAGACTTCCGCCTCTTCTATTCTTCAGGTCAAATCGTTTCCTGCGCTGACCTATATTTCGTTGACGGTTCCGTTCTTGACGGAATACACCTGCATTCTGTCCACCCCGGCGGAAACCAGTTCTTCCAGATGGGTACAGGTCAAAAACGTCTGGCAGTCGGAAATCGCTTTCAGCAGCAGTTCCTGCCGCTTCCTGTCCAGTTCCGAAAATACATCGTCCAGAAGCAGAACGGGTGATTCGTCGCGCATGCCCCGCATGATTTCCAGCTCCGACAGTTTCAGGGACAGGACCGTCGTTCTCTGCTGCCCCTGGGAGCCGTATACCCTCACGTCCGTTCCGTCCAGCTCCAGCATCACGTCGTCCCGGTGAGGACCTACGGAGGTATATCCCCTCGCCAGATCCTTCTCCTGGTTTGCCCTGAGCTTTTCGAGAATCGTTTCCGTCAGGCGGTCGGGATCATCCGCCGGGACGTCCGGTTCATACGAAACCAGAAAGATTTCCTTCTCGTCCGAAAGCGCCAGATGCATGTCCGCGGCAATCCCGGATATCTCTTCCACGAATTCATCCCTGTCCAGAATGATCTCGCTCCCGAGCATGGCGATCTGTTCGTCCCAGATGGCCGCCTGCGCGGGATCAAAGTGATCCGGATCCTTCAGCAGGGCGTTCCGCTGCTTCAGTGCGGTGTTATACCGCTGAAGGGTATAGTAGTAGGACGGCTTCAGCTGGGATATCTCCATATCCATGAACCGCCTCCGCTCTCCCGGTCCGCCTTTGACAAGCGTCAGATCCTCCGGCGCAAACATCACCACGTTCAGGCAGCCGAGAAGTTCCCCGGAACGGGAAAGCGCGGTACCGTCTATATACAGCTTCTTTCTGTCTCTGCTGAACAGCCTGCATCCGATCGTCCTGGTGCCTCCTCTGGTATCCAGCACCAGCCGGACGCTTCCCTCCTCCTGTCCGTAGCGGATCAGTTCCGCGTCTCTGGACGTGCGGTGGCTGCGTCCCAGCGCGCACAGAAAAATGGATTCGAGAATGTTCGTCTTGCCTTCCGCATTATCGCCGGACAGAACGCAGAGTCCTTCATCGGGTTCGAGCGCGAGAGTTTCATAACTCCGGAAATTCATCAGTTTCAGCTCGCGGATACGCATGAGCAAACTGTCCTCCATGCCTATTTTTCGCCTATATAAATCATACCACAAAAAGTCGAGAAAATCTAGAAAAATTCGGCATTTTAACGCTTTAGAAACATGTCTGAAACATAGAAAAAGCCGGCCTTTCGGACCGGCTCCGAGAACCTCTGTTTTCAGCTTCTTCTTCTGGATGACCGGCTGATGGAAAGAAGCCGTATAAAGCTGATCAGCGTTGCCAGAGTGGCCCAGACATAGGTCATGGCAGCCGCTCTCAGGACTTCTCTTGCCTGACTGTTCTGTTCTTCGCTGATGTACGCTCCTTCTTCCAGATACTGAAGCCCGCGCCTTGACGCGTCCAGTTCAACCGGGAGCGTGACCAGCTGGAAAAGCAGGACCGCGCCGAACAGAACCACGCCGACCATGGCAAGCGGTCTTAAGCCGAACACCACGCCGGCAATGACGACCCACGGTGCGAACGCCGAACTGATTTTGGCGACCGGAAGTATCGCGTTCCGGACATTCAGCGCCGCGAACCCTTCCTGATGCTGGACCACGTGTCCGATCTCATGCGCCGTCACGGCAAGGGCGGAAACCGAGTTTTGCCCGTACACCTGTGTGGACAGCCCCACTACGCCCGTCGACGGGTCATAATGGTCTGTCAGCGTTCCGTTCACCGCTTCGATTCCCACGTTATACACGCCGTTCCGGAGCAGAATCTGTGCAGCCATTTGTTCCGCGGTGATACCGGATGCCGCTTCCGTGTGCGTATACTTCTCAAATGTCCGCTGGACTTTTCCCTGCGCGATGCTGCTCAGGACGAATATCGCGATCAGCGCTAAATATAGCAATTGAGGTGATGAATAATATCCTTCCATATTTTGATTATACTATACGGAAAACTTCCTGTTCCATCCTTTTATAGACGATTCCCTTTTTCCGCCATAATCTGTCACATTTCCAGAAATACCGGAAGCGGGATGCCCCGACCTGGCGCGGGTGTTATAATGAAATTCAAGCCTGCATTCTTTCGGCATTGTCCGTGTTCAGCCTGATTCAATTTAAACGGTTGAAAAATGTAAGATGAAAGAAAAAAAAGTAATGGAAAAAAGACCGGTTGGGATCCGCCGGTTTAGGCGGGAAGCAACACTTGAGGTGTGGCAATACCGAATGATCACATCTTTGCTGCTGATGATCCCGGTCGGTTTAATGAATGAGCTTGTGAATACGGTTGTCAATTCAACCCATTCCGCTCTCACTTCCGCCAATCCCGGTCTTTTGCTCACCTGGCAGACGCCGTTGATTCTTCTTCTCGGGCTCGTTATCGTCGTCTCTTATGTTGTCGTTGAGGTTTTCTCGCAGATTTATCTCTGCCACGATATCCTTACCGACAGCCCGGGCGGTGTTTTTCATGAACTTCGCCGCGGATTTGAATCCGTCAGACGGTTTGCCACGCCAAGCGGCTTTCTGATGCTCTTCTATGTTCTCGTTGCGGTTCCTCTCTGCGGCGTCGGATTCTCCATCAGCCTGACTGAAGATTTCTTTATGCCGCACTTTATCAGTTCTGTAATAGAAAACCATCCTGCTACCGCCGCCCTGTACTACTGTTTCTTGCTTTTTCTAATACTTCTTTCGGTGCAGCACGCTTTTTCTTTTCATGCCGTTCTGATTGACGGGATGAAACCCTCGGAAGCGCTGAAATTTTCCCGGGCTCTCATAAAACAGCACCGGAAAGAATACCTGATCCTGATCATTAAAACCGCGGTGTTTACTACCCTTGTTTCTTTCCTTGTTTATATCCTTACAGACATGATCCCATCCCTTTGGCTTGAACGGACCGCTGATCAGATTTCCTCCGGGGCTGTGCTTTCCGAGAAAGATCTCCTTCTGTATCGAGCGCGCTGCGCGGGTTTTCTTCTGGTAGGAAAATACATCTTTTACATCACAGGCATACTTCTCTCGAGCAATATTCTTCTTCGGCTGACGGGAGCTTATCTTGCTTATACAGGCAGAAAGCGGGAGCACCACTTTGCCAGATTTTCAGCAAAGCGATACGTTGCAACCGTTATTGCTTTCCTGATGGTTCTGCTTGGTCTTGCGCTGTTATCCATCGTTATGGCGAGATTTTTTAACGATATTTTCCCGCAGACAGATCCGGTCCCCATCGTTGCGCACCGCACCGGCGGCTTCATGGCCAGCGAAAACTCCCTGGAAGGAATCGATGAGGCGGTCAAGCAGGGCTGTTACGGGAGCGAGACGGATTTCCAGCGTACAAAGGACGGACGTTATATTGTTAATCATGACACCACCTTCAAACGCTTGACCGGCGTAGATAAAAAGCCTTCTCAAATGACGCTGGCAGAGATTTCAGAACTGCGTATTAAAGACACGACCGGTTCCGGAAAACTGCTCCCCGTACCAACGATGGAAGAACTGCTTGATCGAGGCAAGGGCAGAATTACGCTTTTCCTGGAACTGAAAGGGGAGACAGCCGACCGCCAGATGGCGGATGCCGTAGTGGCCGCCGTAAAAGAGCGGGACATGATCGAGGATGTTATCATTATTTCCCTCAAATACGACGTTCTGGATTATATCGAACATATTTATCCGGAATTTGAAACCGGTCTGCTGATATTCACAGGGCTCGGTGATTTTTCGAAAATGAGCTGCGACATGATCATCATGGAAGAGGAGATGGTCTCCGTTTCGAAGATCAATCAACTCCATAACGCAGGCAAAAAAATCGGCGTCTGGACCGTCAACACGAAAAATGCGCTTTATGATTTTCTGGATATGAACGTTGACGCCGTTATAACGGATGATGTTCTGCTCGCCATGGAAACGCGGGAAACCCTGCAAAACCGCTCCGATCTGGAGCGGATGCAGGACTCTATCGGAGGCATATTGGGTTTCTGATTCCGTGCGGCCGTTTGCTTTCCCTCAGAATCAGTGGAAATTAAACGCCAATGTGATATAATGATTTTTAATTTTGAACAATGGAGCTGGTTGCAATGGTCAAGTTAAGTGAACTGCAGAAATCTCCCGAGGCTTTTGCCGGTGATGTTTCCGTCTGCGGATGGGTTCGGACCTGCCGTGAAGGCAAAACCATGGGATTTATAGAACTGACGGACGGATCCTGCTTTCGTCCCGTGCAGATTGTTTATGAACGTAACGAAAAAAATCTCGGGGCGGGGCTGACGACCGGGTGCGCCGTCCAGATCGACGGGGAACTGGTCCTGACACCGGACGCCCCTCAGCCGTTCGAGATCCGGGCGGAATCCATTGTCGTCGAAGGAACCTGCCCCTCTGACTATCCGCTCCAGAAAAAGCGGCATACACTCGAGTATTTACGGACAATCCAGCATCTGCGCCCGCGGACCAATACGTTCCAGGCGACTTTCCGCGTGCGTTCCGTCGTTGCCGCGGCGATCCACGAATTCTTCCAGCAGAGGGGATTCGTCTACGTGCATACTCCCATCCTGACCGGTTCCGACTGTGAAGGAGCAGGGGAAATGTTCCAGGTCACGACCCTTCCGATGGACGAGCTTCCCAAGGCGGAAGACGGCACGATCGACTATACAAAGGATTTCTTCGGAAAACCGGTCAACCTTACCGTCTCGGGCCAGCTCTACGGGGAGGCCTTTGCTCTCGCTTTCCGTGACATCTATACGTTCGGTCCGACTTTCCGCGCCGAATACAGCTTTACCGCGCGGCATGCCGCCGAATTCTGGATGATCGAGCCCGAAATGGCGTTCTGCGATCTTTCGGGAGACATGGACGTGGCGGAGGCCATGGTAAAGTACATTATCAACGCGGTTCTCGAACGCTGCCCCGCGGAAATGGAATTCTTCAACAAATTTGTGGACAAAGGGCTTCTGGACCGGCTCGACAACGTCGTAAACTCCGACTTCATCCGCATCACCTATACGGAAGCGGTCAAACTCCTGCAGGAAAGCGGTCAGGAATTCAAATATCCCGTTTCCTGGGGCGACGACCTGCAGACAGAACATGAGCGCTATCTGACGGAACAGGTCTTCAAAAAACCCGTATTTGTTACCGACTATCCAGCCGCAATCAAGGCATTCTATATGCGTCTGAATGACGACGGCAAAACGGTCGCGGCGGCGGATCTTCTGGTTCCGGGCGTCGGAGAAATCATCGGCGGGAGCCAGCGTGAAGAAAGATATGACGTTCTGAAGCAAAAATGCGACGCGCTCGGCTTTGATATGTCGCAGTATCAGTGGTACCTGGAGCTCCGCAAATACGGGGGAGTAAAACATGCGGGATTCGGCCTCGGTTTTGAGAGGATGGTCATGTATGTCACCGGCATGGCAAATATCCGGGACGTCCTTCCGTTTCCCAGGACCGCCGCCAATTTGGAAATGTAAACATCGGATTCAAACATAACAAAGTCTCTTCGAAAGAAGAGGCTTTTTTTCGTGTTATTCCCTAAGCCGGAATGGCGTGAAGCACCGGCCTAAGCCCGTCATTCTCCTGAAAAGCCGCGCAGATCCACCGGAAACTCCGCTGTCAGCGGTTTGATTTTCGTCTTGATCGGAGACTGGCACAGCAGATGCGCGATCTGGGAGGAAACATCGATCTGCAGCAGCTGGACGCAGCCACGCCTCGAACGTCGTTCCTGGAGGTTGTACATTACGGACTGCACAAATCTTCCGTCCGGTCCGTCCGGCCGGTCGGTCCGGATCCATGTCCCGTGATTATGTCCGCACAATACAAGCCTGACGTTTCGATGCGTCATGATCACATCATCGTAGACTCGTTTCCCCGGGGCGGCCAGCTGCCCGTTCGACTCAAGATAATCATGAAACAGGAGAATCGCCGGATAATCGGGATACTGTTCCAACACGCCGCTGATCCAGGCCCGTTCCTGCGCGCCGCACCCATAGGACATTCCGATGATCAGCCAGTCAAGACCGCCGTCCTTTACAATTGCATATCGACCACGGCCGTTTTCATAATAATCGTCCCCTGAACAGGAAGCGTTTCCGTAAACGCGGTCAAGAAACGGGCTGAAATCGCTGGTTTTCAGACGGTAATCATGATTTCCGGCAATATAAAGGGAGGGTAAGGAGGAATCGATCGTATCGAGATACTCCGATACCTCCGCCCACTGGCTGTCCGCATACCATTTTCCGACATAATCCCCCGTACCCATGAGAAACGACACGTGCTGTTCTTCCATCAGCCGGTTGCACCATTCCGCCACGGCGGCATATTCGCCCGGATGAAAGGAGCATTCCTGCAGGTCCGTGATCCACAGGAATGACGCGGTTCTTTCCTCGTGCTCCGTCTCTGCCGCGTCAGAAAGCGCATCCGCCCGGGCCTTCCCCAAAACCAGAAACGCCGCACAGCAGACCGCGAAAAAAGCCAGCCGTATGAACCACTTCACTTTTTTTGAATTATTCCTGTCCATGCAAATCGATCGGTATTTCCTGACTGACGGACTGAGCCCTGTCGTTTATCGGGGAAAAATATTCGAATTCGATCACGCCCCGGGCCGTGTCGAATCTCAGAAGTTGTATACAGCCCTTCTGGCGGTCAAAATTCTGGCGGTTGCAGAAAATAGTCTGCATATAGCTTTTTCCGCCTTCACGTTCATCCGTACGGATACAGAACCCGGCATTATGACCGCACAGGACAAGCTTCGCGTTGTCGGAAGGTTCCAGCGCTACGGAGAACATGGTCTTTGCGTTTTTTACAAGATCTCCGTTCCGGAACAGATAATCATGAAACAAAAGAATGGCATTTCGCTCAGGATAAGCATCGAGAACGCTCTTGACCCACTGCGCCTCTTCCTTCCCGTATCCGAACGACATTCCGACGATCAGCCAGTCGATTCCGCCAGCGGAAAACAGTTCGTATTTCCCCTGACCGGAATGATAGGACTGTTCTTCCGTTCCCCCTTCGCCGTAGATATGATCCACAAACAGCCCGAAGCTGCTGTCCTTCAGCCTCATGTCATGGTTTCCGGCGATATAGATATCCGGGATCTGATCTTGAAAGGCTTTGCGGAATTCACGAAATTCATCCCACTGATATTCCATATTGTATGTCTGAACGAGATCTCCGGTCCCGACAACATAGCGGATATTCTCTTCGCTCCGATTTGAAGCGATCCATTCCCCGAGTTCCTTGTACGCGTCATGCTCGGAAGTCAGGTACTGTGTGTCCGTAATCCAGACGATCGAAAAAGGCGTCGGCGCAGGTTCTTCCGTCGGCGCAGGCGTTGCCGTCGGGTCGGGCGCTTCCGCCTGTGAAGGAGTCAGGACCGGCGCAGGGGTCTTCTCCGTGGCAGCGTCTGCCGTTTCCTGAACAGGCGTTTTCACACATGCCGAAAACAGAAGGAGGAACCATATGGGAATAAGGAGACCGATCCTGCGAATTGACATCCTGAATTTGTTCTTTCTTTCAAAAATCAGGCATGTGCAAGAACACATGCCTGATTGACATTATACCGTATTGCCGCCTGTCAATCCAATAGAATATCAGGTGTTGGCTCTGAGCTTCGCGTTCTCTTCGAGTTCTTTCAGCTTCGCGGAAGGATCTTTGACCTTCGCGAGGAAGATCATCGCAGCGATGATGTACGGCTTGAAAGAAGCTTCCTTGTAGAGCGGATCGCGGTAACGGTCGAACACGGACGCGTCGACTTCGCCTGCTTCGCAGGAAACGCCGGTGATGTCGGCAGGCAGGCAGTGCAGATAGAGCGCCTTTCCGTCCTTGGTTGTCTTCATCAGTTCTTCCGTGCAGGTCCAGTCCTTGTGCTCGGCATTCTGTGCAAGAAGACGTTTCTCAAGCGCCTTGATCCCGTCCATATCGCCTTTGGCGTAGAGGTCCGTACGCTCTTCCATCGCCTTGAACGGAGCCCAGCTCTTCGGATATACGATATCGGCGTCCTTGAACGCTTCTTCCATGGAATTCGTGATCTTGAAGTTTCCGCCGTATGTTTCCGCATTCTTCTTCGCGACTTCCACGACGTCTTCCATGACTTCGTATCCTTCCGGATAGGCAAGCGTCACATCCATGCCGAATCTGGTCATCAGACCGATGACGCCCTGGGGAACGGACAGCGGTTTGCCGTAGCTCGGGCTGTAAGCCCATGTCATCGCGACTTTCTTTCCTTTCAGGTTCTCCACGCCGCCGAACTCATGGATGATATGGAGCGTATCCGCCATGCACTGCGTCGGATGGTCGATGTCGCACTGGAGGTTGACCAGCGTCGGCTTCTGTTCGAGAACGCCGGCTTTGTTTCCTTCCGTAACCGCGTCGACCACGGAATGCATATAGGTGTTGCCCTTCCCGATGTACATGTCGTCACGGATGCCGATGGCGTCCGCCATGAAGGAGATCATGTTGGCCGTCTCACGCACTGTTTCGCCGTGCGCAATCTGGCTCTTGCCTTCGTCCAGGTCCTGAACTTCCAGGCCAAGCAGGTTGCAGGCGGAAGCGAAGGAGAATCTTGTCCTTGTGCTGTTGTCCCGGAACAGGGAAATGCCGAGACCGGAATCAAAGATCTTTGTGGAGATGTTGTTCTCGCGGAGATGGCGAAGCGCGTCCGCGACGGTGAAGACCGCGTTGATTTCATCCTGTGATTTCTCCCAGGTAAGGAAGAAGTCTCCCTCATACATTTTGGAAAAATCCAGTTTGTCGAGGATATCCGTAAACTGTTTCACGTTACTCATATTCTTGTCTCCTGCTCTTTATATTATTTAATATCGTTGTTGGTTTTTCCCGCACGGAACTGGCAGACGTCGTCCTCGTCCTTGCCTTTATAGAAATACGGGGTCAGCGCATATACCGCCGCGCAGCGGACCAGATCCTCTTTCCACGTGATCTCGTTCGGCGCATGTGCCTGCGATTCCGCACCGGGGCCGAATCCCACGCAGGGGATTCCGTATCTGCCCTGGATGGAAACGCCGTTTGTCGAGAAGGTCCACTTGTCGATCAGGGGCCTGTCGCGGAGCGCCTTGGTGTCGGGGTGACCCATGCGCTTGTCTCCGTAAAGGGCTCTGTGGGCGTCTGCGATCGCCTGAACATGGGATGCGGTCTCTTTGTTGATCCAGGTCGGGAAGTAGCATTCGGTTTCATATTTCAGACCCGTCCATGCCGGTCTGTCATACATATACATGGAAACCTTCGCGCCGTATTTTTTGCAGGCGGGCAGGTCTTCGATCTCCTTCAGGCAGGAATCCCACGTTTCGCCGGCGGTCATGCGGCGGTCGATGGAAATGGCGCAGGAATCCGCGACGGCGCAGCGGCTCGGGCTTGTATAGAAGATCTGGGAAATCGTGCAGGTTCCGCGTCCGAGAAATCTGGCGTCCTCATAATGATCCGGATTGAATTCGGGTTCCAGCATTTTCACGAGGCCCTTGATCTCATCGTCTTTCCCGCATCCGTTCTCGTTCAGCTGTTTCACCTGGAGGCAGATCTCCGCCATTTTGTAGATGGCGTTGTCGCCGCGCTCCGGCGCGCTGCCGTGGCAGGAAACGCCCGCGACATCCACGCGGATCTCCATGCGTCCGCGGTGGCCCCGGTAAATACCGCCGTCTGTCGGTTCCGTGGAAACGACGAATTCCGGCGTGATCCCGTCTTCGTTATGGATGTACTGCCAGCAGAGACCGTCGCAGTCTTCCTCCTGAACAGTCGCGGCAACAAGGATTTTATATCCTTCCGGGATCAGTCCGAGATCCTTCATGATCTTGGCGCCGTAGACAGCCGAAACCACGCCGCCTTCCTGATCGGATCCGCCGCGGCCGTAAATGATGTCGTCTGTCTCATACCCCTTATACGGGTCTTCTTTCCAGTTGTTGATATTGCCGATGCCGACCGTGTCGATATGGCCGTCAAACGCAATGATCTTGTCCCCTGTCCCGACATAGCCAAGCGCGTTCCCTTCCGGGTCGATAAAGGCTTCGTCAAAACCGAGCGCTTCCATTTCCTTGATCGTACGGCGGATGACGCCCTCCTCTTCACAGCTTTCGCTGGGAATGGCGATCAGGTCGCGCAGAAAACGTGTCATCTGGGGCAGATACTGTTCCGCTGCTTCTTTTACGGCATTCACATCCATAATCCTTTTTTCCTTTCTTTTTAAATATTGTTCCGATGCTCTGCGCGCTCCCGCGCAGATGATCCTGGATCCGTTTCAGTTTTCGTTCTTCTTTGTTTTGATATCGATATAGGAATAAAGCGTGTACTTTGATATTCCGAAATAATGGGAAACCTTGTCCCCGCTCCGGGTGATCAGAAACGCGCCTGCGTCGTTCAGGAACTTGATCGCCTTTGTCTTGTCTTCCTTGTTCATCATCGCAACGGGTTTTCCGACGAGCTTCACGCTCTGCTCGATCAGATCATCCAGCAGCTCGTTCACGCTCTGTGGAATGCTCCTGGGCTGTTCTTCCTTGCTTTCCTTGTGATGCAGGATCGAATCGATGGCCCGTTCCGCCATGATCATTTCCGTAATATCGTAATTGATGGAAAGAACGCCTTCCACGACGCCTTCTTCGTCCTTCAGAAATACCGTGCTGGATTTCAGGACTCTGCCGTCATGCGTTTTTGTAAGATAGGCAAGCATGTCCTCCGGGACACGCTCCTTATGCTGAAGTGTTTCAAGGACGATTCTGGACGGCCCGTCGCCGATCCGGCGGTTTGAGACATGCCCGTTTTCAGCGGCAACGATCGTATGATCCAGATCCTCCGCCTTCAGGTCGTGGACGATCACTTCGCAGTTCTTTCCGAACTCGGCGGAAATTGCCTTTGCAAGTCGACGCATTAATTCAAGATCCATAGAACAGCTCCTATTACATTAAATATAATGCATTTTCATATATACTTTCAACAAAAACGAACAATTATTTTATGAAAGGCAAAAAGTTTTTTTGATAAGCGGCAATATTGAACTGACTATAGTATATCATGCGGCTTTCCTCCTTCACAAGGCAGAGGTTCCGATTCTGTTCCTGTCAAAATTGTTCATCATATGTTCGCTTTTTTTTTATCATACGCGGGGGTAAGATGATAATTGAGGACAAGTATTATTAATTGAAGTATAGGATGGTATTTGCTTATGGAAGAAGAACGCGATCTGGTAACCTTTTCGGATGAAGACGGAAACGAGTTCGATCTGGAAGTCATTGATTATTTTGATTATGAAGGTCAGGAATACGCCGCTCTGATCGACGCGGAGCCGGACGAGGAAAGCGATGAGCCGCTGGATGTATATATCATGAAGATCGTCGTTCATGATGATCTTGAGGAATTCCTTCCGGCAGACGACGGACTCTTTGAAGAGCTTTCCAGGGTCTTCGACGAACGGATGAAGGAATGGGAGGCGTGCGACGAAGAAGCATGCCCCGATGACTGTCCGAAAGACTGCAAAAAGGTATAATCGCCTCTGTTCGTTGAAATAGTCGGTTTTCGGCCCGGTCAAATTATAAATTTTTTGTGACATGATTTTCCATAATTAGTGGATTTTTATAAAAAAGGCCACTACATATTGACCGAAAATTGATTATTTCACAGTTTGTTCATAAGTGGAGAAGTGTCAGAAAAGCCCCAGATTCTTTACTTTTTTGAACTTCGTATGCTATACTCACTGTGTTTTAGTATACCCTGTATTGGTATAATCATGTACATAGAAAGGATTGGTTTACATGAAACGTACTATTGCAATCTTGCTTACGGTTCTGGCCGTGATGCTGCTGATCCCCGCGATCGCACTGGCGGCCGACAAGAAACCCGTCAGCATAGAGGTCGTCGACGCAGGCGACCTGAAGAAGGACACCTACGCGGTGGGCGAGACATTCAGTCCCGCCGGTCTGAAATTCAAGGTCACGTATGATGACTCTTCCACTGAGACCATCAAGTACAGCGCGGCCGGGCTGAAGTTCAGAACGACTCCGTTTGAAATCGGTGACGTCGGAACCGGTGTCGAAGTGAACTACACCTACACGAAAAACGGCGTTTCGGTTTCCTGCGATCCGTCGGATACGATCAAGGTCACCGTGTATAAGCTGGACGCCATCTCGATCACCTTCCTTCCCGGCAAAGATTATTATCTTGTCGGCGAGAAGTTTGATCCGAACCTGATGGTCGTCACGGCTTCCTATGACCCGTCTTCTATACCCAGCAAGGTCATTGTCAAGAACTATAAGTACTCGCCCACAACGGCGTTCACGGAAGATGACGCCCTGAAAGGCACCGTTGACATCACGGTATCATATTCCGAGGGCGGAATCACGGTGTACGACACCGCTTCCGTTACGGTCAAAGTCAACAAGCCTACCTCTCTGGATATCGAAGCCAAACCGAAAAAGACGGTATATGCAGTCGGGCAGAAACTGGATCCCGCCGGAATGGTCGTGGTCGCGACGTTTGACGACGGTTCCAAAAAGACCGTTACCCCTTCCTATGATAAAAACTACACGTTTACGGAAGAGGACGCCATTAATGGAACCAAGGACTTCCTCCTCAGCTATACTTCCGGCGGCATCACGGTCACCACGACGCTGAAGGTGGAAATCATGGAACTGGACAAAATTGAGATCACGCAGAAACCGCACAAGCTGAATTACCATTGCGGTGAAACCCTGGATCTGACCGGCATGATCGTCACCGCAACTTACTCTAACGGGAAGACGAAGGTCATTAAGGATTATACAGTCAGTCAGGTAGGTCCTTTCACCATTGCTGACTTTGACTATACCTACAAGGATATCGTGATTTCCTATTCGGAAAACGGCGTGGTCTGTACGGATGGCTTTACGGTCAATCTGGTTTACCCGAATAAAGTGAAGATCATTGCTCCGCCTGAGAAAACGACATACAACGTTGGCGAATCCTTTGATCCGACCGGAATGATCGTTTCCGTTGAGTACTCAGACGGTTCGGAACACGAAACGAACGCTTACACCTTTTCTTCAAAGCCGTTTGAGGAGGGTGACGATCACATTACCATCTATTATGCCGACCCGGGCAATACCCGCGATATCAGATCGACAGATCTGGATATCACGGTCACCAAGACAGCCGCCATGTCCATTCATATGAGCACGGGCAGCCTGAATCTAGTTGCCGGCGATACCTACGTGCTGACCGCGACCGTATACCCGAAAGACGCCGATTACGACCCGATCAAATGGGAAGTTTCGTTGGGAACGGGCGTCATCGATGTCGATCAGAACGGTCAGGTCTACGCTGTCGCGCCGGGCAATGCGATCGTAAAGGCCTCCGTCGACTGCGACGGAACGACCCGTTATGCTTACTGCTATGTCTGCGTCGTACCGAAGGTAAACCTCACCAGCCTGAAGTTCAAGTCTTCCTCGCTGGAGCTTCTCCTCGGTGATTCCACAACCCTGATCCCGATCGTCTCGCCGGCGAACGCTACGGTCACTTCGATGGTCTGGAAGACCTCCAACGCCTCCATCGTTTCCGTAACGGACAGCGGAAAGATCAAGGGTCTGCAGACCGGAACCGCAACGATCTCCGTAACGGCGGGCGGCAAGGTTGCCACATGCGAAGTCACGGTCGTCAGCGCGCTTTCACGCTGGGGCGTTGTGTACAACTGCAAGAGCAGAGTCAACGTACGTGAGAAACCGTCCGGAACATCCAAGTCCGTCGGATACGCACCTTACGGCTGCAAGTACAGGATCGTCGGAGAATCCGGCGGCTGGTATCAGATCCAGTTCGGCACAGAGAAAGCCTATATCTGGAAGAATTATCTGAAACCGATCTCTGAATCCGAGAAGGCCTATGTTGCCGAAGAAACAACGACAACCACGCCGGCTGTTCCGACAACGACCACCGGCGGTCTCGCAACCGCGACCAAGGTGACCATCATCAACTGCACGCGTTATGTGTACATCCGCAAAGGACCCGGCACAACGTACGGCAAGATGGGACACGCTACGCTCGGTTCCACCTACTCCCTGAAGGGTGCAAGCGGCGACTGGTACGTCGTTGACGTAAACGGCGAGACCGGCTACATCTACAAGATGTTCGGTGCCGTTTCCTGATCAATACCAATCCTATAACACGGCAGGATGTTCGAAAGAACATCCTGCTTTTTTAAT
>JAFZCW010000024.1 GCA_017556125.1 Clostridia bacterium | reverse complement strand
TGAAGAGCTGGAACCGTTCGAACATGTTGCAGACCAGTATGAATTCCGCAAGAATCTGATCGTCAAAACGCTGGAGTCGAATCACGTCGCGCTCAGTTCCCTTACAGGGATCGTATCCCGCGGAGGCGTTCTGACGCCGATACGCGCAGGCGCGTACGAAGTCAACGATGATATGGTCTGGCAGCTGAAGTACCGTCCCCAGAACGAGCACGCTTCCAATGTAGGTCCAATGATTGCGCGCGCTCTGAGCTTGGAATACGGGATCCCCGCTTTCATTTACGACGGAATAACGGTCGATGAACTGGATCCCATCAATAAGATCACCGGACTCCCCATCTTCCGCCGCAAAGGTATGGGGCATAATCTCAATACCCGCGCAGCAGCGATGCGTTATGCAAGTGAATTCGGCAAGTCTTATCAGGATATCACAGTCATCGTCGCGCATCTCGGCGGCGGTATTTCCGTCAATCTGCATCATGGCGGACGGATCGTAGACTTCATCAACGATGAAGAAGGTCCCTTCTCACCGGAACGTGCCGGCGGACTTCCGATGTTTGACGTTATCAAAATGTGCTATGACGGTGCTCACGACTACAACTCCATGATGAAGCTCGTGAAACGTCAGGGCGGTCTGATGGCGCATCTGGGAACCACAGACAGCCGTGAAGTACAGAAGATGATTGATGCCGGAGACGAACACGCAAAACTGATCTTCGATGCGATGGCGCTGAACGTAGCGAAGAACATCGCAAAATGTGCTCCCTATGTAAAAGGAAAAGTGGACGCTATCCTGCTCACAGGCGGCATCGCATACTCCCATTATTTTACCTCTTACATCCGCGAACACGTTGAATTCATCGCTCCGGTGATCGTTTATCCGGGAGAAGATGAAATGCTTTCTCTTGCGCTTGGCGGGCTGCGTGTTCTCCGCGGAGAAGAAACCGCGTCCATTTTTGTGAAAAACGAAAATCCCGGCTATTGATCTTTCAGTACGGACGAATCAAAAACGGAGAGAGCAGAACGGCTCTCTCCTGTTTTTTATTAAAGCAAAAAACCAAAAGTTCTCTGATGGCTTATACTTTCAGTCCGCTGATGTATTCCTCGACGGGACCGACGCATTTGCTCACGAATCCGTCGCTGAAGGGGCTGGACAGCCCTGCTTCGGACAGAAGTTCCAGATATCTCTTCTTCCCTCCGAGCCTGCACAGCTTCATGTAGTCTCTCCACGCCGATTCCCAGTCCGTTTGCATCCTCGCAAAAAACTCAAACGAGGACATGTACGCGAACGCATAGTCGATATAATAGAACGGATACCGGAAGATGTGCTGCTTCTGGAAAAAGAATCCGCCTTTTTCAAAGATGTCTTCCCCGTCATAATCGCGCTCCGGAAGGTACTTTCTCTCCAGTTCCCTCCATACCTGTTTCCTTTCGTCCGGCGTCATATCCGGTTCGGCATACACCCTGTGCTGGAATTCATCCACCAGTACGCCGTACGGAATGAAACAGATCTGGGAAGCCGCGTGCTGGAAACGGTATCGATCCGCATTATTCCCGAAATAGAGTTCCATCCAGGGATAGGTAAAGAATTCCATGCTTCCGGAATGAATCTCAGCCGCTTCAGAGGTGGAGAACCCATATTCAGGTATCTCATTGTCCAGACTTGTCATATACGCCTGGAATGCGTGTCCGGATTCGTGTGTGAGAACCTCGACATCCGCGTCTGTCCCGTTGAAATTCGAAAAGATGAACGGAACCTTATATTCCGAAAGAAACGTACAGTATCCTCCGTGCGCCTTTTTGGGTCTGGAAATCAGGTCCATAAGATTCCCGTTCCGCATCATGTCAAAAAATGCTCCAGACTCAGCGGAAAGCTCGCGGAACATCTTTCCGGCATTCTCAACGATCGTCTCCGGCGGATCCTTCGGGACCGGATTTCCGTCCGGGAACGTAACGTTTTCGTCGTAGTACCGGATCTTATCGAGTCCGATCCTGTCGCGCTGACGTTCTCTGATCCTCGAGCATACCGGAACGAGATCGCGGGCGACCTGGTCCCGGAACAGGGCCACTTCATCTGGGCCGTATCCCTGTCTGCTCATTCTGAGGTATCCGAGCGGTATATAGTTCGGATATCCGAGCAGCACGGCCTGACGGTGGCGTAGATGCACGAGCGAATCGTAGATCCTGTCGAAATCCGCTTCATGGGAAGCGTAGAAACCCGCGTATGCGTGATAGGCGTCCCTTCTGGTCGAACGGTCGTCCGAGCGCATATATTTGATCAGATCGGATAAATTGCAGATCCTGTCCCGGAACGGAACCGCGGCGGAAGCTTCGAGCTTCTGGAACTCGGAAGTCAGCCGGTTTTCCTCAACCATCAGCGGAATCATTTCATCCCGGAACGAACGAACACGGATGTCGGCCAGATCAAACAGCTGTTTCCCGACCCGTTCTTCGAGTTCCTTCCGGCATTTCACATTCAGCAGTGCGCGGCACAGCTTCAGATTGGACGGTTCGACCTGTGGAAGGTGCTCGTCATAGTAATCCTGCTCCGCTTCATAAAAGGGATCCGTCGTATCGAGCGAATTCCGGATCTCAGCGATCGTCATCATCGTGAACGCATGATTGCGGACGCGGTTGACTTCCTGCAGTATCTCAAATGCTTCTTCCGCTGTAGCAGCGGAAGCTAGACGGTCGGAAGCGCTTTCCATCTCGGAAATCAGATGATCCAGATCCGGCCGTACATATTTCAGTGTATGAAAATCCATTCTGTATCCCCCATTTTTGAAATATGGCACAGCCTTTTGAGCTGTGCCATACCGTTTCGATTCATTCAGGAATCAGAGCGTGTTCAGTTTCTTATAGTACTCGATCTTATCCTGCGCTTCCTTCTCTGCTCTCTCAAACAGCGGGCCGGCAATGTCCGGGAACTGTTTCTTCAGAGAGGAATAACGGACTTCGCCGAGGATG
Organism: Clostridia bacterium; assembly: GCA_017556125.1. Next base: position 1,288 of record JAFZCW010000024.1, on the reverse strand, counting down.
AACTCCTGGAAGTTTCCTGTAGGATCCTTGGAATCCAGTGTGAACGGATTCTTTCCTTCGGCGGCATTGTCCGGATTGTACCTGTACAGCGGCCAGTATCCGGCTTCCACAGCCTTCTTGGCCTCTGCCTGGCTCTTGCCCATGTTGATGCCGTGGTTGATGCAGGGCGCGTACGCGATGATCAGGGACGGTCCCTTATACGCTTCCGCTTCGGTGACAGCTTTCAGAAGCTGAGCCGGATTGGCGCCCATGCAGACTTTTGCGACATACACATAGCCGTAGCTCATGGCCATCAGGCCGAGATCCTTCTTCTTGGTGCGTTTGCCGGCGGCAGCGAATTTGGCGACCGGTCCGGTCGGCGTGGCCTTACTGGCCTGGCCGCCGGTATTGGAATAGACCTCGGTGTCGACGACGAGAACATTGACGTCCTCATCCTGTGCGAGAACATGATCGAGTCCGCCGTAGCCGATATCATAGGCCCAGCCGTCGCCGCCGAAGATCCAGATCGACTGTTTGGTCAGAAGGTCCTTGTCCTCGAGGATCGCTTTCGCAAGTTCGCCGTCGCATCCGCTGATGGCTTTGACGAGCTTCTCGCCCGCTGCCCTGGAGCCTGCTGCGTCGTCCTTGTTCGCGAGCCATTCTTTCGCGGCTTCCTTCGCTTCCGGGATAGAGCAGTCACATTCGGCGACCTTCTCGATGTTCTCCTCGAGTTTCGCTCTGCGCTGTTTCGTGGCCAGGTTCATACCAAAGCCGAATTCCGCGTTGTCCTCGAACAGGGAGTTCGCCCAGGCGGGACCCTGTCCTTTTTCATTGACCGTATACGGACACGTCGGCGCGCTGCCGCCGTAGATGGAGGAGCATCCCGTCGCGTTCGCGACTACCATGCGGTCACCGAACAGCTGGGAGATGAGCTTCACGTAAGGCGTCTCGCCGCATCCCGCGCATGCGCCGGAGAACTCAAACAGCGGCTGCAGGAACTGGCTTCCCTTGACCGTCTTCGTGTTCAGCTGGACGTCCTTCTTCTTGATGGTCTGCGCGTACTCCCAGTTCTTTTCTTCCGTCTCGGAGACTTCGGCAAGCGGAACCATCTTGAGAGCTTTAGTCTTTGCCGGGCAGACATCCACGCAGTTGCCGCATCCTGTGCAGTCAAGCGGAGATACCTGCATGCGGAACGGCGGTATTCTGTGCGCTTCAGGCGATCAACCCTCCGGCATTTCTGGAGCAGTCGATCGGAAGCGTCGGCATCGCGATCGTCCACACGGCGTTCAACATTCTGACCACGATCGTG
>JAFZCW010000023.1 GCA_017556125.1 Clostridia bacterium | reverse complement strand
GCGAGCGCCGTTCCGGGGAATGCCCCCGCTAGCAGGATAAGAACAGCCAAGAATAAGCTCAAATATGTTCGAAACCGCATCTGAACCGCCTCTTCTTTCATAGCATTATTTGTTTTCATTGTATGCTTTCGTTTGTTTGAATTCAAGCCGTGCAAGGGGCAGCGGCAGGCCGCATTTCTTCCGCTCTTCCTCTTTATCCGTTGCCGTCTTCTGCCGGAAGGTTCCGGAAAAAACGGACGGCAAAAGCGACCGCGACCGGGATCGTCAGCATGATCGCGGCAGGCTGCGCCTCCTGTATGCCCGCAAGTCCCCTGGTTTTCGAAAGGATGAGCAGCACGGGAATGCTCAGAAGCCCGCTGCGGAGCGCGGACAGGAAGGACGCGCCGGCCCGGTGTCCGGTGCTCTGGTGCAGCATTTCCGTCACCATGCAGATCGGCAGGAACAGATACGCCACCGCCTGCAGGCGCAGAGCCCTCGTTCCGACCGCGATCACCTCGGGATCATTCCGGAAAATACCGATCAGATTTCCCGAGAAGATCAGAATACCGGTACATCCGACCAGCATGATGATCTCCGCGGTCGTGAGCGTATACCTGTAACCCTCGCGCACGCGCGAATACCGCTTCGCGCCGTAGTTGAACGCGGAAACCGGCTGGAAACCCTGACCCACGCCAAGCGCCGCCGAAAACGCGAAGAACATGATTCTGGACACAATGCTCATGCCTGCCACGGCAGCATCCCCGTAAGGCGCGCACTGCGCGTTGAGCAGCACCGTATTCAGGCTGTGCAGCCCCTGCCTGAGAAGGCTTGGAAGACCTGTCGCCATAATGTTCCCGTAAACGGACGCACCGGCGTGTGATGCCGATCTGAGGCTCAGACGGGCCGACGTCCGTCCGGAAACGAACATGAACAGCAGGATCCCCCAGCTGATCAGCTGGCTGATTGCGGTGGAGAGACCTGCTCCCGCGATGCCCATCTGAAGGCCGAACATCAGGACCGGATCGCCCGCCATATTGAGGACGGCGCCCGTCATCAGTCCGATCATGCCGAGGACCGCCTTCCCCTCGTACCGGAGGATGTTGTTCAGAACGAGACTGCTGCACATAAACGGCGCCGCGATCAGGATGTAGGAAATATAGGTTTTTGCGTGAGGCGCGATCGTCTCCGTGCTTCCGAGAAACATGACGATCTCGTCAAGAAACAGAAAACCGACGGCTGAAATGATCAGGCCGCAAAGAATCGCTCCAAAAAAACCTGCGGAAGCATGCAGGGAGGCGGACTCCCTGTCACGGTTCCCGAGTGCTCTGGAAAGAATGCTGCCGGAACCCTGCCCGAACATGAAACCGAACGCCTGGATGATCGACATGAATCCGAACACCACACCGACCGCGCCGCTCGCACTCGTTCCGAGCCTTCCGACAAATGCCGTATCCACAAGATTGTAGATATTGTTGACGAGCATGGAAACAATGCTCGGCAGCGCGAGCGTCAGGACCAGCCGGTTGACCGGCGTGGCCGTCATCTTTTCATATTGCGATACTTCCTGCTCCGTGCGCATTTCCCAATCCGTCCGGCGCGTCACTCCGACCAGACAAACGAATCCTTTCCGGCTCCGATTTCAAAATTGTATTTCACAATGCCGAGATCCATCCCCGCGTAAAATCCGAGTCCTGCTTTCAGGCTGACCCGGTTCCCGTCTCTACGGAACCGGAATTTCTGCTGATTTATGGCGGTCGGCGCCATCAGCGCCGCGCGGATGCCGTCTTTGTACCACTCGGGATCGTCCTCTTTCAGGTCGCTCACTTCCTGCGCGGTTTTTCCCCTGTGCGCGGTGCCCTGCGTCTGTCCGTATCCGAGTGCGATGACGATATACAGCTTTTTCCCGTTCTCCGCGCGGCGTGCGACTTTCCCCTTCCGGTAGGTCAGCGCGACCCAGCAGGAATTGAGCCCGAGCTGCTGTGCGCGAAGCACAAGCCTCTGGCCGTAATAGCCCACGTCCTCCGCCCTTCCGGGCGTGCCGTATATCGCGAGATAATTTCTGCAGCCGGAAAACTGTCCGTAATGGGGCTCGCCCGCGAGAAATGCCTCCGGTTCGTCCGTGAACAGTCTCACATAAAGCCCGCTTTCCGTATTGACCGCACCGATCTCGCTGTTCAGCGCGGAACACACCTCCTCGCCGATGGGCGTGTCCTTAAACTGTCTGACCGAATGTCTCTGTTCCAGTGCCTCCAGGATCGTCATGGCATTCTTTCTCCTTCCTCAGTATATGAAAAGACTGTCCCGCATTCCGCGGCAGCGGGAAGCCGGAACAGCCTTGCTTCAGTCGATGGCATCAGAGATCGGGATCCAGCATGTGCCGGATAAGGTCGCATCCTTTACCGATGAACACACCCGTCTTCTCCGCTTCCTGTTCCGTAAAGCGGACAGGACCGTTCTTTCCGCAGCACGCCCCGCGGTAAAGCGCGAACGGCACCGGATCGGCTGTATGGGTGCGGACCTGAAGCGGCGTCGGATGATCCGGAAGGACAGCCGCGCAGAATTCCTCTCCGCAGGTCTCAAGATAGTCGAGCACCGGTCCGATGATCTTTCCGTCGATCTGTTCGATCGAATAGACCTTCTCCTGCACCTGATGCTGATGGCCGCATTCGTCCGGCGCCTCCACATGGATATACACGTAATCGGCGCCGTTTTTCATCGCCTCAATGGCAGCCTGCCCCTTGGCGGCAAAATCGGTCTTGTAGTTCCCCGTTGCGCCGGGCACTTTCAGCACCTGCATGCCCGCGCATTTGCCGATGCCCTGGATCAGGTCCACGGCGGATATGACCGCGCCGTTCAGTCCGAACAGCTCCCTGAACGGACGAAGCGCCGGCCGCCGGCCTTCTCCCCAGAACCAGACCGCGTTGGCCGGGTTCTTTCCTTCCCGGACGCGGCGGATATTCACCGGATGATTTGGAAACACCTTTGCAGCGTAGCGGATCATCTCGTTCAGAAGCTCCGCGTTCGTTCCCTTCGGGAACTTGTCCCGGACAGGCTGATTGGGAATGTCATGCGGCTGAGTCAGCTCCGCGCCGGTCTCCGCATGCTTCAGGACGAGACACTGGCGGTAGTAGACGCCGGGATACAGGTGCACGGAATCGCTCCCGAATCTTTCGTTGAACACCTCGACGAGCTGTCTGGCTTCCTCCGAGGAGATCTCTCCCGCGCAGTAATCCGCCATGAACGAGTCGTCCGGGTGTTCCGGGTCCGACAATGTCACAAAATTGCACCGGTAGGTCACGTCGTCCGGATCGAGATCCACCCCGATGGAAGCGGCTTCCAATGGGGAGCGCCCGGAATAATAGACGGCGGGATCGTACCCGAACACGGACAGATTTGCCGTATCGCTGCCGGGTTTCATGCCCACCGGCACGGTCCTGACAAGCCCGAACAGACCGTTCTGCGCCATTCTGTCCATATTCGGATGCGCCGCAACTTCAAGCGGCGTTTTTCCGTCCAGTTCCGGCACCGGCGTATCCGCCATGCCGTCTCCGAGAAAGATCACATACTTCATTTACCGTTTCTCCCTGAAATACTGATACAGCCGGCAGCGCATGCCGCCGTTGCTGAGTTTTCTCTGTTTGTCCGCCCGTTTCCCGTAAAGCGTTTCGAATCCCTGCACGCCGGAAAGAATACTGACATTGAACCGGTCCAGGGCGTCGAATTTCCGGCGCATCTCCCTGTACAGCGCCGTGATCTCCTTCTTGTCCATGAGCCGCTCGCCGTACGGCGGATTGCAGACGAGCACGCCGCCCGAAAGATCCGTTTCGAATTCCGACAACGGCATCACCTTCCAGTTCACGGTAACGCCGGCCTTTTTGGCGTGCTTTTTGCAGATGTCGATGCATCTTGCGTCGATATCCGAACCGAAGATCTCGACCGGGATGTTGCGGATGCTGTCCCGCGCGTCTTCGCGCGTCCTCGAGAACAGGGTCTGGTCAAGAAACGTCCATTTCTGCGCAGCGAACTCCCGGTTGAGACCGGGCGCCCGGTTCTGCGCGATCATGGCGGCCTCGATCGGCATGGTGCCGGATCCGCACATGGGATCGAACAGCGGCAGGTCCGGATAATATCTGGAGAGCAGCACGATCCCCGCCCCGAGCGTTTCCGATAGAGGCGCGGTCACGTTCCAGGTACGGTAGCCGCGTCTGGAAAGACCCGCGCCGCAGGCGTCGAGCGCGAGGGTGACATGATCCTTCAGGATCCCCGCCTCCACGATGACTTCCTCTCCGGATTCCGGCAGGCTGTCCGTATGCAGGCTTTTCTTCAGTTTCTCAACGATCGCCTTCTTCACGATGCTCTGGCAGTCGGATACGGAAAACAGCGTGCTGTGCGCTGACTTACCCGTGACGTGAATGAACGAATCCCTCCTGAGATACCGCTTCCAGTCGACCTCCTCCGTTCCGTCAAACAGCTCCGTGAATGTCCGGGCCTCAAATTCCTTTACGATCATCAGGACGCGTTCCGCCGTCCTGAGCCACAGGAGCGCCTTGAAGAGCGTCTCTTCGCCTCCGGTGAAAATCACGCGCGCGTCCAGTGTCTGCTCCACCTCGATCCCGAGGGATCTGAGCTGTCTCGCCACCGTGGACTCAAGACCCATTTTACAGGTTGCCAGAAATCTCAATCTTCTTCCTCCATATGAAAAGCCGGCAGCAGCTTCAGCATGGCATGGTTCAGCCGGGTCCGCGTGATGCCGTATCTGTCGCAGATCTCCTCCTCGGATGCCGGGTGCTCCGCGAGTCCCCTCGCGTATAATTCGAGCGCGCCAGCCAGCGCGGTCTCCTGTTTCGCGGAGATGCGGGGATAGTCCCCCGCGCAGGAGATCAGATATTCCCTGAGGATCACGGACGCGAATTTCCGCGCAGGTTCGCTGACGGGATCCTCCTCCAGACTCTGGACCGTGCGTTCCAGGACGTTCCGGTAGGCCTTCGGCGTGTCCTCCGGAATCTCCGCTTCCGAAATATGACCTTCGACCCACTGTCCGCCAAGATACGCCATATACGGCTGCGGCGCATTCATGCGCCCGAGAACCGCGAAAACCGCCTGTTTCAGCCTGTCCGGCTGGTCGGTCCTCAGCAGGTAGTCCCTGAGCATCCGTTCCGCGCGGCTGTCGCCCATCCTTCCGAGGAACATCAGGATCCTTCCCCGGGTCTCCGGATCCGCGATCCCGAGCGCCCATTTCAGAAGCCTTGCAGCGTCCGGACCGCAGGTCCACTGCTCCAGCGCTTCAATCCGTTCCTTTTCGAGAAGCCGCTCCACTTCCGCAAGCCGCTTCGCGGTCTCCGGCAGGGATACGCGGTATTCGAACGGCCAGATCTTCTTTGCGTCATTCCCGGCACCGAGTTCCGAAAGGTAATAGGCGGCCACCGTATCGTCCGGATCCGCCGAGGAGAGGTCCATATAGCACCTTTTGGCCGACTCGTCGTCCCCCGTCAAGTGGCAGAGCACCGCATAAAGATGCGTCAGCGCCTCATCGCACGGAAGATCCCTCATGGCGGAAAGCGCGGTCTCCTTCGCCTGTTCCAGCCTGCCTGTTTCCGCCAGCAGCCGGGCTGCCGCTGCAAGAAGGTCCGGATCCGAAACCTTCTTCTTAAGGAGCCGGTCCAGTTCCGTTTCCGCTTCTTCCGTTCTTTTCTCCCTGACCAGGCTGTGGATGTACACGACGCGCGCCATCTCGTTGTCCGGGTCCTGCTGAAGGACATCCCGGATCAGCTCCGTCGCCCGGGCATAACTCCCTTTCTCCAGTTTGAGCTCCGCAAGCGCGAGCTTCGCGCGCCATGCGTCCCCCTGCTGAAGAAGATACTGCTGCAGCATCTCTTCCGCCATATCCGTGTCTCCCGCGCTCTGCATCTGCCGCGCGCGGCTGCAGACCATCAGCGTCAGCGGTTTTTCCCCGGGATACATGCCCGCGGACTCGGCAAGCTCGTCCTCGTCTTCCATAACCGACAGCATCTCCTCAGCGGTATCCGCGAACATGCCTTCCGGATCGATGGAGAGATACGCTTCCGCCGCCTCCGCGGCTAGCGCGAATTCTCCCATCCCGAAATAATTGCAAGAGATCCCGTAATAGAATTCCGTGACCGGTTCGCACATGGCCATGAAGACCATCAGGATCCGGTTGCTCTCCTCAAACCGCCGGATCCGGTTGAGCGCCTCGCAGAGCGCGAAACACGCGTTGGAATCGTACGGATCCCGCTCGAACGCCTGCCGGTAGTGCCGGATGGCGCCGGCCAGGTCGTTCCCGTCGCGTTTCTCATCCCCGCGGGAAATATAGAAGTCCGCGTCCTGACGGAACGGGAGGACTTTTCCGCCGCTCCGAATGTCAGCCATCGCTGTCCTTCGCCGCCGCGGCGCGGAGAAGCGCCCTGAGCTCCTCTGCGGTGAACCGGTATTTCTTATTGCAGAAATGACAGCTGACTTCCGCCCCGCCGTCCCTTTTTATCATGTCCTCGATTTCGTCCTTCCCGACGCTCAGCAGCGCGCTTTCGATCCGCTCCCGCGAGCAGTCGCACCGGTAGACCGGTTCATACGTATCCGTCACACGAGGGGAAAGGCCGGAAAGGATCTCCGAAACGGCCTCATCGAGCGTCATTCCCTCATCCAGTTTCCTGCTGAGTTCGGAAACGCGCGCGCTCCGTTCCGTCAGATCCGAGATCACCCCGTCGGGGCATCCCGGCATCGGCTGGATCAGCATGCCCCCCGCGGAACGCACCGCGCAGCTCTCCGTATCGATGCGCACACCGAGATAGACAAGGCTCGGCTGCTGTTCGCTTGCGGTGTAATACTCCGCAAAATCCATTGCGATCTCGCCGGAGATCAGATTGCAGACGCCGACATACGGATCGCCGTGTCCGGCGTCACGCACGACGGTAAGCTTTCCGGTATGTCCGACGTAGCCGGCCACGTCCAGCTTTCCCTCCGGCGTGGGAGGAAGCTCCGTTTCCGGGTCTCCCGTGCATCCTTTGACAGCCGCGTCCGGAAACGCCGTGCAGACCATGGAACCGGCGTAACCGTCGTTCCCTTTCAGAATGGTCGAAACGCGGTCGCTCTCGTTCTTCAGCCTCGACCCCATCATGGAGGTCATCATGAGCTGCCTTCCGAGCGCAGCCGTGGCCACCATGGAAAGCGAGTGGATCCGTTTCGCCTCCGAAACAAGCTCCTTTGCGGATATGGCGCAGACCTGCACCATATCGTCCGCGCAGAGCAGGTGCAGCAGTTTGTCCTTCATATGTTTCCCTTCTTCCGCGCGACATACTGGATCCGTTCGCATTCCGGTCCCGGATCCGATCCGGTAAAGGCCTCTTTTGCCTCCAGAAGCGTAAATCCCGCTCCGTTCAGGAGCTCCTCCGTCTCTTCCGGAGAATAGGACCTCTGTATGTGCGTTTCGTCAAATCTCGTATATGTGCCCTTCCCGTCCGGAACAAAGAAATGCAGGCGCATTTCCAACAGTCCGGAAACAGGATCGTAGGTGTTCTCCCACAGATAGGTGCATTCCTTCCGGTCCTCGCCCATCGTGCTGCAGCCGAGCACGTGTTCAAGCTTGTAGGGCGTGGACAGATCGAACAGCAGGAGACCTTCGTCCCGGAGGTTTTCATACGCGCTCCGGAAAAAGGAACGGACCTGCGCTTCCTCCGTCAGGTAATTCACGCCGTCGCAGCAGCAGATCACGGCGTCCGCCTTTCGATGGGTGCGGAACGAAGCGATATCCATCCGGACAAACGGAACGGACAGTCCCCGCGAACGCGCTTTCTCCTGAGCAAGACGCAGCATGTCTTCGGAAAGATCGATGCCGGTCATCCGGTAGCCGCGCTCCGCGAGCCGTACCGTCAGCGCGCCCGTCCCGCAGGCGCAGTCCGTCACCGTCCGGATCCCGCCGGGTCCTCCGTACGCGCCGAACAGGGCGCAGACGGAATCCGTCCACCCGTCATAATCGACGTCGTCCATCAGGCGGTCGTATAGATCCGCAAACCGGCCGTAACGGTCCTGCATACATGCCTCCGCATCCCAAATATCATATTATTTTACACCACGCCCGTCTGCGTTGACAACGATAATCGAATTTAGTAAAATTATACATTATTCATCAGGAGGAAGCCGCATTTTTATGCGGCGCATCAAGATCATGAAACAGTATCGTATCGCAGTTGTAGGAGCAACGGGCATGGTCGGCAGGAAGTTCCTGCAGGTCCTTGAAGAACGTCAGCTCCCCGTTTCCGAGTATTTTCTCTTCGCTTCCGCCCGCAGTGCCGGCAAGCAGCTCGATTTCAACGGATCTACCTACACGGTTCGCGAACTGACTGATTCCGCGTTTCAGGATCTGAACATCGATATCGCGCTGTTCTCGGCCGGCGGAGAGACCTCCCGTCATTTCGCGCCGATCGTCGCGTCCACGGGTGCGGTCGTCATCGACAATTCCAGCTGCTGGCGTATGGATCCCGACGTTCCCCTTGTTGTTCCGGAAGTCAACCCGGAGGCGATCGCGGATTACAGAAAGAAGGGCATCATCGCCAACCCGAACTGCTCGACCATCCAGGCGATGGTCGTCCTCAAGCCTCTGTCGGACGCCTACGGACTGAAGGCGTCATCTATTCAACCTACCAGGCTGTTTCCGGCGCAGGCATGAAGGGATACACCGATCTCGTCAACGGCCTCGGCAACAGCAACGAGCCGCTTCAGAAGTTCCCGCATCCGATCGCGGGGAACTGCCTGCCTCACATCGACGTGTTCCTGGAGAACGGCTACACGAAGGAAGAGCAGAAGATGATCGATGAAACAAGAAAGATTCTATCCCTGCCGAACCTCGCCGTTACGGCGACGACGGTCCGCGTTCCGGTCTTCTACGGGCACAGCGAAAGCATCAATGTCGAGTTTGAAAAGGAATTTGATCTCGACGAACTCCGCGCGATCCTTTCGGACGCCCCCGGTCTGATCGTACAGGACGATCCCGGCAAAAACATCTATCCGATGGCAGTCGAAGTGGCGGATACCGATCCCGTCTACGTCGGCAGAATCCGGCGCGATTTCTCCGTGGAAAGCGGCGTCAACCTCTGGTGCGTCGCGGATAATATCCGCAAGGGCGCCGCGACCAATGCGGTCCAGATCGCGCAGGAACTCATTCGTCAGTGGGAGGCATAAACCATGTCAGTATTCAGAGGTTCCGCCGTCGCGATGATCACCCCGTTCAAGAACGGAGCAGTTGATTTCGCCGCATATACACGCCTGATCGAACTGCAGATCGCCAGCGGCACGGATGCCATCGTCGCGGTCGCAACGACCGGCGAAGGCAGCACGCTGAGCACGGATGAAAAGCTGAGCGTTCTCCAGTTTGTGGTCGAGCGCGTCAACGGACGCGTTCCGGTCATTGCCGCATCGGGCGGCAACAATACCGAGCGCGTCATAGAGCTCAGCCGGAGCGCCGAGGCGATCGGCGCGGACGCGCTGCTCATCGTGACCCCCTATTACAACAAGACGACCCAGGCAGGTCTGATCGCGCATTACAGCGAGATCGCGGACAATGTCGAGCTGCCGATCATCGTGTACAACGTTCCGTCCCGCACCGGACTGAACGTACAGCCGGCCACCATGGCCGAAATGATGCGCAGGGGCAACATCGTGGGCATCAAGGAAGCGAGCGGCAACATCGAGCAGATCGTCAACCTCGCCGCCATGTGTCCCGAATGCGACATCTACTCCGGAAACGACGACCATGTCCTTCCTGTCCTGAGCATCGGCGGCAAAGGCGTCATCTCCACGATCGCGAACGTCATGCCCAACGCCATGCATGAGCTGTGCGACGCGTATTTCAGGGGCGACACCGCTCTTGCGAGAGAGATCCAGATCCAGATGATCCCGCTGTGGAAAGCGGCGTTCTGCGAAGTGAACCCCATCCCCGTCAAGGCGATGATGGGCCTTATGAAGCTGTGCGAGCCGGATGTCAGGCTTCCCCTCGTTCCGCTCTCTCCGGAAAACTTCAAGCTCGTCCGCGAGACACTTGAAGCCTATGAACTGATCTGATGACAGGAGCAGCTGCCATGATCCAATTGCTGATCAACGGAATCCACGGCCAGATGGGGCATGCCCTCTGCAAGGCCGCGGAAGAATCCGACTCCTTTACCGTAAGCGGCGGTATCGACCGTGTTGTCGACGCCGCTTTCCCTTATCCGATCTTTCCGGACTATGCTTCCGTCAGCGTGCCGTTCGACGTCATCATTGACTTTTCCGTTCCCGGCGCGCTCGAAGAGGAGCTGCGGTACGCGAAAGCGCACGGCAAGCCGGTTGTCGTCGGCACGACCGGTCTGACCGACCGGCATATGCGCATGCTGAAGAACGCTTCCGTGCGCATCCCCGTATTCGCTTCCGGAAACATGAGCCTCGGCGTCAATCTCCAGATCGGCCTCGTGCGGGACGCCGCCGCTGCGCTCGGAGAGGCTTTTGACGTGGAGATCATCGAACGGCATCACCGGACAAAAAAGGACGCGCCGAGCGGCACCGCGCTGATGCTCGCCGACGCGATAGCGGACTGTTATTCAGAAGAATACGAATATGTCTACGGCCGCCACGAAAAGGACCGCCGTCGTTCCACGCATGAGATCGGCTTCCATTCCGTACGCGGCGGAACGCTTGTAGGCGAACATGAGGTCTCTTTCATCGGAAAGGACGAAGTGGTCTCCGTCACGCATCAGGCGTTTTCGAAGCAGGTCTTCGCCCAGGGCGCGCTGCGCGCCGCCTCCTACATCCTGAACAAGCCGTCCGGCTTCTACAACATGGAGAACATCGTCACGGAGCACAACGTCGTTTCTCTTGTGACCGCGCTGCCGGATCAGGCCGTGATCCATCTCGGAAGTGCAGAAAACATCCCCGGGCTGGTCCGGGATGTGTTCCGTTCCGTCTCCGACCAGGGGATCTTCGTGGATATGATCTCCTGTTCCGCGCCGGAAGGAGAACCCCTTTCCCTCGCCTTTTCCGTTCCAGACAGTTTCCTTTCGGGTGCGCTCCGCGCGGTCGGCAGGGTCAAGGGCGTCACCGGCGTCCGTTCCGAAAGCGATCTGGTCAAGATCACGGTGGAAGGCAGCGGCATGGCACTCAGGAAAGGCATCGCGGCGCAGGTGCTTTCCGCGCTTCAGTCCGCGGGCATTCATCCCTCCATCATCACCACAAGCGAGACAAAGATCGAGTTCTGCGTCGTCTCCGCGCTGGCGGACACGGCGGTCCGGACAGTTGAAAAAGAGTTTACCCTCAAGTAAACTCCCGTAATAATTCATATTTTGAGATGAAGAGAGCTGTTCTCTTCCCGGCGGGGAAAAGGACAGCTCCATTTTCATAAGAATACAACGTACCGGATGCGATCCGGCCTGTATCCGCGGCTAGGCGGTTACAGTCTTTCGTTCTTCTCGATATCGAGAAAATACTTGTAGGTATCCACGGTGATCTCGCCGCAGGCCTCTTCGTCGCAGGCGATGATCGCGGCGTTATGCATCTGCAGCGCGCTGCAGGTCCATTTCTGGCTGACACCGCCTTCCACGACCGCAGCCAGCGCGCGAGCCTTGTTATGGCCGCTGATCAGCACCAGGACTTCCTTGGAATCCGTTACGGTGCCGATACCGACGGAAAGCGCCTGCGCGGGCACCTTCTCCGGATCGTTCCCGAAGAAGCGGGAGTTCACGATCCTCGTGTCCGTCGTCAGGTTCCTGACGCCGGTCCTGGAATTCAGAGAGGTGAACGGTTCGTTGAAAGCCAGATGGCCGTCTACGCCGATACCGCCCATGAACAGGTCAATTCCGCCGTATGAGGCGATCTTTTCCTCATATTTTCTGCACTCCTCCTCCGGATCGTCCGTCATGCCGTCGAGAATGTTGATGTTCTCCGGCTTCATATCGACAAGATGATCGAAGAAATTGTCGTGCATGAAATACCAGTAGCTCTGATCATGCTCATGCGGAAGGCCGAGATATTCGTCCATATTGAATGTGACGACGTTCTGAAAGCTCAGTTCCCCTGCACGGTTCTTCTTGATCAGCTCCTTATATACGCCGATCGGGGAAGATCCGGTCGGAAGGCCCAGCACAAACGGGCGCTCTTCCTTGTGTCCGTTGATCCTGGCAGCGATGTAATCCGCGGCCCATTTGCACATTTTGTCGTAATTGTCCTGAATCACTACTCTCATTTGTTTTTACTCCTCCATATGACCCTTTGCGCGGATCACTTCTATGACTTCGTCCACATATTTTTCGCAGATCTCATTGGAATCCGCTTCCACCATGACACGGATCACCGGTTCCGTACCGCTTTCACGGACCAGGATCCTTCCGTTATCGCCGAGCGCCTTCGCGACGCGCTGCACGGCTTCCTGCACGTCAGGATCGTTCTGAGCGTCGGGCTTGCTCTTGACCCGGACGTTTTTCAGCACCTGGGGATAGAATACGACCGGTGCCGCAAGCACGCTGAGAGGCTTCTCCTTCGCGAGCATGACCTCCATGACCTTGAGACTGGTCAGAATACCGTCTCCGGTGGTCTCATACTTGGAGAAGATGATATGCCCGCTCTGTTCGCCGCCGATGCGGTTGCCCGTCTCCACCATGTTCTCATAAACGTATTTGTCGCCCACCTTGGTCTTTTCGTATTCGATGCCGACCTTGTCCAGCGCCTTGTACAGTCCGAAGTTGGACATGACCGTCGTGACGACCTTGTTGTTCAGAAGCTTTCCGCGCTCCTTCATGTAAAGGCCGTAGATATACAGGATGTGATCGCCCGTAACGACGTTCCCGTTCTCATCCACGCAGAGGCAGCGATCCGCGTCTCCGTCATAGGCAAAGCCGACGTCCAGACGGTTCTCCTTCACGAATTGCTGCAGTTTCCCGATATGCGTGCTGCCGCAGTCCGTGTTGATATTATATCCGTCCGGCTCGTTGTTGATGACGTAGGTCTTCGCCCCGAGCGCTTCGAACACGCTCCTGGCGATCGACCAGGCGGCGCCGTTCGCAACGTCAAGGCCGACTTTCATATCCTTGAATCCGTACTTGGACATGGAGATCAGGTGTCCGATATACCGGTTGCGGCCGGACACATAGTCCACCGTCCGCCCGACCTGCCTTGTGGCAAGCGGGATATCCAGTCCGCCGTCGATGTATGCTTCGACTTTCAGGATGGTCTCCTCGTCCATCTTCTCCCCGTTCCCGTTCAGAAGCTTGATGCCGTTGTCGTAATAGGGATTGTGGGATGCGGAGATCATGATACCGCAGTCAAAGTCGTCCACTCTGGTGATGTACGCCACAGAAGGCGTTGTTGTGACGTGCATGATATACGCGTCCGCGCCGGATGCCATAAGGCCGGTGCAGAGCGCGTACTCGAACATATAGCTCGATCTTCTCGTGTCCTTTCCGATCAGGATCTTTGCCTTCCTGTTCAGGCGTTCGCCGTAATACCAGCCGAGATACCGTCCGATCTTGATGGCATGCTCATAGTTCAGATCCTTGTTCGCTTCCCCGCGGAAGCCGTCCGTACCGAAATACTTGCCCATTGTCAGTCCTCCGTCTTTCTAACGACTGTGCCGTTGTTTTTCCAGATGCTCCGTTCCGGGACAACGCCGCGGACGCAACTCGTCGGATACACATTGCTGTGACGGCCGATCACCGTGCCGGGATTCAGCACGGAGTTGCATCCGACCTCGACGTAATCGCCCAGCATGGCGCCGAATTTCTTGATCCCCGTCTCGATCTGCTCATCGCCGTTGTGCACAACGACAAGCTTTTTGTCCGATTTCACGTTCGAGGTGATCGAACCCGCCCCCATATGGGACTTGTAACCGAGGATCGAATCGCCCACATAATTATAATGCGGGGTCTGAACGTTGTCGAAGAGAATGACATTCTTGAGTTCCACCGAATTGCCCACGACGCAGTTCGCACCGACCAGAGCGCTGCCGCGGATGAACGCGCAGTGCCTGACTTCCGTTTCCGGTCCGATAATGCACGGCGCGCCGAGATAGGCGGACGGGAATACTTTTGCCGTCCGGTGAACCCACACGTGTTCCGATACTTCCGTATACTCCGGTCCGAGCGTCGGACCGAGTTCAAGGATGAATTCCTTGATGCCTTTCAGGGCCTCCCATGGATATGTGAAATTGCTGAGATAGTCTTTTGCCGCTGTATGATCCAGATCATACAGATCCTTTATGGAATACATAAACAGATTCCTCCGTAGTTTCATTTCTGCGGCCCGCATTCGAGGCTACGCCTCTTTCAGACCGCTCGCCGCGGCGCCGGGAATCACCTCTGTTACAGTGTTGATTCTGCCTTTTCATGATCCCCTTACGAATCGCCGCAAATCCGCAGCAGCACCCGCCGAATCTTTCGATAACTGCTGTCCTCGTCAACCGTTCCCGGTCCAGGCGCTAATCCCGGAACACTTCTCCCTTCGTCTGCTCCGCGATTTTATCTGTTGCATGAATCATCCCCCGCCTCGGTTCTGGCGGATCCGGACACTTTTCCGGCTGCCGCGAAACGCTGATCGGAAAATAATATACAACAATTAATTTTACCACGGAAATGCCATGGAAGAAACCATTATTTCACAGGAAGGAATGCAGACAGAAAACGCCGCCGCTCTTCTCCTACCGTATGGGATGATCGGCTGCCGTGCCTGTACCGGATGTTTCTTACAGTATTGAAAAACAGGACGTGTGCCGTATATGATAATACCTGATAAATCGGATCGATCGGGAGGATAAGAATGGTTTACGAACTGGAGGACACCTCAAAAGCGGAGAAGATTTTTTCGGAATGGAAGAATCTCGATACCGGCATTATTTCCTGCCTTCAGAAAGTGATGGGAAAAATCTACGTGACCGATCCTTCGGATCCGAAATCCGCGATGGCCGTAATCGGCGATTTCGCTTTCTGCGCGGGGGAACCGGATCTGGAACTGCTGCGGGGCAAACCGGACCGCTGGATGCTGGTCGTTCCGGAAAACGCCGCATGGACCAAGCTGATCGAGGATCACTTCTGCGCCTATAAACGGAGCCGTTACGCGATCAAACGGAACACGAAGTTCGACAGAAAAAAACTGGAATCCATGTCTAAATCGCTTCCCGAAGGTTACACGCTGAAAAAGATCGACGCGGAGCTTTACGACATATGCCTGGCGGACGAGTTCTTCAAAGATGCCGTTGGCGTGTTCGAATCAAAGGAAAAGTTTCTCGCGCTCGGACGCGGATTCGTTGTCATGAAGGACGGAAAGATCGTTTCGGCCGCTTCCTCCTATTCCCGGTACCGCGAGGGAATCGATATCGAGATCGACACCGTAAAGGAAGAGCGGCACAAGGGGCTCGCATCCGCCGTCTGCGCCGCGCTGATCCTTTCGTGTCTGGAGGAAGGACTGTATCCCGCATGGGACGCTGCAAACATGATGTCGGTCAGACTCGCGGAAAAGCTGGGTTACGAATTCAGCCATGAATATATCTGCTTCGGCATTGAATAAACGCCTATGCCCGATTTAACGGAACAGATCATCAACCTGAAGATCTTTTTGAACCTCCGGGACAAATCATTTCCGGGCAGACACAGAAAAAGGACGGCATTCATCCGTCCTTTCATACATTTCTGCAGCCGTTTTATGCTCCGAATGAACCGGCGTCATTTGGCGGGATATTCCACCATCCCCTGCTCTCTGGCCTGCTGAAGCAGCTCTTCCACGTAGCTTTCCCCTATGTTCTTCTGCAGGGATTCCATAAGGACGTCCGGCAGCTCTTCCCATCCCTTCGGGATAACGGGATCGTCCATCCTCCGGAAAATAAGCGTTGTCCCGTTTTCTTCGGTCTTCCCCGTCGTGTCCCCGGGCTCCAGATTCAGAACCTTTCCGACCGTTTCTTCGGAGAACTGAACCGTTCCGGGGAATACCACCGCAACCCTTTTCTCCGCATCTTCCCCGTAAAACGCTTCTATCGCCTCATAATCATCCGTATCGGGGCAGTTTTCGTCCAGCGTCAGATATTCAACGCACACAGCGTCGTCCGGATAATACAGAATGGATCCCGATTCCACATAATTGCCGAGATACTTCGGATTTTCGTCCTTGACCTGCTTCTGCTGTTCGAATATGCGGTCGTAATACTCCTGCATATCCGAATCCGTGACCTCAGCGAGATCGGACAGGTACTGATAGCAGAGATTGTACATTTTGGAATTCACAAATTTTTCCACATAGTCATCTTCGGTACATCCGAAGAATTCGAGCATGTCCGTAAGGCTGACACCTTCATTGTTCTTTGCAGCCTCCCGCATTGCCGCCAGTTCGGCGGTTCCCTGGTCGTTCCATACGGCGATCTCTTCTTCGGCAAGCGGTTCCATTCCCTTCTGAAGGGCAAGAGCCGGAATCAGCTTCTGATCGATCAGCGCTTCCAGGACGCCGTCATACAGCGCTTTTCTGGATTCTTCGTTTCCGTAGAACTCCTCTTCTGTCAGCCCGTAGCTTAAATATTTCTTTTCCATGGATTTCACCATGGATTCCACGTCGGACTCCAGAATCTTTTCTCCGTTCACCGCCGCCAGCCAGGCATCGCTTTCCTGCTTTCCGGCATTGCATGCGCACAGTGTGAGGATCATGACCGCCAGAAGCATAGTTAGAACGGTCATTCCTTTATGATTCATTTTGTTCATCTTAACCTCTTGAAATAGAGTTCATGTCCATTCACAAACTCTGTTGTGTTCAGTATACTGCCCCGTCAGCCAGTCGGCAATTGAATTGCCGCGGATTATTCTCATATCTTTCAACAACTGTCCGGGTCATGCGAAATCATCTGATTTCCGTTTCTTTTTGCCGGCTTAGGGAGTATAATAATATATAACATATCCGATGATTCCGTTAGTAAAAACCCTTTCCATATTACATCTTTGGAGGTATTTATGAAACTCGATTCCATTCAGCATGTAGCCGTGATCGGTTCCGGCATGATCGGGGCAAGCATGGCAGCCCTTTTTACGGGAAACGGTTACAAGACAACGATTTACGCCATTAACGACAAGGAAGCCCAGTCCGGTCTGAACCGTTATGATTCCTGCTATCAGGATCTGATGGCG
>JAFZCW010000022.1 GCA_017556125.1 Clostridia bacterium | reverse complement strand
GGATCATGTACACGCCCGGAAAGCTCAATAACGGCGAGGAAGCCGTTTACGATGAGGACGACGGTCTGGGCTACGGCTATGGCTGGGCCGTCGAACACAACAAGGACTTTGGTCTTATCGTCAGCCACAGCGGCGGCATGCCGGGCGTCATCACCTGGTTCGAGCGCTTTATCGACGCAGACAGGGTACTGGTTTTTCTGATCAACCGCTATCCCGAGGACTACAGAGCCCTGATCGGATTCTATAACGGAATACAGAAAATCGCGAGAGACGAGGAGGCCGAGCCCGTCCGGACGATCGAGGAGATCACGATCAAAGACCCGGACAGATCGAAGTGGGAGAGCTTCTGCGGCAAGTATGAGCATCCCGAGGACGACGATTTCATCGTCGATGAGGTCTACATGAAAGACGGCGATCTTTACGCGAAGGCAATCGACGACGACGGGGATGCGATGGACTTCAAACTCTATCCCATCGGGGAGGACGAGTTCGGACGGAAATGCGGCATGCTGAATCTGAAATTCGGTGACGGCTGCGTGATGTACGACGATTCCACCTGCAAAAAGCTGTCATAAGCAGACTGCCGGAATGCCGGTCCTCATGAACGGGGGCCGGTATTCCTTTATTCCGGTCCGGCAGATATTCCGATCCTCCGGCACGGATCCTTCCAAGAGTTTTGTTCGGCACATGACTGCCCTGCACGGTCACGGAACACAGAAAAGAGCCGCCCGGAAACGCCCGGACGGCTCATGATTCTGTCAGACAGAACGATTATTTATTTCGGAGGAAAGCGGGGACATCCAGTTTGTTCTTCGGACGGTCCTGGAAGTTCTGAGGGAGATCTTCCTCGGTGAACGCGGGCTCGCGGGGCTGCGCGGGCGCTTCCGGACTGAGATCTTCAACGACCGGAGACTGTACGGGCTGGCTGCCGCTGAAAGCGGGAGCGGGGTTGGTGCCTGCCGCGGGGGAGGGACCGAAATTCATCGGACGTCTCGGGGCATATGCCGCGTTATTGAAAGCGAAGGGACGGTTCATGTTCCCCTGAGGAGCCCTGAAGCCGGACTGGAAGGGAGCCTGCGCGCCGGAGCCGAAAACCGGAGCGGAAGTGCTGCCGAACTGGGTCATCTTCGGAAGAGACTGCTCGGACTCAAAACCCGTCGCGATAACCGTGATGCGGATGGAATCGCCCATCGTCTCATCGATATCCGCGCCGAAAATGATGTTGGCTTCAGGATCCGCGTTCTTGGAGATGATGTTCGCCGCTTCGTTGACTTCGGAGAGGCTGAGATCGGCTCCGCCGGTGATGTTCATCAGGACGCCTCTTGCGCCGTTGATCGTGGTCTCGAGGAGCGGGCTGTCAATTGCCTGCCTGGCGGCTTCTTCGGCGCGTTTTTCGCCCGACGCGTTGCCGATGCCCATATGGGCAAGGCCTTTTTCCTTCATGATCGTTTTGACATCAGCAAAGTCAAGATTGATCATGGCGGGAACAGCGATCAGGTCGGAAATACCCTGGATGCCCTGACGGAGGACGTCGTCCGCGACGCGGAGCGCGTCCGGAAGGCTTGCCTTGCCGACCAGATCGATCAGCTTGTCGTTCGGGATGGTGATCAGGGTGTCGACATTGGGACGCAGCGACGCGATGCCGATTTCCGCATTGCGCATGCGGACTTTCCCTTCAAAGGTAAAGGGCTTCGTGACGACGGCGACGGTCAGGACGCCGAGCTGTTTGGCGCATTCGGCAACGATGGAAGCGGCACCCGTGCCGGTTCCGCCGCCCATACCGGATGTGATGAACGCCATGTCGGTATCTCCCAGAGCTTCCATGATCGCGTCGCGGCTTTCCTCGGCCGCTTTTCTGCCGACTTCGGGATCAGCGCCTGCGCCGAGTCCGCGCGTCAGTTTTTCGCCGATCTGAACCTTTTTTTCGGCTTTGCTCTGATACAGAGCCTGTTTATCGGTGTTAATTGCGATAAACTCCACACCGCGCAAACCATACTGAACCATACGGTTGATCGCGTTACAGCCGGCGCCGCCCACACCAATGACCTTGATATTGGCGAATGTTCCAGCTTCGGAATCTTTCTCGAACATAAGATGTTCCCCCTTACTGTATAAATAAATCTCTTAGTTTATTCAAAAAACCTGGACGGGTATCCAGCCCGGCCCCGGTATCTTGATCCGATCCTCCTGCGTGCAGAACGAAGTCCAAAGCTCCGAAAGCGCTGGTATAATTCGGGGTATCCATGTCCGGCATGTAGGGCATGTCCCGCCGAATGTTGAGCCTGAGATTCTGCCGCAGATACTCACAGCCGCCCCGCATCATGGAAAAACCGCCGCCGGACAGATAGACGACCGGACGGGATTCCGGATGAACGCCGAGCATTCTCAGGGATTTGCCGATCAGATCGACAAACTCTTCCGCTCTTGCCTGAACGATCAGGTCGATGACCCTTCGTTCCACGCGCTTGATTCCCGTGAGCAGATGAACCTGCACGATGCCGCTCTCCGCTCCCTGAAGGAAATTATACTTGCGTTTGATCTGTTCGGCTGCCTCCAGAGGGATATTGAGGCCAAAACTCAGATCTCTTGCTATCTGTGCGCCTCCGATATCAATGCATGTGATATCGGTGAGCGCCGCATTTTCAATCAGGCTGATGTCGGTATGCGTGTATCCGACATCGATCAGTACGGCGGGCCGGACCCGTTCCTCTTCCGGTATCAGCAGAAGAGACTCCGCAAGCTGCGCGCTTATGCACATGGAGATCTCCACGGACAGCTTCTGCAGAATGGCGGTGAGCTTGTCCAGAAAGGCTTCCGCCACGTACATGTGGGAAACGGAGGCGGAGACTTCTCCCGCATGCTGCCCCTGCGGTACTTCCGGTGTGGTGTATCCGTCGACAGTGAACCAGATCGGCGTGCTGTGCATCAGGACATATCCGGGCGCTTCCGCTTTCGCGAGAGACAGGGAAATCAGGTCATCGATATCCTCTTCCGAAATCCGGTCCTTTCTGGACTCGGTTCTGAAGGAAGCGTCCGTCACGATCAGCTTCGAAAAAGGAGCGGGAACCGAAACAACAATATCGCGGATGCGGATTCTGGCCATTTCTTCAGCGTCCCGAATGGCTGTAAAAATCGCTTCCTCCAGATCTGTTTCATTGAGAAATTCCGCTTCGGAAAAACCCGAGTATTCCGCTATTCCGGCACCGTGAACGACAGTGCCTCCGCGAACCGCGGAACTGCCGCACAAACACACGATTTTGGAACTGCCTATATCTAAAACTGCTGTGGGTTTCAAAACCAGCAAAACCCTCCAAATAAAGGACCTACATATACGGATTCAGTATATCACAAAAAAATACAAACATGCAAATACTGCATCTTCAGCCCTGGAACTCATCGCCGCCGCCCGGCTGAATCGGAACGGGCGTCGGGGTGGCGGGAGCGGGGGTCTGATAGGGCGTCGCCTGAACCGTCTCGGGAAGAGCGCTGTTTTCATCCGGATTCTCAGCAGAACCGGAGGATCCTCCCGCATTGAAGGAGCCGCTGATCGTATTGGTTGTGGTCGCGTTCGGAGGAGAGTATACGATTCCGTTTTTCGCGGAAAGATAGAGCGTTCCTGTCTGGATCCCGCTTGCCTGCAGACGGGGGAGCAAAGCCTTCAGGGAAGTGAACTTTGCGTCCAGGTCCGTCGGCTGGCCGATGAAGATCTTAAAGCCGCTCGGCGTGTACATGGCGATCGCCAGAGGCGTCGTCATGTCAAGCGTCGAAATGGTATAGTTCAGTTCATATTCCTTGATCTTCTCGATGAGCGTGATCATGGTGGAGGTGGCGAAGTCGCTGGTATCACCGACGCGCTGCCCGAGCTGGAATCCCGTCATGCTGATACCGGTGATCTGAAGCAGATCGCTGATATCCGTTCCGCCGCTCATGGAAAGAACATATCCGTTTTCATCGATGATGACGTTATAGTCGAGGCCGATGATGCCCGCGGCCTCTTTTCTTTCCGTAATATCGATCCGGATGTGGGAAGGGAAAATATAGGTGATATCGTTGACCTGAAGATAGGGATCCTCTTCGATCCTTGCCTTTGCGTCGTCGAGATCCACAAAGAGCATATGCTTGCCGATCTCCAGCCCGGATGTCTGAATGATATAGTCCGCGCTGTACTGTTCGTTCCCTATGACGGCGATATCGCTCAGAAGGAAGGTAAAATACAACGCAAAAGCGACAGCGATCACGATGATCGCAACAAAAACGAAATTCATGGCGGAGCGTTTGACATATTCCTTGAGCCGGAGTCTCCGCGCCGCTTTCTTTTCATTGATTTCCCGCTGCTTCTTTTCTTCTCTTTCCTGATTTTCCTTCTGCGCTTTCTCGATGGCCCGGATCGTTTCCGTTTCATTTACGTTCATACGGACCGCAGCGGTATTCTTTCCGGAAGGACGGAAGATCCTGGTTCTTCCGCTGGATTTGGGAGCCGATTCCGGCTCGTCAAAAAGCTGGATCTCTTCGGGAAGTTCCGGAGGAACGGCGGGCGTTTCTTCTTTCTGGGGAATTGCTGTCTGACCGGATCCGCTCTGTGCGGCGCTGAGCTCCGCAAGGTACGGAACGACCTTCTCCCCGTTGTCCCACACCAGGTTTTCAACGTTTTCCATATCCTGCTCGTCTGAAAACTCCAGGATGGAATCATCGTCATCGTCAAAGAGCAGGATGGAATCCCCGTCCGATTCGTCCGGATAGCTGCCGTCCTCATACGGAAGGAAAGAATCCCCGTTTTTGTCGCTTAACTCAGAGGACTCCGGATTTTCGTCATCGATCAGATCCAGGCTCTCCTCCTCGAGCTCTTCCGGGGAATAAAAGAAAGCAGACAGGATGCTCTGCTTCAGCGTGTTCTTATTCTTTTTTTTATTATTCTTCTTCGACATGTTTATTCAGCAGCTGCCGCAGGGGCCGTTTCTTTTTTCGCGGGTGCCTTGCGCCTGCGGAACGCAGCGCGGAGGATCGGCCGCATGGAGCCGGATGTCGATCTGGAAATATTGAGCAGAACGCCCATGGCCGCAAGGAAGATGACCATGGAGGATCCGCCCGCGCTGATGAACGGGAGCGCCTGTCCGGTCGTCGGGAAGGTCCCGGTCACAACGCCGATATTGACGAAAATCTGAATTGCGAAAACGATCGTGATGCCGGCGGCAAGAAGACTGCCGAAACGGTCGCGGCAGCGGAGCGCGATGCGGATGCCGCGGTAGATGATGAAACCATATGCGAGCAGGATGACAAGTCCGCCTACGAAACCGAGCTCTTCACACACGATCGAGAAAATGAAGTCGGATTCGCCGTATGTCATGAACAGCAGTTTCTGCCGGCTGTTGTTCAGACCGCGTCCCAGCAGGCCCCCGCTTCCGATCGCATAGAAGGACTGGATGAGCTGATAGCCCGTGCCGAGCGGATCCGCCCAGGGATTCCGGAAAGAGGTCAGACGCGCGAAACGGTACGGCTCGATGACGGCAAGAAGGATAAACATGCCGATTCCCGCTATCAGCAGTACGATCATCTGCTTTCCGTCGCATCCGCCGACAAAGAGAAGCGCATATCCCATGACGCCGATGATAACCGCCATGGACATGTTCGACTGGAGCATGACCAGACCGCAGATCACGCCGATGATCAGAAGCATGGGAAGCATGCCGTACTTGAACGTATGCATGACCTCATGCTTTTTGCTCATAAAGGAGCACATGTACAGCATCATGCCGAATTTCGCGATCTCCGAGGGCTGGATACTCTGTCCGGCTATGATCAGCCAGCGCTTGCCGCCGTTGATCTCTCTGCCGAAGATCAGAACCGCGACGAGCAGAACGACCGAGATCAGGAAGCCGATCACCTTCAGCGGCTCGAGACGTTTGTAGTCGAAAAAAGAAAGCGCGATCATGACGGGATATCCGATCGCGAGGTAGACGGCCTGCTTGCGGATGTAGTAATATCCGTCATAGTTTGTGGTGGAGGTATTCATTGCGTAATAGTAGCTGGCGGAAAAGACCATGACAAGGCCGAAAGCGCACAGAAGCGTAACGGTCAGCAGAATAGCAAAATCCAGGTGCTGGCGCTTCGCTTTCGTTGCCATGACAGGTCCTCCTTTCTATTGGCATACCAATCCACTTTAATAAAAAATTATACTATGCAGTCCTTTCAAAAACAAGCTGGACAGCCTGCGGCTGTCCAGAGTTTTGAATATTGTTACGATTCTGTTGAATTCCGGCCGTTAATATGCGTTGACGATCTGTTTGAAGATCTCCCCGCGCTGTTCGTAATTGTCAAACATGCCCCAGCTGGCGCATGCGGGGGAGAGGAGAACGGTATCTCCGGGACGGGCAAGTGCGCGGGCCTTGTCGACCGCCTCGCGGAAAGTATCCGCCGTAAAGCACAGATCGGCCATGCCGGTCTCTGCGGCGGTGTCGAGGATCTTCTTCTGCGTCTGGCCGATCACGACCATGGCGCGGATCTTTCCGGATTCCCTGAAGACCTCGAACAACTCGTGGAAATCGGAATGCTTGTCGAAGCCGCCCAGCAGCATGACCGTCGGCGTTTTCATCGCTTCGATCGCACGGATGGTGGAGGCGGGGTTGGTGCCCTTGCTGTCGTTGACATACCGGACGCTTTCAAACTCGCGCACGAATTCAATACGGTGCTCTACGCCCGGGAAGGTCTTCAGGACCTCGGCGACGGTTTCCGGCGCGATTCCCATGGACAGAGCAAGGAGAGAGGAGAGCATGGCGTTCTCCAGATTGTGCCCGCCCGGGATCCGGATGTCATCCGCTTTCACGACAAACGTGTCGCGGCCGTTTCTCCGGTATATGACGTCGTCTCCGGACAGGAACATGCCGTTCGGAACGGGCTCCTTTCTGGAAAAGAAGAGGCATTCCGCGGGGGTGCATTTCTGCATTTCGCGGACGATCGGATCATCGTAATTCAGAACGGCGAAATCATCGGCGGTCTGATTGTCAAACACTTTCATTTTGGCGGCAATGTAGTGCTCCATATCCCCGAAATGATCGAGATGATCTTCCGTGATATTGCAGCAGGCGGCCGCGCGGGCATGGAACCTGGAACATCCTTCCAGCTGAAGCGCCGCCGTCTCCGCGACGATGATGTCACCGGGCTGCGTTTCTTCGGCGTGCTCCGTAATGGCGATTCCGATGTTTCCGAGCACAAAAGTGCGGAAACCGCCCGCCTTGAAGATCTCTCCCGTCAGAGCGGTGGAGGTCGTTTTGCCGTTTGTCCCCGTGATGCAGACAAAATCCGCCTTTGCGTAGCGGTAACCGAGTTCGATCTCCGATTCGATCTCGATACCGCGCTTTTTCGCTTCGGACAGAAACGGCACCGTCATCGGGATGATGGGACTGGGTACGATCAGATCCGCGCGCTCGATCAGAGGCAGAGGATCCTCTCCGAGACGCCACTCGCAGGGATATCCCTTCAGGGCTTCTTCCAGCCCGGGGATCTCGGGTTTCATGTCGTTGATAATGACGTGCCAGCCGTGTCTGCTCAGGAGCTTGGCCGCGCCGATTCCGCTTTTTGCCATTCCGACGATCAAAGCTGTTTGATTCTGCATTTCAGGTCCTTTCATGAAAAAAAGGAGGAATCATCCTCCTGCTGATTAACTGTGTCAGCGGCAGTAGAAGCCGAGAAGGCAGACCGCGCAGAAGAACGCGGTCACGATCGAGTACATCGTGACGATCTTGCTCTCATGGTAGCCCAGCAGCTCGAAATGGTGATGAAGCGGAGCCATCTTGAAAATACGCTTTCCGTGCCGCAGTTTATACGATCCGACCTGGAGTATGACAGATACGGCGGAGGCAACGTAGCAGATGCCCATGAACGGAAGGAGAATGATGGATTTTGAGCAGATCGCGAGAATGGAGACGATGCCGCCGAGCGCCATGGAGCCCGTGTCGCCCATGAAGATCCTCGCGGGATAGCTGTTGAACCAGAGGAATCCGGCAAGAGAACCGATGACGGCGAAGCAGAAGACAGTCATGCTGTTCAGGTTGGTTGCGTACGCGGAGAAACCGAGCGCGTTCGCCTGCCTGGACAGAACGGAGAAGATGAGGCTCATTGCGACTGTAAAGATCAGCGTTACGGAAGAGGACAGCCCGTCCAGCCCGTCCGTCAGATTCACAGAATTCACTTCCGCGATGATGACGAACATGACAAACGGAATGTACCAGATCCCCAGGTCGATGGTCTTGCTTGTGAAGGGCAGGTACAGGGAGGAGCCGATGTTCGGGGAAAGATAGGCCCAGATGGCGAAGATCAGGGACAGCGCGACCTGAAAGATGATCTTCTGGTATGCGCGCAGGCCGAGGTTTCTGGAGAGTTTGATCTTGATGAAATCATCCAGAAAGCCGAGCATTCCGAATCCGAAAGCGCACAGGATCGCCGGGAGCAGCATGGCGGCGCCGGGAAACCCGAATGCCAGGGAGGCAATGATGATCGCCCCGATGAATGTGATGCCGCCCATTGTGGGCGTTCCCTGTTTTTTCAGATGGGAGGCGGGGCCGTCTTCACGCTCGGTCTGACCGAATTTCAGACGGTGCAGAACCGGGAGAAGGATCGGGCAGGTAATCATGACTATCGCAAACGCGACAATGGCGGATAACAGAAAAGTAGTCATACGGTCTTATTTCTGAAGAATCTCCTCTACGATCTCTTTGTCATCAAAATGGTATTTGGTACCATTGATTTCCTGATAGTTCTCATGGCCTTTGCCAGCTATCAGTATAACATCATTCGGCTCTGCCATGCCAATAGCTTTCGCGATCGCTTCCCGCCTGTTTTCAATGCACGTATACTTGGTGCCGGAGCGTTTGACCCCGTCTTCGATGGAGGCGATGATATCCATCGGATTCTCGTTGCGCGGGTTGTCGGAGGTCACGATGACGTAATCGGACAGCCTACCGGCGATCTCGCCCATGATCGGACGCTTGGCGCGGTCCCTGTTGCCGCCGCACCCGAACACGCAGATGATATTGCTTTTTGCGAATTCGTGGATCGTTTTCAGCACGTTTTCAAGCGCGTCCGGCGTATGGGCGTAATCGACGAAAACGGAAAACGGATGGTCCTTCGGCGTTACGGCCTCAATGCGCCCGGAAACGCTTGTCATGGATTCGAGACCGTCCTTGATGCAGGAAAGGGGAAGTCCGACCGACAGTGCGAGACCGACAGATCCCATTGCGTTGAAGACGGAGAACAGACCCGGGATCGGGAGGTTCATCCTGCAGTCACCGGAAGGCGTATGGAGATCAAACCGGACGCCGCTTGTGGTGATGTCGATGTTGGTCGCTGAAATGTCCGCCTTGTCGCGGATGCCGAAGGAGAGGGAGGGAACGGTGATGCCTTCCATCATGCGGCCTGCATACTGGTCGTCGATGTTCACGACCGTCTTCTTGGCGTTCTGGAACAGGATTTTCTTCGCGGCCAGATAGTTGTCGAAGGTTTTATGGTAATCAAGATGGTCCTGCGTCAGGTTCGTGAACAGGGCGGCGTCAAATTTGATCCCGTGAACGCGGAACTGCTCGAGGGCGTGGGAGGATACTTCCATCACGACAATATCGACCCTGGCGTCCGCCATCTGGCGAAGAAGGCGGAACAGATCAACGGATTCCGGCGTTGTGCGGTCAGTCGGGAGACTTTCGTTTCCGATCATATTGCGGATCGTCCCGATGATCCCTACTTTTTTGCCCGCCTGCTCGGCGATGGATTTTACCATGTATGTCGTGGTGGTCTTCCCGTTCGTGCCGGTCACGCCGATCATGCACATCTCGCGCTGGGGGTAACCGTAGAAGGCGGCCGCCATTTCCGCCATGGACTTGCGGGCGTTTCCCACTATGATCTGGGGAACGTCAAACGGAAGCGGCCGTTCCGTCAGAAGCGCGGAAGCACCGGCCTGAACGGCTTTTTCGGCAAATTCATGCCCGTCAAGAAGGAGACCCACGATACAGCAGAACATGCTCCCGGGCTTGACTTTTCGGGAATCATATTCAATCGACACGATGTCCGTGTCTTCTCCCGTATAGCGGAGACCGGTTGCCATTGCGAGTTCGGATAAAAGCATAACGCCACCTCAATTTCTATGTTAGTTAATGGTTGTGACCCCCGACGTATCGTCCGGTTCGGGCGTGGCAGCCGGTTCCGGCGTCGGGGAAGCGGGGACCGGGGAGTTGACTTTGGCTGCGGCATAATAGCCGTTGAATGTTACGGTGATCGTCGTGCCTACGGGCACTTTCGTTCCGGGCTCTATGGACTGTCCGATGATCAGGCCGGTACAGTTGTTCTCGTCAAAGTCCAGAACAAGACCTGCCTCCATCAGCTTGTCCAAAGCTTCCGGACGGCGCATGTTGGCGAGATTGGGAACTTCCACTTCCTCGACGAAAACGTCCTGGGAGTTGAAGGTGGTCATGGAAGTATACAGGATCACGCGGCTGCTGCGCGCGACGTTTGTTCCCGGCGCAGGGATCTGGCGGATGACGATCGCGTCCGCTTCCGCTTCAATCGAAACGCTCCGGATATGCTCCTTGTTCAGCGCGGCGATCGCGTCGCTGACGGACATGCCGACGACGTCGGGCACCTCGCGGAGTTCCAGACCTCCGTTGTCCGGAAGGATCGTGTAGTATCTCAGAAGATTCCGGAAGACGGCGGACGAGACCGGCGAACACAGATAAGTCGCATAGGAGGCGGGGACCTGCGGTTCGTCAATCATCAGGAACATGACGAGGTCCGGATTGCTGGACGGAGCAAACTGCACGAACGAGGATATGAAGCGCGTTTCCGAGACACTGCCGTCCTCATCGTATTTGTGGGACAGGCCGGGGAATCCGCCCGTCGTATAGTTGGCGACGGAAGCGGTGGAGCCCGATTCGGATTCGATGTAGGATTTCATGAGCTCGCACATCTGTTTGGATGTTTCAGCGGTAATGACCTTCGTCAGGGCTTCCGACTCGTTCTTCTGAATAACGTTTCCTTCCGTGTCTGTAATGGAGTCGACCACATACGGCTTGTAAAGCGTGCCGCCGTTCACCAGGGCGGAAGTCGCGCAAAGCATCTGCATCGGCGTCACGGTCAGCGTTCGTCCGCAGGCGAGCTCGGCGAGTTCGGTGGCGCGGATGTATTTTCTGTGAAGGATCTCTCCGGAATCTTCTCCGGGAATGCCGCTGTGGGTCTCGGCGCCGAATCCGAATTTATAAATGTAGTCGTACAGCGTATTGACGCCGATCAATTCCGCCATCTGCATGAACGCGCAGTCGCAGTCGTTTGCAAGAGCTTCCGCAATGGTCTGACGTCCGTGCTTTTCCTGATTCCTGCAGTAGCTTTTCTTCAGTCCGTACTGCTCATATCCGGAGCATGTGAACGTCTGGTCCGGCTTGATGATGCCGCAGTCGAGACCTGCTGCCAGAACGAACAGCTTAAAGATGGACCCGGGCTCATATGTTTCGGTCACGCACCGGTTTCTGGACATTTCCAGAAGTGCAGCCACGTCGCTCCGGGGAGGAGCGTTCAGATCGAATGTGGGGTAGGAGGTGGTGGCAAGGAGTTCCCCGGTCTTCGGGTTCATGATCATGGCGGTCGTCTGCTTGGCGTTGTTGATGCTGTAGGCGTCGGATACCGCCCCTTCCAGATAGGACTGGACGACGGAATCAACCGTCAGCTTCATGTCATATCCGTCCGTCGGAGCGATGTATTCGGATTCCCCGTACGCCAGCTCGTTCTTGTTCCTGTCCACTTCCGAGACCAGTTTTCCGTTCTTGCCGGCGAGATAGCTGTCATAGGAAGCCTCGATCCCCGTCTGGCCTTCGCCGTCCGTGCCCGTGAACCCGACCAGCTGAGAAAACAGTTTTCCCATCGGGTAATAGCGCTTGTTGTCCGTGGAAAAGCTGATGCCCGCGCCGAGCTGGAGCGCTCTCAGCTGATCGATGGTTTCGCCTTCCACCTGCCGTTTCAGCACAATCTGCTGTTTTTCGGTCCGGCAGACCCGTTCATAAACATAATCATAATCAAGACCGAGAACATCGGAGACTTCGATCGCGATGCGGACGCGCTCCGACTCGGATATGACCCGGGGGTTGACCAGGACGCGGTAGGAGGTGCCGCTCTGCGCCAGGACCAGATCCGAGGAGTCCAGGATCTTGCCGCGCTGCGCCTGCAGGGTGTCGCTTCTCGTCTGCTGCCTCGCGGCGCGTTCGGCGTATTCGTCCCCCTTCAAAATCTGGACCTGAAACAGACGAAAAACCAGGGCAAGGAAGATGATGCCCATGATAATGAACAGTATGACCAGCTTCTGCTTGATTTTCCGCCCGGATGAATCCGCCAAGTTTTTTGGAATCCCCTTTCAGCGAGGCCGCACTGCGTCAGACCGATCAGCCGGCAGCATCCGGCTCGGTTCCGGAATCCTGTTCGCCTGATGTTTCCGAAGGCTCGGTGCTTCCGCTGCCGGATGTGCCAGAGCCGCTGCTTCTGAAACCGCCGGATGGGATCGCCTGGCCGGGTACGAGAATCTGTGACTGAGACGGATACGTCATGCCTGCCGCCAGGGCAGCCTCTTCCGCCTGCTCAATCGTAACGGCACATTCAATCGAGACGTTCAGTTCGGAAATGTGCAGTTTGATTTCCTCGATCTCCTGATTAAGCGTGTTGATATCGCTGTATGCGCGGGAAATGCGCTCGTATCCGGACAGGATGAATATCAGCATTCCGGCAACGAGAAAAGCACTGAACATGATGCCGATCCAGCCCAGAACGGAAGTTTCTTTCTGCGCAACGATGCGCTTCGGCACAGCTTTGGCGGTCACCGCATCGGATGCCACAGGTTCGCCCGTGTCGGGATCGATCGCCTGCGCTTCTACGGTTTCCTTGTTCGGGGCATAAAGAAGGGTTCCCGCATTTTTAACACGCCTATTTCCGCTGTCTTTCCGAAAACGGGTTTCCATGCCGGGACCTCCTTTCTGCCTGTCTGTCTATAGTTTCTCAATCGCCCTCAGTTTGGAACTGGAGGCGCGCGGGTTGTTTTTCAGCTCTTCTTCGCCCGGGGTAACGGGCTTTTTTGTCAGTATGACGGCGGTCGGCTTTTTCCCGCAGACGCATACGGGCGCTTTCGGAGGACATGTGCACGGATGCTCAAATCTTCTGAAAGCGAGTTTTACGATCCTGTCCTCCAGCGAGTGGAACGTCAGGATCACAAGGCGACCTTTCGGATTCAGAAGGTCATGGGCGCGCTCGATCGCGTCGCTGAGCCCGTCCAGTTCTCCGTTTACTTCTATGCGGATCGCCTGGAATGTCCTTCTTGCGGGATGCTGCTGTTCTGCACGGCTTTTTTTTGGCATCGCGGCGCATACGATATCCATCAGCTGAACAGTCGTTTCAATCGGCCGGACGGCGCGCTCGCGGACGATCCGGTCGGCAATCCTGGAGGCGTACCGCTCCTCGCCGTAATCCCAGAGGATCCTGCAGAGCTCTTCGTAGGAATAGCTGTTGACCAGATCCCTCGCGCTGAACGGAGCGGTCTGATCCATGCGCATATCCAGCGGAGCGTCTTCCCTGTAGGAAAAGCCCCTGCCGGGAGTGTCCAGCTGGTGAGAGGATACTCCAAAATCTAATATTATACCGTCCGCGTGATTGATGTCAAATTGACGGAGAAGTGCGGGCATGTCGAAAAAGTTGCCGTGAATCGGGGTAAAACGGTCCTGAAAAGCGGCAAGACGGGAGGTGGCAGCCTCAAGCGCCTCGGGATCGCGGTCGATCCCGTAAAGATGGGAACCGGAAGGAAGATGCTTCAGAATCGCCTCTGAATGCCCGCCGCCGCCGAGCGTACCGTCTACAAAGATGCCGCCCCGCTCGGGCTGCAGGTAATGGATGACCTCATTCAGCATGACGGGAATATGTCGGAATGTCATACGCCTATCTGAGCAAGGTGCGCAAGCGCGTCACCGTAGTTGGCGGACGTGTCCGCATAATGGCGGGCAAGCGTGGCGGGGTCCCAGAGCTCGATTCTGTTGCCCACGCCGATGAGAGCCGCGTCCGACTGAATCCCCGCTAGTTCGCGCAGCTGGGAGGGAAGCAGGATGCGTCCCTGCCTGTCGATCTCGCACGCGGAGGCATTTGCGTACAGACGTCTTTTGACTTCCTGCGCGGCCATATCGGTCATGGGGAGCTGTGAAAGGCGTGCCGAGAACTGGTCCCATTCGTTGAGAGACATGGCGAACAGACAGCACTGATCACGGCCGGGCAGGATCCAGTGCATGACGATCAGCATGTCCCCGATCGTCTCGCGCCATTTTGAGGGAATAAAAACGCGGCCCTTGCTGTCCAGCGCATGCGAATATGTGCCGATCAACATGGATGCCGCCCCCTTCCCCGATGAAAACTGCTGCCGATGAGCAGTGATAGTGATACAGCATCAGTTTACACCACTTTTCCCCATTTGTCACCACAATTTTGATATTTTTTATTTATTAATATTTAATTAATTCCGCGGTGCCGCAAGGACTCCAACACAAAATATGGTATAATTACTGGGATTATTCTTATATATCTAGTTTGGATAAAAAGATTGACCGAGGATACACGACACATATGGCAAATGATTCGAAAATTTATTCAGCGGACGATATCAAAGTGATGGAAGGTCTGGACGCAGTCAGGATGCGTCCGGGCATGTATATCGGTTCCACCGGACAGCGCGGACTGCACCATCTCCTGTGGGAGATCGTGGACAACGCGATCGACGAGGCCGCAAACGGATACGCAAGCGAGGTCACGGTGACCATTCACCGCGACAATTCCGTCACGGTGACGGATAACGGAAGAGGAATCCCCGTCGGCATTCATGAGAAGATGAAGGTCTCCGCGGTCGAGGTGGTTTTCACCCAGCTGCACGCGGGCGGAAAATTCGAGAACACCTCGTACGAATACTCCGGCGGACTGCACGGAGTCGGCGCGTCCGTCGTGAACGCTCTTTCCCGATGGCTCACGGTGGAAGTGTACTGTGACAACCGCGCCTATAAAATGGAATTTTCCTCCGAAGCGGACAGGAAAGGACATATCGCTTCCGGAAAACCCAAATACCCGCTGACGGAGATCGGACGCACCAGAAAACAGGGAACGGTCGTGTCATTTCTGCCGGATGACCGCGTTTTTGAAACGATCTCCATGAATTACGACACCGTCATGAGAAGGCTCCGGGAGCTTGCCTACCTGAACAGGGGCGTCCTCATCCAGCTGACCGACGAGCGGGAGCGCGGGGAGCGCAGATCAGTCGAATTCAAATACGACGGCGGCATTTCGGATTTCATCACCTATCTGAACCAAGATAAAACGCCCGCCTATGAGCCGCCCGTTCATTTCAGCGGCTCGAGCGGCGGGATCATCGTGGAGTTCGCTTTTCAGCATAATGACGGGTACAACGACAATATTTTCTCCTATGTGAACAACATCCCCACAACGGAAGGCGGCACGCACGAGACCGGATTCAAGGCGGCCTTCACCAAAGTCATGAACGACTACTGCCGGCGCCAGGGGATCCTGAAGGATAAGGACGCGCCCCTTTCGGGCGAGGATTTCCGGGAAGGAATGACCGCTGTTCTCACGCTGAAGATGAAATCCATCCAGTTTGAGGGACAGACGAAAACAAAGCTCGGAAACACGGAGGCAAGAACGGCCGTCGAGGCGGTGGTTACGGAAAAGCTGACGCCGTTCCTTGAGAATCTGAAAAACGCGGACATCGCCAACCAGATCGCGGAAAAGGCCGTCAAGGCCGCCAAGGTCAGGGAGGCTGCGAGGAAGGCCAAGGCGACCGCAAGGGAGAAGAACAAACTGGAAAACGCGCCGCTCGTCGGCAAGCTCTCCAGCTGCACGGGACGGAACGCGGCCATCAACGAGCTTTTCATCGTGGAGGGCGACAGCGCGGGCGGAAGCGCCAAACAGGGACGGGACAGGAAATTCCAGGCCATCCTGCCGCTCAGGGGCAAACCGCTGAACGTGGAAAAGAAGCGCCTTGACCAGGTGCTTCAGAACGACGAGTTCCGGTCGATCATCACCGCCCTGGGAACGGGGATCGGAGAGGATTTTGACCTCAGTTCCCTGAAATACAACAAGGTGATCATCCTTTCGGACGCGGATCAGGACGGCGCGCACATCCGCGCGATCCTTCTGACGTTCTTCTACCGCTACATGAAGGAACTGATCAACGACGGCCATGTCTATATCGGGCTTTCCCCCCTGTACCGGGTGTCAAAGGGCGACAGGCATATCTACTGCTATGACGATGCGGAGCTGAAGAAGGCGACCGCGGAGATCGGGAAGGGATATTCGATACAGCGGTACAAGGGACTCGGCGAGATGAATCCGGAACAGCTGTGGGAAACGACGCTGAATCCGCAGAACCGTGCGCTTGTCCGCGTCCTGATCGAGGACGCCGCGGAGGTGGAGCATAAGGTGACGGTCCTGATGGGGGACAAGGTCCAGCCCCGCAAGGAGTATATTTTTGAGAACGCTGACTTTAACAAGGCGCCGTCCGTTTACGAACAGATGGCAGGGAAAATGTGAGGAAAAGGCATATGGCAAAACAACAGCAGCCTTTTGAAGAAAAAATACTGATCCGGAACATGGATGATGTGATGCATGAGTCGATCATGCCTTATGCGGAGCACATCATTCTGGAACGGGCGCTTCCCCGCGTCGAGGACGGGCTGAAACCCGTGCAGCGCAGGATCCTGTATACCATGATGGAACTCGGGCTGACGCCGGACAAGCCGCACAGGAAAAGCGCGCGCATCGTGGGCGACTGTCTCGGAAAATATCATCCGCACGGAGATTCCTCCGTATACGACGCCATGGTGCATCTGGCGCAGCCGTTCAACATGCGCGTGCCGCTGGTCGACGGCCACGGGAATTTCGGTTCGATGGACGGGGATACCGCCGCTGCCATGCGGTATACGGAAGCAAGGATGACGGACGCCGCCCTTCAGCAGCTTCGGGACATCGACAAGGATACCGTGCATTTTTCCCTCAATTTCGACGATTCCACGAAGGAACCCGACGTGCTGCCCGGAAGATTTCCGAATCTTCTGATCAACGGCGCGATGGGCATCGCGATCGGACTTGCCACCAATATCCCGCCGCACAATCCCTCAGAGGCGATCGACGCGGTTGTCGCGGTCATGGAGGATCCGGACATCTCCCTTGACGAACTGATGAAGATCATCCCGGCGCCGGATTTTCCGACAGGCGCCTACCTGATCCGCTCGCCGGAGATCCGGGAGGCTTACGAAACGGGCCGCGGAAAGCTGGTCATGCGCGCAAAGACCCACATGGAAGACCATAAGAACGGAAAGACGCTCATCGTGATTGACGAGTTCCCGTATCAGATCAACAAGGCCTATGCGCTTCAGAAGATTCTGGACGTGACGCAGGAGAAGAAAGCCCTGTTCGCCGGGATCGCCGATATCCGGGACGAAAGCGACCGGTCCGGCGTTCGCGCCGTCATTGAGATCAAAAAGGATTATGACGCGAAGCTGATCCTGCAGTATCTGTTCAAATACACGGACCTGCAGTCGACGTTCGGCATCAACATGGTCGCGATCGCGGACGGAAGACCGCAGCAGCTCGGCCTTAAGCAGATCATCGAGTTTTACATCGCGCATCAGCGGGAGGTCGTGACCAGAAGGACCAGATACGAGCTGGAAGCCGCAGAGCGGAGAGAGCATATACTGGCCGGTCTGATGGTCGCGGTGAACAATCTCGACCGCGTGATCGCGCTGATCCGCGCATCGAAGTCCCCGAAAGAGGCGAAGGAAGCGCTGATCAGAGAATTCCGTTTGACGGAGATACAGGCGCAGGCGATCCTGGATCTCAGACTGCAGCGGCTGACCAATCTGGAACTGCGTCTGATCGAGAAGGAGTACGCCGAGGTCGTTGCGCTGATCGGGGAACTGAAAGCCATTCTTGCATCCGACAGGAAACTGACCGCGCTGATCAAAAAGGAACTCCTCGGCATCAAGAAACAGATCGAAGACCCGAGACGCACGAAGCTGATTGACGACGACCTGAATGTGATCACCAGGGAAGAAGAGGTCAAACTGGTCGCGGAGGATGTCGTCGTGGCGGTCTGCGAAGGGATGCGGATCCGCAGGACGGCGGAAAAACAGTTCAATATCGGACAGGTGGAAGAGGAACCGATCGCGATCCTCCATACGGATACCTCCAAGCGGATCCGAATGTTTACGAACCTCGGCGCCGTGATATCGCTGCCGGTTGCGGAGATCCCGGAGACAAAAGGATCGGCAAAATCCGCGAACCTGGCCTCCATCGTGCAGTTCGACAACAATGAATCCATTGTGGCGGTGTTCGATGATTCGAACGAAGGCAGCTATCTGTTCAGCACATCGCAGGGATTTGTGAAGAGAAGTCCCGCGGACGAGTACCAGCTGAAAGTGAAGAAGACGACAGGAATGAACCTGAAGAAGGACGATACCGTGATCTCCGTATGCAGGGATAACGGCAAAAGCAGCATCCTGATGGTGACGCAGTCCGGCATGAGCATCCGGTTCGAAACGGGATCGGTTCCGACGACCGGGCGTGTCAGCGGAGGCGTGCACGGTATCAAAGCCGCTGCGGGCGATCCCGTGATCTTCTCGGAACAGGTGGACGAGGAAGGCGAACTGCTGGTCATTACGGACCGCGGGTACGGGAAGAGAACTCTTCTGTTCGATTACGAGCTGCAGGGAAGGAACGGCAAGGGCGTCAGGACATTCGATTTCAAGAAGAACGGATCCAACGGGACGAAGATTGCGTCCGCGCTGTATGTGACGGTTCCGTATGAATTCAAAGTGATCCAGAGACACGGAGCGGAAACACAGTTCTCCACGGAACAGGTCCGGATCGCCGATAAAATGAGCAAGGGCTTCCTGATGGTCGCGGTGATACTGGACGACGACGTCGTAGCGGTAAAGAAAGTATAGCAGGCCGGGACCGGACAGGCGTCCGGATGACCGGCCACTTTGAGGAATCCCGGATGAATCAATCGAAAGCAAATATCAAACTGCTCAGCAGGACGATGTTCCGTCTTCTGCCGATGCAGATCCTGATGGCGCTCGTCGGCGGTGCGAACGGGTTTGTTTCCAGCTATTTCGCCAGCAATTTCATCAGTGTCGACGCGGTGGGGGTGATGGGGCTTTACGGACCCGTCAGCATGCTCGTCGGAGCCGTCAGCCTGATGCTGGTCGGAGGCGCCGTGATCCTGTGCGGGAGATATATCGGGGAGAACAGGCAGGAAAAATCCCGTAACGTGTTTACGCTGAGCCTGACGGTCTCCGCTCTGACCGCACTTCTGTTCACCGCGCTTTTTGTCGTGCTCGGAGCATTCGATCTGACCGGATTTCTGGCGCGGGATCCGTCCATGAGACCTCTTTTCAACCGGTTTCTGCTCGGACAGGCCGTCGGCGTTCTGCCTCTTCTGATCGGGAACCAGCTGTTCGCATTTCTTTCGCTTGAAAATAAAACCGGCTGGAGCATCCTCTCCAGCGCTTCCTTTCTCGGTGCGAACATCGTCCTGAGCTTTCTGTTCGTGTGCGTCTTCAAAATGAGGGAATTCGGCCTTGCGCTCGCGGCCTCGCTCGGGACGTGGGTCTACTGCGGCGTTGAGGCAATGCATTTTCTTTCGGGGAAATCACATTTCCGGTTCGCTGCCGGAGCGCTGGACTGGAAAGAGACAACAAGCATTGTCCGCATCGGCTTTCCCGGCGCGCTGAGCAACGGTTATCAGACGATCCGAGGGTATGCGGTCAACGCCATGATTCTGGCCTGTATCGGAAGTGCGGGGATCTCCGCGTTTGCCGCGTCCGATAATCTTCTGAAACTGTTTTGGGCGATTCCTTCCGCCATGATGGCGGTAAGCCGCATGATGCTGAGCGTCAGCGTAGGGGAGGAGGACAGGGAATCGCTTCAGGATACCATGCGCGTGATGTTCAGACGGTTCCTCCCGCTGATGTGCTGCGTTTCGGCAATGATCATCCTTTTCGCCGTTCCGCTGACCAGAATCTATTACAAGGACAGTTCGGACCCGGTCTTCAGAATGACCGTGTCAGCTCTGAGGATACTCCCGCTCTGCATGCCGCTCAGTGTGATCTGCATGCATTTTGTCTGCTACGGCCAGATAACGGGGAAGAAAGCTCTTGTTCACATTCTATCCGTTCTGGACGGCGTTCTCTGTGTTGCGGGATTCACCGCCCTTCTGATTCACCGGATGGGAATGAACAGCGTCTATGTGGCGAACGTTCTGAACGGCGTGGTCACGACGCTGGTGATCTTTATCTATTCCATGCTCATGAAAAAACGCTTCCCGAGGAACATCGACGATCTGATGGTGATTCCGGAAGGCTTCGGCGCTCCGCAGAGCGAACGGATGGATCTGTCCGTCCGGGATATGAAGGAAGTCGTCGAGATCTCCAGGCGCGTGCAGGATTTCTGCCTAAAAAAGGGTGTCGACCGCAGAAGGGCATATCTGGCTGGACTCGCGATGGAGGAGATGGCCGGAAATGTCGTGGATCACGGGTTTACAAAGGACAGGAAGCGGCATACGGTCGATATCCGCGTTGCCCGGAAAAATGAGAGCGTGATCCTCAGGATCAAGGATGACTGCGTCCCGTTCGACCCCTCCGAGCGGAGCAGGATCGCGGACAGCGGCGATCCGGCGGCGAACATCGGCATCAGAATGGTGTTCAAGACTGCGGAAAGCGTCCAGTACCAGAACATTCTAGGCATGAACGTACTCACAATCAGAATATAAAGGCGGTGTTTCCGAACGGATTCTTCAGTAAAGCGGATCGGGTGATGCCGCTTTTTTTCGCTCCGGATGAAGACTGGCCGAGCCGCAACGATCCCTCGTCAAAAAAGCCGTGAACGACGGGCAAATTTGACATTCCATGGGACGGGGTGGTAATATGCAATCGTATTTATTTCCCTAAAATGGGGTAATGGGGGTCTTTTATCAGATGAAGTTTACAAAGAGGAAGGGATTCGGCGACAGGATCGACGCCGACATTATCCGCGGGCTTGACGGGCTGCACGTCATTATGCCGCTGATGATGAAAAACAGGACCGACAACGAGGCATTTCTGCGGATCTCCGTTGAAACGGAAAAGCTGGACGCGTGGCTCCGTGCAAAGAATGACGCCAATCCGGAGCACCGGTATACCATCTTCCAGGCAGTCCTGGCGGCAGTCGGCAGAACGGTCCAGATGCGTCCGCGCATGAATACGTTCATCAAGGGCGACCGGTATTACCAGAGAAACAGCATCCAGTTTTCATTCATTGCCAAGAAGGCATTTTCGGATGCAGGGGAAGAAGCCGTCGCCATCATGGACTATGATCCTGAAAGCACGAAAAGCAGCATCGATGAAATGCACGACAAGCTGTGCTCATTTGTCTACGATCTCCGTCATAACGACAAGACGGACGCGACGACGGACATCATCGGTTCACTGAACAAGCTTCCCTTCTTCGTTTTCCGTTTCGTCATCTGGCTGCTTTCCTGGCTGGACAACCACGGAATCATGCCGAAGGCGCTATTAAAGGAGGATCCGTATGCGAGTACGGTCTTTCTTTCCAACCTTGGTTCCCTGAAACTGGACGCCGGGTATCATCATCTTGCGAACTGGGGCACGAACTCCGTGTTCATCATTCTCGGGGCGGAAACAAAAGCGGAGGTCCTGGAACCGGACGGAACCAAGAGGCTGGCATCAAAAATCGATATGGGCATCACGCTGGATGAGCGGATCGCCGACGGGTACTATTTTGCAAAGACCGGGCGGCTTATCAATTATCTGCTGACCAATCCGGAACTTCTGGACAAGCCGTGCTGCGAGGAGATCATCTACGAGGAGCCGTAAGCCGTTCGCTTTCCGATGAAGGGGAGCGGGACCGCAAACGGAAAATGTTACGGAACGTAGGCGTTTCTGTAACGTTTTGGAAAGCGGAACGTTCCGAAAGATCATTGATGATAACATGATTTCATCAGCTTATAAGGAGGATGAACCCATGAAAAGTAAAAAGATTGTTCTGATTGCGCTGGCGCTTGTCCTGCTCGTGTCGGGCTGCGCGAAGAGCACATCCGCCCCCTCGTATATGTACGCGGATTCAGCAGTTGCTGCGGAAGCGATGGAATACGACTACTATGCGGAGGCTCCGGCAATGGCCCCTTCCGGTTCTTCCAACAGCGCCTCATCCTATCAGGAAAAGGTGCCGGAACCCGAAGAGACGGCTGAATACGGTAAAAAGATCATCTACAACGGGCATATGACGATCCGCGCGGAGGATCCGTCGGAAGCGCTGAAATCCATCCAGAGCATGTGCGAGAATGCCGGCGGCTATCTTGCCAGTTCCTATTCGCGTACCAACGGTTCCGGCAGCGCCTACGCTACAGCGACCTTCCGGATTCCTGCGGACAAACTGGAGCAGTTCATGGCGGATATCGCCACGGTCGGCGAACAGACGGAATCCAATATCAGTTCCAACGATATCACGCAGAGCTATTATGACATCCAGGCAAGGCTGGAGTCCGCAAAAGCGGAAGAAAAACAGCTGCTGGCGCTGTATGACAGATGCGACACCATCGAGGACGTTCTGAAGGTAAGGGAACAGCTGGCATCCGTACGGGAGCGGATTGAGAGCTATCAGGCGACCATCAACGTATGGAACAGCCAGGTATCGTATGCGACGCTCGAGCTGACCATCAGGGAAAAGGAAAAGACAGCCGTTCAGGAAAAAAGCAAACTGATCGAGGTCTGGAAGGCTTCCGACGTATGGGAGAAGATGAAGACGGGCGTACAGAACAGCGGGAGATTTCTTCTGAACGCGCTGTCCGCGATCGGCATCTTCCTTGCCTATATCATCGTTCCGGTCGTGATCCTCGGAGGTATCGGCGTTGGGCTCTACTTCCTGTTCCGCCCGGCGGTCAGAAAACACCGCGCGAAAGTTCAGGAAAAACAGGCGAAACAGATCGCGGAACGTGAAAGAAGGAAAGCCGAACGGGCAAAGAAGAACGCGGCGCCTGCTCCGGAAGCCGGCTCGGACGCGGAGAACAAAGAGGACGCCCTGAACAAAACGGAAGCATAACAATATTAGGAAAACGGGAGTGGGAAAATGGTAGAGGTAAAGGCTGTCAGTGACAGAAAGGGGATCCGGACTTTTGTAGAGTATCCGCAGAAGCTGTATGCGGGAAACCCGAATTATGTTCCGGATCTGATCGCGAGCAGGATGGAGGATTTTGACCGCGAGAAGAATCCTGCTTTCGAATACTGCGATGCGCAGTGCTTCCTTGCATACCGCGACGGTAAGGTCGTTGGAAGAATCGCTGCGATTCATAACACGAAAGCGAATCAGAAATTCGGCAAGAATTATCTGACGCTGTCCTCCATTGACTTCATCGACGACGATGAAGTCGTGGACGCGCTCTTTAATGAAGCGTTCAAATGGGGCAGGGAAAAGCACGGATGCACACATGTGCACGGGCCGCTTGGCTTTTCGGACATGGATCCCGAGGGCATGCTGATCGAAGGGTTCGACAGACGTGGTCTGTTCTATACCTATTACAACTATCCTTACTATGCGGAACAGATGCAGCGGGCGGGCTTTTCGAAGGAAGTCGACTGGGTCGAATGCCGTGTTACGATCCCCGAGGAGCGGATTCCCCGCCTGCAGAAGATCAGCAACGAGGTGATGCGCAGGAGAAAGCTCCATATCGTCGAACTCCGGTCTCCGGAAAAGCCGATTCGGCAGCTGGCGGAGGACGTGTTCAATCTCTGGAACGAGACCTATAAGGTGCTGTTCGGCGTTGTTCCGATGACAAGAAGGCAGGTTGAGAAGTATGTGGCGGAGTTTCTCCCGCTTCTCAACAACCGTACGACCGTGTTCGTTTACAACGAGGCGGAGGAGATCGTGGGATTCGGTATCTGTTCCCCGGCGCTTGAGGAAGCCCAGAGAAGAAACAAAGGAAGGATGTTCCCCTTCGGGTGGATCCCGATGCTCCGCGCGCTGAAAGGGAAGAACGATACTGTTGATCTTCTTCTGATCGGGGTACGGCCTGATCTGCAGATGAGCGGCATCAACGCTATTATCATCGACAACCTGCACGAAAAGATGATTCAGAACGGCGTCAAATACGCCGAAACGGGTCCCATGCTCGAACTGAACGACAAGGTGCAGGCACAGCTGAAATCGTTCCCGCATGAGCAGCACAAGCGCCGCCGCTGCTGGGTGCGCGATCTCTGATACTGGCCTTCAAATGAAAAAGAACGGGATGCCTTGGCGGGCATCCCGTTTTTGTCGGTTCATTTCCAGGGTTTATTTTGCTCTTGTCGCGATCTCGTCGAGAAGCATCGCGGAGAAATCCTCCAGGGTCTTTGTACCGAGGTCGCCGTTCTTTCTGGAACGGACGGAGACGAGACCGGATTCGACTTCCTTGTCTCCGAGCACCAGCATGTAGGGGACTTTCTGCATCTGCGCCTCGCGGATCTTGAAGCCGATCTTCTCGTTGCGCAGATCGGTCTCAACGCGCACCCCGCGGGCGGCGAGGTATTTCTCGATTTCAACGCAGCGGTCCGCGGCACGGTCCGTGATGGGCAGGACCTTGACCTGGACGGGAGCGAGCCATGCGGGGAACGCGCCGGCATACTTTTCGATCAGGAGAGCGAGCGTGCGTTCATAGCAGCCGAGGCTCGTTCTGTGGATGACGACAGGGTATTTTTTCTGGCCGTCGCTGTCCGTGTAAACCATTCCGTAGCGTTCGGCAAGCTGGAAATCGATCTGGATCGTGACGAGTGTGTCCTCTTTTCCGAACACGTTCTTAATCTGGATATCGAGCTTCGGTCCGTAGAACGCGGCTTCGCCGTCCGCTTCGTAGAAATCGATATTCAGATCGTTCAGGATGTCGCGCATCAGGTTCTGCGTTTTTTCCCAGCTG
Organism: Clostridia bacterium; assembly: GCA_017556125.1. The sequence goes on along the minus strand of JAFZCW010000022.1, from coordinate 26,995 downwards.
GCTTTTTCACCGATATATTTATCCTTGTCGTTTTCGTCCCATTTGGAGAAACGGTATGTGACGTCCTCCAGCAGGCCGACCGTGTCGAGCATGTATCTGGCAAGGTCGAGACAGCCGCGGAATTCATCCTCAAGCTGGTCCGGACGGACGGCGAGATGACCTTCCGAAATGGTGAACTGGCGGACACGGATCAGGCCGTGCATTTCGCCGGAGCTTTCGTTTCTGAACAGGGTGCTGGTCTCATTGTAGCGGAGAGGCAGGTCCCGGTAGGAACGGGGCCGGTTCAGATAAGCCATAAACTGGAAGGGGCAGGTCATGGGACGCAGCGCAAAGATCTCCTTTGTTTCGTCGTCCTGATCCGCCTTGTCGCCCATGACAAACATGCCGTCGCGGTAATGATCCCAGTGGCCGGATACCTTGTACAGTTCGCGCTTCGCCATAAACGGGGTCTTGGTAAGGAGATAGCCGCGCCGCTGTTCCTCATCCTCGACAAAACGCTGGAGCTGCTGGATGATCCTTGCTCCCTTCGGGAGGAGGATCGGAAGACCCTGACCGATCAGGTCAACGGTCGTGAAGAGCTCCAGCTCGCGGCCGAGTTTGTTGTGGTCGCGCTTCTTTGCTTCCTCAAGCTTCGCAAGGTACTCGTCCAGATCCGCTTTCTTGTCAAACGCCGTTCCGTAGATGCGCTGCAGCATTTTGTTCTTTTCGCTGCCGCGCCAGTAGGCGCCGGCGGTCGACTGAAGCTTGAAATTCTTGATCTTGCCAGTGGAAGCGACATGAGGTCCGGCGCAGAGATCGACGAATTCGCCCTGACGGTAAAAGCTGATGGTCTCACCCTCCGGAAGGTCGCGGATCAGTTCGACCTTGTACGGCTCGCCGCGGTCCTCCATGAACTGGACGGCCTCGTCGCGGGGAAGTTCAAAACGCTCAAGGGCGAGGTCCTCCTTCTGGATCTTGGCCATTTCCTTTTCAAGTTTTTCCAGATCCTCCGCCGTGAATGGGGTTTCGGTATCGAAGTCGTAATAGAATCCGTTCTCGATGGCGGGGCCGATGGCCAGCTTGACGTCCGGATAAAGACGCTTGACGGCCTGCGCGAGGAGATGGGATGCCGTATGACGGTATGCCCAGCGGCCGTCCGCATCGTCAAACGTGCAGAAGCGGATCTCGTGATCGCCGTGGATCGGGCGGAAGACATCGCTGTTCTTGCCGTCGATCAGGCAGGACAGCGTGGCTTTGGCGAGCCTGGGGCTGATGGACTCCGCAATGCTGAGCGGAGAAATGCCGTCCGGATATTCTCTTGCGCTTCCGTCCGGGAATGTAATGATCATATGGTTTTCCTCCCTGTATATTGAACTATCATGGATCATAAAAAACGCCCCCCGATGACTCGAGGGGCGATCGTTTCTAATCGCGGTTCCACCCTGATTTGTTTCTTGCGTGGGCTGTAACGGGCCCGCCCGTCGGAATCAGCGGCTGGTACAGGATTCCGCTTTCTGAAGGACTTTCAGCAGGCGTCCTTCTCTCTGGGAAAAAGCTTGAAATCTGCATGTTCCGCGTCGGCTTCCGACTAGAAATTCATTATAATCCTGCATAAACAGGTTGTCAAGCCGAAGCAGAATGTGGTAAGATATCCCGATAGTGGGCTATTATGCATTTACAATAAAAGAGCCAATTGGAGGAAACTATGGCAACAATGGAGAAGCTTGACCACGATAAGGTCAAATTGACGATTTCGGTAGACGCAGACAGTTTTGGTGCTGCTGTTCAGCAGGCATACGTGAAGAACCGCCAGCACTACAAGGTTCAGGGATTCCGGGCAGGCAAAGCGCCCCGCAAGATCATCGAGACCCTTTATGGAGACGATGTGTTTTTTGCAGACGCGTTCGAATTCTGCTGGGGAGACGCGTATGATGAAGCAATCGAGGAGTTCGATCTTGAACCGGTCGATCAGCCGAAGATTTCCATTGAGTCGATGAGCCTGAAAGACGGCATGACATATACGGCGGAAGTACAGCTGAAACCCGAAGTGACGCTCGGCGAGTATAAAGGGATGGAGATCGAAAAGCCCGACTACTCTGTAAAAGACGAAGAGGTCGACGCAAAAATCAATGAAGAGCGCGAAAAGAACGCCCGTTTTCTGGATGTCGACCGCGCCGCTGAGAACGGCGACCGCGTCCTGATCGACTACAGCGGTTCCGTGGACGGTGTGAAGTTCGAAGGCGGAACAGCGGAAGGACAGACGCTCGTTCTGGGCTCCAACACGTTCATTCCGGGATTTGAAGAGCAGATCGTCGGCATGAAGCAGGGCGAGGACCGTGACATCCATGTCAAGTTCCCGGATGACTATCACGCCGAAGAACTTGCCGGCAAGGACGCCGTTTTTGCCGTGAAGCTCCATTCCGTCCAGGTGAAGGAACTTCCGGAACTGGACGACGAATTCGCAAAGGACGTTTCCGACTTCGACACGCTGGCCGAGTATAAGGCGGATATCCGCAAGACCATGGTGGAACAGGCGGAAAAGAACGAAAAGACCGCCATTGAAAACATCGCGATCAAAAAGGCGTGCGAGAATGCTTCCGTTGAGATTCCGGATTGCATGATCAACCGGCAGATCGACTGGATGATCGACGACTTCCGCTACAGGCTCCAGATGAGCGGCATTCCCTTTGAGGAGTACCTCAATTATACGGGAGCCACGCCCGACACGCTCCGCGAGCAGTTCCGTCCCGAGTCTGAAGCAAGGGTGAAGATGCAGCTCGTGATGGCGAAGATCGTGAAAGAAGAGGGCATCGAGTGCACGGACGAAGATCTGGATGAGATCATCGGGCAGTACGCCAAGGATAACAACATGACGGCAGAGGAATTCAGGAGCAACCTGAAAGACGATGATCTGGATTATCTCCGTGACCGCAAGAAGACAGAGAAGGCGATCAATCTGGTCGTTGAGAGCCTGAAATTCAAAAAGGCCGCGAAGACCGCAGCCAAAAAGAAGGCCGCTCCGAAAAAAACCGCTTCCAAGAAAACGGAAGCCAAGGACGAGGAAAAGCCGGAAACCGCTGAGTGATACGCGGACGGCAAGAGACGCTGCCGGCGCATGAGCCGTGATTATCCCGGTAACGGCCGGGAGAAAGGAAGATCCGGACGGACTTTTCGCTGACCGGATCATGATGAAAACATGAATTTGGTTCCGATGGTGGTCGAACAGACCAGTCAGGGCGAACGCTCCTATGATATCTACTCACGTCTTCTGAAAGACAGGATCATCTTTCTGGGCGGCGAAGTGTACGATGATACGGCGAATATCATCGTGGCGCAGATGCTGTTTCTGGAAGCGGATGACCCGGACAAGGATATCTATCTCTATATCAACAGTCCGGGAGGCTCCGTGAGCGCGGGCATGGCGATCTATGACACGATGCAGTACATCAAATGCGAGGTATCCACGATCTGCGTGGGACTTGCGGCATCCATGGGCGCGTTTCTTCTCGCGGCGGGGGCAAAAGGCAAACGCCGGGCTCTTCCGAACGCCGAGATCATGATCCACCAGCCGAGCGGCGGCGCCCGCGGCCAGGCTACGGACATGAATATCCAGGTTGAGCAGATCCTGCGCATCAAAAAGCGCCTGAACACCATCCTGGCGCAGAGGACCGGCCAGTCGTATGAAACGATCTGCGTCGACACGGAACGCGACAACTATATGACGCCGGAACAGGCAAAGGAATACGGACTGATCGACGAGATCATCCAGCCGAGACGGTGACGGAGGAATAAACAGGACAGATGCCGACGAAAAATGACAAGAGAAATCCTATCAGGTGCTCGTTCTGCGGAAAATCGCAGGATGAAGTCAACCGCATCATTGCGGGACCGGGTGTGTATATCTGCAATGAATGTGTGGAGCTTTGTCACGAGATCATCGAGGACGACAAGGTGCAGTCCGCGCCTGCGCAGGCCAGCGTGGACCCGCTTCCGAAACCGAAGGAGATTCTGGAAACGCTTGACCAGTATGTGATCGGACAGGACGACGCAAAGCGTGCGCTGGCGGTCGCGGTCTACAATCATTACAAGAGGATCAACGCGGGCAAGCCGAATGACGACGTGGAGCTGCAGAAAAGCAACATCATCATGCTCGGACCGACCGGCTGCGGCAAAACGATGCTGGCGCAGACCCTGGCAAAAATCCTGGACGTTCCTTTTGCGGTCGCGGACGCGACCAGCCTGACGGAAGCCGGGTATGTCGGCGAGGATGTGGAAAACATCCTTCTGAAGCTGATCCAGGCTGCCGATTACGATGTCAAGAAGGCGGAAAAAGGGATCATCTACGTCGATGAGATCGACAAGATCGCGCGCAAAGGGGAAAATGTTTCCATTACGCGCGATGTATCCGGAGAAGGCGTGCAGCAGGCGCTCCTGAAGATCGTGGAGGGTACCGTTGCCTCCGTTCCGCCGCAGGGCGGCAGGAAGCATCCCCATCAGGAGTTCATCCAGATCGATACGACGAATATCCTGTTTATCTGCGGAGGCGCATTTACCGGGATCGACAAGATCATCGAGAAACGGACCGGACAGAAGATGATGGGATTCGGAGCGGATGTTCAGTCGAACGTCCAGAAGGATATCGGCGAAGTTCTGAAGAACATCCTTCCCGAAGATCTCCTCAAATTCGGTCTCATTCCGGAATTTGTGGGCCGCATGCCCATCATCGTGACACTGGAGAATCTGGATGAAGACGCGCTGGTGAGGATCCTGTCGGAGCCGAAGAACGCGCTTTCCAGACAGTACAAGCGCCTTTTCGAAATGGACAATGTCGAGCTTACGTTCGAGGAGGAGGCCCTGCGGGAAGTGGCGCACCTTGCGATCGAACGCAAGACCGGCGCACGCGGTCTGCGCGCAATCCTGGAGGACGTCATGCTGGATATCATGTTCGATATCCCCTCGGACAAGGACATTGTTGCCGTCAGGGTCACGAAGGACACGATCGATAAGAAATCAAAGCCGATCATTACGAGAAAAACTTTGGACCACCCGAAGCGCAGCTCTAGCAAGAACAAGGGGAAAGGGGAGGCTCTGGATACGGTAGATCCGGAACAGACAGCCTGATCGCATATGAAGTCGACACTGTTTTCAATTGGAATCTGTTTGTTCCTGGTTGGCATTCTCTGCCTGTTCGGTGTGGCGTGTTCCGCCCCGGGTTCCGAACCCGAGGAAGCGGTACAGGTCTATGTCGAGACCGTGGAACCGACTCCCGCTCCGACAGAGGAACCCGTGACGCCCGTCATCGCGGTTTTTGGCGGCAACAGGGGCTTTCAGGAAGTCAGTGAACTGCTGAAAGATGTCCGTGACGCGGAGATCGCGGACGGAACCGAAGGGATCCCGGACCACACCGCGGCAGTTTTCTGTTATCTGGATAACCGGGAAGCGGCTGCGGATGTCAGCGCTCTAGTAGAGAACGGGATTCCGGTTGTCATCTATAACAGAGCCGGGGCCGACTGCCCCGACGAGGCGATCACCGTCGGCTACGCAACGGTGTACGGATCGGACTGCGAGAGTGTCATGGAAGAGGCGATCGCCTATCCTCCTCACGATACGCCCGTGAGAATGTTCGGCGTGTTCACGAATGACGAGAGCGAGGCTTTCATCCTGTTTCAGGATATGATTTCCCAGGGCAAGGTGCTCAGAAAGGGCGTGTACGTGGGTCCCGCCAATGATGCCTATACGGACTGGATCGAGCGCAAGCTTGATTCGTTTCTCGAGGGAATGGTGGACTGCGCGTATGTGGAAACGGCAGAAGAGGCCGCCGTGCTGGCAAATGCGCTCATCGAGAGAGGCCGTGATGATTTTGAGATTTTTACGGTCGAATACGGCGAGGAGCTTGCCCCCCTTGCAGAGGCGTATCCGAGGATCTTCCCGCATTTCATGACTTATGACGACGCAAAAGCGATGGAGGAATCGGTCAGAGCGATCAATTCGATCCTTGCCGGCGGCGCTGCGGAAGATATCATTCTGGACAGTTGAAGCAGATATAACCTGATGAAAATAATCAAAGCGGAGCGATCCGCTTTTTCTTTTTCCGTCCGGAAGGCGGGGGATAAAAAACTGCGGAGCATTTGCCCCGCAGTTGTGTTTCGACTTTGACTCTTCCCGGATTATGCGGCCGGAGATGCGATCACGACCGGCTCCGTATCCTGAAGATTCACGCCCCAGCCGGATTTCAGCGCTTTGGATTTGACATATCCGATCTCGGTATAGTACTGAATTTTCGAGTAGCCGCTGCCCTCGTCAATCTCGAGTACCTTGACCGGCGTATCAAAGGGGACCTTGCAGATTCTGTGCTCGGAATCGATGGACTGGTTGTCGCACATCCATGTCGTTCCCTTCATGATGTACGCGTTGCTGATCGTATCCCGTTCGCCTTCCGACATGGTAATATATCCGCGGTAGACATAGCCTTCTCTTCCCTCGGCGGAACGGACCTTGACCCACGCGTCATTGTAAAGCAGCACTTCCAGTTCGTCGCCGAGATCCAGATGCTGGATCTTTTTGGCTCCGCTCTTGCTTTCCTTCCGGATCGCGGCGTTCTCATGCGTAACCCATGCTTTGTCGTTTTCCAGCTCCTCATGATCAAAGAAATTCGCCTGAAGCTCGGAATAATCCGCAAAATCATACATGTTTCTCGCGGAAATCAGCGCTTTATGAACCGATTTGCTTGCCCGGTTGGAGTTCGTGACCTTTACCGTTGTGCCCGGACAGGCATAGTAATAAAGCCACTTTGCGTCTTCGACAAGGAGCCGGATGCAGCCGTGTGAAACGTCGTTTCCGAGATTGCGGTAGGGGTTTTTCATCATAGTGGTCACGTCGCGCCTTTTGAACATGACGGAATGGAAGTAATTGTCCGCGACGAGCTGGGTCCAGTATCTGGCATATTCGCTGAACTTTGCGAATTTGCCGAATCTTTCGCGCCCGCCGATCTTCCACACGCCGGTGGGAGTCGGCGTGCTCTCGGCGACGGCGTCGGGATCGTCGCTCGAGGCATTCACGGTCTTCCCGGTAGAGCAGATGAACCGCCGGACGACGCGCGTATACTCACCGTTCTCGTCTCTTTCGTAAACCGTAACGGTCTGGTTTTTCAGATCCAGAACGATATAGTACTTATCGGGATCCGTGTTTTTCAGTTCATCTTTCGCGCTTGCCACAGGGGCGAACAGAAAGATGCTGACAAATGTCAGAACTGAAAGCAGCAGGCAGATACTTCTTTTCATTTTTCCTCCCAAATTTCGGCGAACCGAAAAACAATTCTATCAGAAGACCCTGTACGCCATCAGGAAATGGCTGGGCCAATATGAGCCTGAAAGGACCGTGCTGGTGATACGGACGCATCCTGCCGAGGAACCCGCGTCGATCATGCTTCCGCTTCCGAGATAGATCCCCACGTGCCCCGCTGCCATGGAGGACCCGGAAAACACGAGGATATCACCGCGCTTGCAGCTGCTGAGGCTGTCGATCCGTGTGAATCTGTTGGTCGTTCTCCAGCCGATCGAGGTCATATAGCTGATTTTAACACCGCTTTCCTTCAGACAGTAATAGACAAAACCGGAACAGTCGAACGTGTTCGGGCCTTTCGCTCCGCTGACATACCGGCATCCTTTTTTGGACTCCGCGATCGCAATCAGTTTCTCCACGCCCTTGCCGGAAGACGAGGAGGAAGAGGAGCCGCCGGACGAGCCGGAGCTGCCGCTTCCGGAGGATGAGCCGCCGGTAGGGGCGCTGGTCGGGCTGACGGTCTTCGCTTTCTTCGCGCTGCTTGAGAACAGGGAGTTGTATGTCCCGGTTCCGACTTTCCCGTCGGCATGCAGCTTGTTGCGCTCCTGGAACGCGATGACCGCTTCTTCCGTCTTTTCACCGAAATAGCCGGTCACGTTGGCGGAACGCAGATAGTTCAGCTTGGCCAGACGGGTCTGGACTTTCTTGACGTCGCTCCCGGACTCTCCGAGCTGCATTACGTACGCCTGCGCATGGCTTGAGAGAATGGCGGATTTTGTGGATGGTCCAAGGGCACCGTCAACGACAAGATCGTTGCTCTGCTGGAATTTCCTGACGGCTGTCGCGGTGGCTTTTGTGTATTCGCCGGTCACGGGACCGCTGTAGTATTTCAGCTTTTTCAGTTTCTGCTGGACCTGCTTGATCACGTCGTCCTTGTCTCCGATGGAAAAGGATTTGGAAACGGGGCTTTCCGAAAAGAGCGATTCCAGCGTGTTATATCCGACTTTCCCGTCGCTCTTCAGATTGTTCCTGCTCTGGAATTCCTCCACGGCGCTCTGGGTAAGCTCCCCGAAGGTGCCCGTGATGTTCGATTTGGTCGTCACGTATCCGAGTTCATACAGACGATGCTGTACGTTTTCAACATCGTCTCCGGAATCCCCGAGCTGCATGACGTATTTTTTGGCGTTATCGGAAAAAAGCAGGTCATAGGTATCGCTTCCGCAGATGCCGTCGGAGGAAAGGCCGTTGTGGGCCTGGAATGTCTTGACCGCTCTCTCCGTAATGGAGCCGAAGTATTCCGTGGGTTCATCGGAGTCCATGTATCCGAGCTCCATGAGCCGTTCCTGGATCTTTGCCACGAGAGGAGACCGGTCGCCTTCGTCCAGCTTTGTGAATTCCTCACCGGTTCCTGTGTTCGCGGAGCCATCGGAAGCGCTGTTCTGAGGGGACTGGGAAGAGTCTCCGGATCCCTCCGCCGGCGTATCGCCGCTTCCGTTCACGGGGAACGCCTGTACATCCGGATCGGGATTCCCGGACGCGAATACGGTCTCGCTGACGGGATCAGCGGTCACGGCCGTTTTTTTCTTCGGGGAAGCGAGAAGGATGATGATCACGGCGAGAAGTACGGCAGAGACGGAGGCGATACCGATCAGTAAGGTTTTAGCAGGGAGTTTTTTCAGATACTGGTAGGAATAATAAATGCCTCTCCCGATTTTTCTGCACAGATCCAGAAGAAAGGTGCGGACAGCGCGCCATATCTTTTTGAAACTGTATTTCTTTGAACGCCTTTTTCCCATGCTTGCGGGACTCCTCCTCATGGAATGATGATTCCGTGAAGTATATCAAACGAATTTGTCATACGGATGAACACACTGCAAAAGGGTTGGGGAGCCTTTTCAGATGTCGAAATATTCTCCGCGTCTGTAGTCGTAAATGGCGCGGTTGTACAGTTCGAGGTTTTCAAGGACCCTTCCGGTGCCGATTGCGACGCAGGCGACCGGATCCTCTGCGTGATGGCAGGGGAGATTGGTCCGCTCCTCGATATATTGATCGAGTCCCCTCAGAAGAGAACCGCCTCCGGTCAGGATGATACCGTTGGTCTTGATGTCCGAGGCAAGTTCGGGGGGTGTTTTCTCGGACAGGGACTGGATGCATTCCATGATACGGTTCAGCGGATCGCGCAGCGCATCGACCATTTCGTTCGTTCCGACCGGAACGGATTCCGGCATGCCGGAAAGAAGGCTCCTTCCGGTAATATCCACGACTTTCTGATCCTTTTCCATGTGCGCCTGGCCGTAATCGATCTTGATCCGTTCGGCCGTTTTATCGCCGATCACAAGAGAATGCTTGTTGCGCATGTAACGGATGATCGTTTCATCGAAAGCATCGCCCGCGCATTTGATGGATTCCGAAATCACGACGCTTCCGTAGGACAGGACCGCAGCGTCCGTCGTTCCGCCCCCGATGTCGACGATCATGTGACCGTTCGGCTCGTTGATATCGATACCTGCTCCGATCGCAGCGGCGACCGGTTCCTGGATCAGATGGCAGCGCTTTGCGCCTGCTTCACGGGCGGCTTCGACAAGGCAGCGCTTCTCGGCCTCGGTGACGCCGGAAGGCACACAGGCGACGACGCGGGGCTTGTAGAGAAAACCGGTTCCCACTACCTTCCTGAGGAAATACCGCATCATCCGTGCCGTCACGTCGTAATTGCTGATGACGCCGTCGCGAAGCGGACGGATCACCACGACGTTCGCCGGAGCCCGGCCCATCACGCGGCTCGCTTCCTCGCCGATCGCGAGGAGTCTGCCGGTAGTCCGGTCGACGGCAACGACGGAGGGTTCTCGGAGCACGATCCCGCGGTCCTTGGCATACACCAGAATGCTGGATGTTCCGAGATCGATCCCGATATCAGTCCTGTTAAAAATGCCCAAGATGCTGCCTTCTTTCATTACATACTTTTACTAATTTATTGTATCAGAGCGCGGAAGCGCAAAAATAAAACAATCTGTGAAAGATAGGCAGGGCAGGGAAGATGCGGATCCGGGCGCCGCTGCGCCAGCTTATTGAAAGGGGATAATCGTCCGTGTTTCTATAATGACAAATAATTTAACACTAATGAAAAAATATTAGATACATATGTAAAAATATTTGACATATTATGGAAATCATGGTATTTTTTTAATCAACGGGGATAAAGAATGGATGCACGCGACAGATTGCAAAAAAATCTCGTGCTTCTCAGAAGCTGCGCCGGCTGGACGGCGTCCGACTTCGGGAGAAGGCTGGGGATCAGCAGACAGACAGTAGGAACGTTTGAAAAAGACGGAAACACGCTGTCCATTATGCAGTATCTGGCCATTCATAAGCTGTTTGATGATGAGATCGACAGATCCGGCGATCCGGAAGACTGCATGCTGAGGATCCTGATGGATTCGCTCGTTGATCATCCGGAACGCTATCCGGACAACGTCAGGGAGGAGATCCGGACGGATGCCGGATTGTTTGCCCCGTCGATCATGAAAAGGCCGCAGGACCGCGTGAGGGTTTCCAGAGCATGGACCGCCCTGCTGGAAGCCTCCGGTCTCCGTCATCTGTAAAAAACCATTCATTGCACCAGGACTCAGAATCATCGGAGGATCCGCTATGGAAACGCTGCACGAAAGTCTCGAAAACTGGAAAAAAGGACTGAACAGGCTGAAAAGGTATCATCTTACCCCGTTCGGTTATACGGTCGCGACCATACTCATCGTTGCTGCCGGCGTCGTAGCCTGCAGTATCATTCTCTTCTGAGATCCGGGGTGTTCCGCCGATAAAAAAAGCACGCATGAACTGCGTGCTTGAAGTCTTTTCGGAAGTTTAGTTTTTACGTTCGTGATTCCGGAACGTCGTGATATCCGGAGGGCTGATCTGGTGCTTTCTGCTGATTTTTTTGCTGATGACGGCGTAACCGATCAGCGCTACGATCAGACCGGCGAGGATCCAGCACCACACGGGAATGTTCCTGATATTGAAGCACCGAACATTGATCCACATCTGATTGGTTGCCTCGCTGACTTCCTTATCGAAATAGACCATGATTGAGGCACGGCCAAGTACTTCCTCGGAAGGATACTGCGCCGCGAGCTGACGGTAGAGCTGATCTTCCGGTACGGTCAGGATGAAATCATCCTGGCTTTCTTCATCTTCCGCGAAGAAATGGGCTACGGAATACTCCACCGTGTTTTCTTCATCTTCATCGGCTCCGTAGCTCCATTCCGCATACTCGAATATTCTTCCGTCTTCGGAGTTGGATATGACGGAGGTATATCCGATGTAGTACATGTTCCGGATCACGTTATCGGGACGGGACAGGAAATTGATGAATGCTTCCGCCGCGTGCTGCTTGTCCGGATTGCCCTCGATGCCGCATTTCAGCATGACCCATCCATCGAAGTACACGTTCGTGGATTCTTCCGGAACAGCAAATTCCAGGAAAAAGTCATCCGCTTCCGCCTGATCCATCGAGTAGACGGCGTCGCCTGACCACTGGAGGTTGGCCACGACTTTTCCGGTGATCATATCCGCCTTCCCGGAATCCGTTTCGAACGAATACAGATTGTCCTTGACGGACTGGAGATAGTCCTGGACCTGCGCGATCATCTCCGGGGAAGTATCGTTCATTTCATCCTGCAGGCGGGAGGGATAATCAGGGCTGTTTTTGAACGACTCGGATGTCAGCAGATCCGACTTTAACGCGCCGAGCGCGGCGAAATAGGTATCGCGCACGTTGTCCTTGACCGTGATCTGTCTTGCGTAGGAAGTGTTGTCGATCAGGTGCCAGGTGGAGGCGTCTTCGACGGATACGATATCCGGATTGTAAACAAAGCCCGTAACGCCCCACATGAAACCGGCGGCGTATTGATCCCAGGTGCTGCCGTTTATCTCGTGCGACTCGAACATGCCGCGGATATACGGGGAGACGCCTTTGATGTAGTAATTGTTCTCGTCGCTTTCATCAAAGAACGTGTCCGAAAGCGGACAGAGCAGGTCTTCCGCCATCAGTTTCATGATCATGTATTCGGAAGGACATACGAGGTCGAACACATCCCCCAGCGTGAGCATGTTGTAAAGATCTTCATTCGTTCCGAACGTCGAGTATTCGACCCGGACCTTTTTGTGATAGGTATCGTAGTACCAGTCCTCGAAGTCGTTTACCATGGGATTCTCGCCGAAGATATCACCGCTTTCGAGATCGATGACCTCGTCTTCGTCCCAGTCGCCCTCATCGATGTATTCCTCCCAGCTGCAGACGCGGAGGACGGTCTCGCTCTCTTCGGCTGCCAGAGACGCGTACGGAAAGACCAGCGCGGCAGTAAGCAGGACACAGAGGAAGGCGGCAGTTTTCTTCAGAATGATGCGCGTCATGTTAACAGGACCTCCTCTGCTTCATGGCCTTGCTGTCCTTGTTCGCGTTGATGTTGATGACAGCCACGACAATGAGAACGATTAAAAAGATCACGGTGGAAAGCGCCCAGAGGGCTGTCTTGATTTCCGTGTGGGAACCTTTTGTCGCGTTGACGACATAGGTGCTGATGGTATCGAACATGGCAGGCTTCGTATAGGTCGCGATGAAATAATCATCCAGCGACAGCGTGATCGCCAGCATGAAACCGGAAACGATGCCGGAGAGGATCTGCGGGAAAACCACGCGGATCAGCGCCGTAAACGGCGTCGCGCCGAGATCCAGCGCTGCCTCGTACAGACTGGAATCCATCTGCTTCAGCTTCGGGACGACGGAAAGATATACAAACGGCGCGGACAGCGTGACGTGTCCGAACAGCAGGGGCAGGTAGGTGTCCTTGTTGATCCCGAGAACGACAACGAGCAGGATGCAGAGCGAGAAACCGGTAACGACGTCCGCGTTGATGACCGGGATCTGGTTGACGAAAGTATAGGCTCTCTCGACCAGGGATTTGGAGTAGAACGAGCCGACAGCGCCGAGCGTCCCGAGAATCGTTGCCAGAATGGAGGACGCCAGGGCGAGAAGGACGGTCCCGAGGATCATGTTCCGCAGTTCTTCCGTTGTGAAGAGCCGGACGTAGTTTTCAAACGTAAAGCTCTGGAAGGAGCCGATCTGGGACGCGTTCGTAAAGCTGTAGAATGCGAGCACGAGGATCGGAACATACAGGAATAGAAGCACGAATATGATAAAGGCAGATCCGAATTTTCTCACAGCATCGCACCTCCTCTCTTGACTTCCCCTTCACCGATGCTGTCGGTAAGAAGCGTGAATCCGCAGATAACAGCGAGAAGGATCAGGGCGATCATGGAGCCACCGTGCCAGTTGTAGGCGGAGAAGTAGCTCCCGATCAGGCTGCCCATGATATAGGTGCTGTTGTACAGCATGTCAAGAACGACATAGTTGGTCATGGCGGGCAGGAAGACCATGGAAACACCGCTCAGGATCCCCGGAACCGAAAGGGGAAGGGTGACCTGAAGGAACGTGCCCGCACTGTTTGCCCCGAGATCCCGTGCCGCCTCTCCGAAATCCGGAGATAGTTTCACGATGACGTTGTAAATGGGCAGGATCATGAACGGCAGGAAATCGTATGTCATTCCCAGGACGGAATTCAGAAAGGGGTAGTAAGCAAGATTCCGCTCGATCATGGTCAGGATCTCTTTCAGCGCCGTGATTCTCAGGGAGAAATTGATCCACATGGGCATGACAAAAATCATGATGATGACGCTTTTGGCCTTCAGCCTGCTGGTGGCGAGAAAATAAGCGGTCGGATAGGCGAGAAGGAGACAGACAACCGTCACGACAAACGCCAGCGCGAAGCTGTAGCACAGTGTGCCAAGCGTATTCGGATCCGAGAAGAATCCGACCAGATTCGAAAGGGAAAACCGGCCCTCTCCGTTTGTAAAGGCGTAGAAGAACAGCACAAACAGAGGAGCGACCACGAAAATGATCAGGAATACGGCATATGGTATACCGAGGAGTTTTCTTGAAAATCTCATTCCGGATTCCCCCTCTTACTTCTTTACAGTGAAGCGCATCTTTTCGATCGGCAGGACCAGACCGACAAGGTCTCCCATGTTCCAGAGATATTCATCGTCAACGATGAAGTCCTGACCGATATCGGTGTTGATCACGTAGCTGTAATGGTCGCCCATATAGATCAGGTCGCTGATGATGCCCTGTACCAGGCAGTCTTCGACATTGTCGGACATCTTGATATCGGAAGGCTCGATAGCCGCGATGATATGGATCTTTTCCGGATCGATCAGCTCGCCGTTGGAAGTGACCAGCTGATTGTCCGCATTGCGGCGGCTGCCCTTGATAATGTTCTCAACTTTCGTGTCAAGAACGCTTCCGTTGAACTCCAGCATCTGGTCGCGGTTCATGTCAACGTTAAAGTAGTTCGTATGTTCCGCGGCGACCATGATGTGGATCCCGTCAGGTTCTACTTTCATACCGACGGAAGATCCCGGCACGGCGGACTTTGTGCTTTGAATGATCAGTTCATACCGGCCGGATTCCACCGTGATCTCATAATGCATGCCCTTGAATATCACGTCTGTCACTTTGCCGGTGATCTGGCCTTCGCCGGGTTTGGTGATCTGAATGTCTTCCGGACGGATGACGGCGGTGATCTGCGTTCCTTCGGGGAAATCATCCACGGTCTCAAACTGACCGCCGGCAAAACGCGCCTTCAGATGGCCCGTCATGATGCCGTTGAAGATGTTGCTTTCTCCGATGAAGTCCGCAACAAACGCATTTTCCGGTTCGTTGTAAATGCCCTCCGGGGTGCCGATCTGCTGGATCTTGCCCTCTGACATGACAACGATCTTGTCCGACATCGTCAGCGCTTCTTCCTGATCGTGCGTGACATAAATAAAAGTGATGCCGAGCTCTTTGTGCATGTTTTTCAGTTCGAGCTGCATTTCCTTGCGCATTTTCAGGTCAAGCGCGCCGAGCGGCTCGTCAAGGAGCAGGATCTCCGGTTCGTTCACAAGGGCGCGGGCAATGGCGACACGCTGCTGCTGACCGCCGGAAAGGGTGGACACGCTGCGGCTTTCGAAACCTTCCAGGTCGACCAGCTGCAGAACTTTTTTCACTTTGTTCCGGATGATATCTTTCGGCGTTTTTTTCTGTTTCAGACCGAAAGCGATGTTTTCAAAGATATTCATATGGGGGAACAGGGCATATCGCTGGAACACCGTATTGATGGGCCGGAGATTGGGCGGCAGGTGAGAGATATCCTTTCCGTTCAGGAGGATCTCTCCCGAGGTAGGACGGTCAAAACCGGCTATCATTCTCAGTGTTGTCGTCTTTCCGCAGCCGGAAGGCCCGAGAAAAGTAACGAACTCTCCGCGCTTGACTTCCAGATTGAAATCGGATACGGCCACGAACCCGTCTTCAAAGGATTTTGTGATGTGTTTCAGTTCGATGATGTTGCTGCTGTCTGTCATGTTGATACCCCTTATATATGTAAATGAAAAGTTTGTACGCGTGCACGCGGTCAATCAGAAACTCGGGGGAGTGCTTACCCAGATCAGCCTTGCGGGTCTGCTCCCGGGATTCTCCAGATAGTGGACTTTGTCCGCTTCGTAGTAAAAGCTCTCGCCGGATTTCGCCTCATATTTCTTGTCTCCGTAATGGATCAGGACGCGGCCGTTCAGAATATATCCGAATTCTTCACCGTTATGGGGTGAATCGGGCTCCGACTGCTGACCCGGGGCGAGCGAGACAAGGATCGGTTCCATCTGGTTGCTCTGTGCGGAAGGGACGATCCAGCGGGTAATGTTCCCCAGACTGTCCGTTTTTTCAAAACACTCGCCAGGCTGGAAGACGATCTGCTCCTGTCCGGAAGCCTTGAAAAAATCGGAAGGCGTGGTGCCGAGACATTCGATCAGATCCAGAAGCGTCACGATGGAGGGAGACACCTGACCGCGTTCCAGCTGGGATATGAATCCCTTGGTCAGTTCCGTCCTGTCCGCCAGCTCCTGCTGGGTAAGGCCTGCCTGCTTTCTGAGGTTTTTCAGCTGATAGCCGATGTTGCGGTTGATCGTTTCCGTATCCATTGCTTATCCTTTATTACTAAACATAAAGTTTATTATTAGAGATACAAAGAAATTATACAATCTCTAAACAAGCAGTCAAGTATGAATATACAAATATATAGTTTTTGTTGCTGTCCGTGTGCCGGATTGCTCTTAACAACGTGTCTGCAGCGGGGAATCGGACCGCGCCTGAGAAAGCGCACGAATTGACAAAAAGAGAGATTCATACTATATTACCTATCAAACAGATAGGATAAGAACGGAAACGGATCGGACCGGGTGCTTCCGGCCTGAAGGACGGTTTCATCCGGGAAAGGCGGAGTGACAGGAATGGGCGAAGTAAAGGCGGTATGCGTCAGCAGGCGAAAAGGGACTCCGAAGGAGGCGGTGGATTCGGTTACGGTCATCCGGGATTTCGGAATCGAAGGGGATGCCCATGCGGGGAAATGGCACCGTCAGGTCAGCCTTCTGAGCTATGAAGCGATCGAAAACTTCAAAAAGAACGGAATCGAGATCCGGGACGGTGCGTTCGGTGAAAACATTATCGTTTCGGGATATGACCTGAAGAGATATAAACCGGGTACTGTGATCAGGATCGGGGACGTTGTTCTCGAATTAACGCAGATCGGGAAGGAGTGCCACAGTCATTGCGTGATTTACAAGACCGTCGGAGACTGTATCATGCCACGCGAAGGGGTGTTTGCGGCGGTTCTGAACGGCGGAGTAATAAAACCGGGCGACAAGGTGGAGATCGTTTCATCTGAAACATAAAATCAAAAGAGAACGTTCTGGATTTTTCTGTAAAGACCCGCAGGATACCGGCGGCCGAGCGCCGGACCGCGGGTCTGTGCTTTTGTACGGCATAACGATCCGTGCCGGCAGACCGTGCCATTGATCCTGAGCACTATGGTATACTGATTCATATGAAGCGAAAACAGAGCATACCAATCTGGCTGATGATGATCGCTGCCTTGATGTCCGTGCCCGGATGCAGTACCGGGACGGTTCCTGCTGAAGCGCCGTCGGCAACCCTGGTTCAAAGCACCCCTGAACCGGAACCCGTCGAGATCAGGGTGTATTCTTCACCGACGCCTGAAATGACGGTACCGGCAGACGAGCTGATCTATTCTATGGCGGTAAGGTACGCCCGCGGCGGAGAAGAAGAAAAAACGCTTCGCGGAGAAGATCTCCGGCTCCTCCGGGAAATCGATCCGCTGGCGGCTGATCAGTGGGAAAGCATCCTTGCGTTCTATGATGCTGCGCGCGAATCGGAGACCCATTACGGCGTTCTTCCGGACGGGCTGGACGGGACAGACGCCCTCTGCATCGTCATCATGGGATATCAGCTGAATAAAAACGGTTCAATGAAACCGGAACTGACGGAAAGGCTGGAGGTCGCTCTGAACTGCGCGGAAAAGTATCCGCACGCGCTGCTTCTCTGCTGCGGGGGAGGAACCGCGGAGAACAACAGCAAGGTGACGGAAGCGGACAGAATGACGGACTGGCTCGTTGGAAAAGGGGTGGACCCTGGCAGGATCATCACGGAGAACAGATCGATGTCGACCGCCGAGAACGCGAAATATATCTGCAGAGAACTGAAGAATTATCCGCAGGTCCGGGAGATCGCGATCGTTTCCAGCGATTACCATATTCTGCGCGCGAGCGTGCTGGTGCAGGCAAGGTCGATCCTTGAGCTTCGTTCATCGGATGATGAACCTCTCCGCATCGTATCCAACGCTGCCTGCAGAACGAACAAAAAAGACGTCTCCGACGCGAAGATCGTCAGGAGCATTCTTCAGCTGACCGATGATCCGGAACTGAAGGCGCTGATACGGGACGAAGATTTTTCGTCAGGCTCCAAATGAACGGCTGCTTAAGAACTAGAAGGTCAAAAAAGCCCGCTTTCCGGGATCGTGTTGACTTTCGCCATAAAATGAGATAAGATAATTGCATCCTATAGAGAGTGCGCGAGAGACAAGCTCTTTGACCGCACAGCAACCCCCGAAAGGGAAGGTGCTAAGGCTTGACTGATGGGATCATACATCACATGCGGACTCATCAGAAACGGTGAGTTCATTTTTTTGCCCCCTGTAGGAAATCAGTGAAAGGTATCGGGAAGAAATGTTTGAAAAAGTCAATCCGGACCATCCGGATAAAGTGGCGGACAGGATTGCGGGAGCGATCGTCGACCTCGCGTATCGGAAGCAAAGCCGGCCGAAGATAGCCGTTGAGGTACTGATCGGGCATGGAAAATGCCATATCATTTCCGAAACATCCGTCCGTTTCGATAAAGAAGAAATCGAAGCTATCGTGCAGCGGATCTGCGAAGGGGTCGAAGTCGATTACAGCGAGAACGAGCAGGACGTCCACCTTGCCGGCAATCAGAAAGGGCGGACACGCTGCGGGGATAACGGAATATTCAAGGGGGCTCCGGTCACGGACGAACAGAAGAAACTGAGCTTAATTGCGAGAAGTCTGTATGAGCGTTATCCGAGCGACGGGAAATACGTTCTGGACGGAACAAAACTCATCATCTGCCAGAGCAACGCAAGGACAGAAGATCTGGCGGAAACGTATCCTGATGCCGTGATCAATCCCCTCGGAGACTGGACCGGGGGAGTGAACGTGGACAGCGGAGCGACGAACCGGAAGCTCGGCAGCGATATGGCCGACGGCGTGACCGGAGGCGGCCTGCATGGGAAAGATTTATCGAAAGCAGATGTCAGCGTCAATATCTACGCCCACCTGCTTGCGCAGAAAGAGGGAAAACCTGTTTATTTTTCCTGCGCGATCGGGGACGAAACCGTGAACGGGATCCCGTATGACGAGATCATCCGGACCGCTGAGGCGTATATCGAGTCGCTCGGAGGTTTTGAAAAACTGGCGGAATGGGGGCTCGTATAAAGCGGGACCTCAGCGTACGGCGAGACAGACGGCGGAAACGCTGTATGAAAAGAGCAGAGGCCATTACCGGTCTCTGCTCTTGTATTACATTCTGCCTGGATCATTTGCCCATCAGGACGTGAACATCCGCGACCGCTCCGTTTTCAAGAATCGGAAGAACGGTTCCTCTGATGAGGCTTCCGTTCAGTGAGATCTCTCGGATCCCCTTTTCGATTCCCTCGGGATTGTCGACCGTAATCCGGTAGGTCGCGCCTCTGTAGCGGCGGACGATCTGGAAACGGTGCAGATCCTGGGGAATGCAGGGGTTGATCTGAAGACCGTCAAATGTAGGCATGACGCCCAGAATATACTGGCTGATGCTGACAAAGGTCCATGCGGCCGTACCGGTGAGCCAGCTGTTTTTTCCTTCGCCGAAGCTAGGCGCGTCGGCTCCGGCGATCATCTGGCTGTAGACATACGGCTCGGTGCGGTGGATCTCGCTGATGTTCTCGATATAGGCGGGAGCGGTCTTGCGATAGAGATCGAAGGCCCTGTTCCCGTGTCCGATCCTCGTTTCCGCGCAGACGATCCAGGGATTGTTATGGCAGAAGATGCCGGCGTTTTCCTTATATCCTGGCGGATAGCTGGTGATTTCACCAAGCTCCACACGGTAACGCGTATAAGCCGGCTGAAGCAGCATGATGCCGTATTTGGTTTCAAGCCGGTTCATGACGCTCTGCAGCGCCATTTCCGCTTCGCCTGATTCCTGCCCGATGCCTGCCATGACGCACATGCCCTGCGGTTCGATAAAAATCTGGCCCTCTTCGCAATCCTGTCCGCCCACAACATTTCCGAAGGCATCAAACGCACGGCGGAACCACTTGCCGTCCCAGCCGGCGGAAAGGACCGCCTTTTCCATTTTACTGATCTCGTTTTCCGCCGCATCGGCTTCTTCATGAAGCCCAAGATGACGGCAGATATCAGCCCATGCCCTTCCGTATTTTACGAACATGCCTGCGATGAACACGCTCTCGGCGACCGGTCCTTCGCTGGGGCCTGTGGTCTGGAAGCTTTCACCGGGGCTTTCCGAGAAACAGTTCAGGTTCAGACAGTCGTTCCAGTCCGCACGGCCGATCAGAGGCAGACCGTGCGGTCCAAGATGCGTCTTCGTGTAAGTAAAACTGCGCCTGAGATGTTCCATAAGAGGCTCGGCAAGAGACGGATCGTTGTCGAAATCAGTCGGTTCGTCCAGAATGCTCCAGTCGCCGGTTTCGCGGAGATAGGCGTCCGTTCCGGCAATGAGCCAGAGAGGATCGTCGTTAAAGCCGCTTCCCACCGCAAGGTTTCCCTTTTTTGTCAGGGGCTGGTACTGATGATAGGCGCTTCCGTCAGGGAACTGGGTGGCGGCGATATCCAGGATCCGCTCCCGTGCGCGTTCCGGAATGATATGCACAAATCCCAGAAGATCCTGACAGGAATCCCGGAATCCCATGCCGCGCCCCATTCCGCTTTCAAAATAGCTCGCAGAGCGGCTCATGTTGAAGGTAACCATGCACTGGTACTGATTCCAGATGTTGACCATGCGGTTCAGCTTTTCGTCGCTGCTCTTCAGCTGATAGGAGGACAGGAGACCGTCCCAGTATGTTTTCAGCACGGAAAGGGCTTCTTCAAAAGCGGCATCATCGGCATAGCGGGCCATCATCGCGAGCGCGCGTGTTTTATTGATGATCCCGGGACGGGTCCATTTTTCTTGCTGCGGATTCTCGATATAGCCGAGGCCGAAGATCAGCGTCTCGGTTCCGCCTGGCTGGAGAGCCAGATCAAACTGCTGCGCTGCAACGGGCTGCCATCCGTGCGCGATGCTTCCGGAGCAGCCTTTTCCGAATACCGCGCCCGGTTTTGCGGGGCTGCCGTAGACGCCGAAAAATGCGTCGCGGGACGTATCAAAGCCGTCCGGGACGCGGTTTGCCCAGAAGACCGCGTAATGATTTCTGCGCTCCCTGTATTCCGATTTGTGGTAGATCGCAGCGCCTTCCACCTCAACTTCCCCGATGGAATAATTGCGCTGGAAATTGGACGCGTCATCCATGGCATCCCAAAGGCAGAATTCAATGAAGGGGAAGAGGGAGATCTGTTTTTCAGCGGCGGCGTTATTCTGAACGGTCACGCGCATCAGCAGGCAGTTGTCTCCTTTGGGAACCAGGATTTCCTGCGTGACGGAGATGCCGTCCTTCTGACCGGAAATGACCGAATAGCCGAGCCCGTGACGGCAGCTGTAGGAGTCGAGTTCGGTCTGTACGGGCTGCCAGCCCGGATTCCAGACGCTGTCCTGATCCCGGACGTAGAGATGGAAACCCTCCTGATCGAGGGGAGCGTTGTTGTAACGGAAACGGGTGATCCTCCTCAGACGCGCATCTTTATAAAACGCGTATCCGCCTGCGGTATTGGAAAAGAGCGTGAAGAAATCCTCGCTTCCGAGATAATTGATCCAGGGAAGCGGCGTCCGCGGATCGGTAATGACATATTCACGTCTGGTATCATCGAAATGTCCGAATTGCATAGGGGGAAATCCTTTCATTGCTGCGAAAGTAATCGTTTAAGTAACATCTTCTATAAAAGTAAAGAATTCGGAAGAAAAAATCAAGAGTTTTTTCCCAAATTATCGATATTTTTGAAATATAGTACGAAAACGGGTGAACTCATGCAGACTGCAGGAGAGAAACGAAACTGTTTCGTAACGTTTTTTTGCTGAAACAAGCAAAAAATAAAAATTTTCACAAAAAAAGCGTTTTTTCTATTGCTTTTTCGGATCAAATACGATATCTTAAGTGCGAAAACGATTAAGCGATTTGAAATGAGGCGGATGTCATGGTATCCATGAAAGACATTGCTAGAGAATGCGGTGTATCTGTCGCATCTGTCAGCAAGGCTCTCAACAGCCATCGGGATATCGGACAGGAAACAGCGGAGCGGATCCGCCAGACTGCGGAAGAGATGGGATATATGGCGAACGCTTCCGCAAGAGCTCTGAAGACGAGCCGCAGCTTCAATATCGGAGTCCTGTTCGTGGATCCGAGACAAAGCGGTCTAGCGCATGAGTATTTTTCATCCGTTCTGGACAGTATCCGCGTGGAGAGCGAGCGCTCCGGCTATGACATCACGTTCATCAACCGGTACGTGACCCGGCACAAGACCACTTACCTGAAGCACTGCCGCTACCGCGGCGTTGACGGCGTCGTAATCGCTTCTGTCGATTTTTCGGATCCGATGGTCCTGGAGCTGATCCAGTCGGAGATTCCTACCGTGACGATCGATCACGTGTTCAACGGAAGGATGGCTGTTCTGAGCGACAACGTGGCAGGGATGGAGACGATGACCCGCCACGTGATCGAGAAAGGGCACCGCAGACTGGCTTTTATCCACGGAGAGAGAACGGCGGTCTCGGATGCACGCATAACGGGTTTTTACCGCGCATGCGAAGCCATGGATGTCCCGGTCGGGGATGACTGCGTTCTGGAAGGCATCTACCATGATACGAAGCGGTGCTATGAGGTGACAGAAGAACTGCTTCAGCGCAAAGAGAGGCCGACCTGCATTTTCTTTCCGGATGATTTTTCCGCCATCGGAGGGATCAACGCGATCGCGGACGCTGGACTGAAGATCCCGGACGACATTTCGGTGGTCGGCTATGACGGGATCCGCCTGGCGGAAGTCACCAGCCCGCAGCTGATGACATGGAAACAGAACACAGAAGGACTCGGGCGGGAAGCGACCGCGCATCTGATCGAACTGATCGAGCACCCGAAGACAGCCCTGATCGACCGGTATGTCGTATCCGGCAGGCTGATGGAAGGCGGAAGCGTGGCCGATATCCGGGATAGGTGATCGGCAGGATGGATTGCCTGCTAAATATACATCACATCAAATATCTATGGAGGGAAAAGATATGAAAAAAATTATTGCAATGCTCCTGGCTCTCGCAATGATCTTTGCGCTCTGTGCATGCGCGGCAAAGACGACTCAGGAAGCCGGCGAGGGGAAAGTCTTCAACATCTACGCATGGAATGAAGAATTCAAGGGCTTCTTCGAGAAGTACTACACAGTACCCGAGGGCGTTACCGTCAACTGGATCATCACGCCCAGCGACAACGGCGCATACCAGCAGAAACTGGATGAAGCGCTTCTGAATCAGGCGAATGCAGCCGCCGACGACAAAGTCGACATGTTCCTTGCTGAAGCTGATTACATCCTCAAGTATGTCAACTCCGACGCAACACAGGATATCACCAAGATCGGTGTCACGGATTTCTCCAACACCTATCCTTACACCGTACAGGCCGCGACCGATCCCAACGGTGTTGTAAAGGGCGTTTCCTTCCAGTGCTGCCCGTCCGCGCTGATCTATCGCCGCTCCATCGCTGAGGACGTTCTCGGAACTTCCGATCCGGCAGAAGTTCAGGCAAAACTGGACAGCTGGGATAAATTCGAGGCAGTCGCCGCTGATGCGAAAGCCAAGGGTTACTACATGACCGCTTCTTTCGCTGAGACCTACCGTGTATTCTCCAACAACTGCACTTCCCCCTGGGTAGATGCTGAGAACAGAGTCCAGTTTGATCCGCAGATCGAAGCCTGGATCGCACAGACGGAAAAATTCGTACAGAACGGGTACACCCTTACCGCTGGTATCTGGGATCAGGAAAAGAATGACCAGATGTTCGCAACCGGAAAGACCATGTGCTTCTTCGGACCCGCCTGGTACTTCAACTTCTGCATGGGCAACGCTCAGGATCCCGAAAAGGGATGCCCCGGCGACTGGGCAATCTGCGAAGGTCCTGCTGCTCACTTCTGGGGCGGCACATGGATCGTTGCTCCGACAGGAACCGACAACCCGACCATCGTTGCGGATGTCATGAACACCTTCATCAACAATGAGGATGTCTGCACCAAACTGGTTGAGAACGAAGCTCAGTTCTCCAACAACCAGAAAGTCAACGCCAAGTTTGCCGAGAACCCGGATTACGGCAGTGCCTTCCTCGGCGGACAGAACGATGTTGCGGTATTCTCCGCTATGACAGGAAACATCGTCTGGAAGAACCACACGATCTATGATCAGCTCCTCAACGAAGGTCTGCAGAACTGCATGCAGGAATACTTCAAGGGAACCGTTGACAAGGAGACCGCTCTGGCGAACTTCTACAAACAGATCAACGAGAACTACAGCGCGCTCGTCACTCCGTAAGTGAAAGAGACGATCGGATAGTCTGAGTATCCGGGGCAAGGCATATTGCCTTTGCCCCGGTTTTGATAAAAAGCAGATCGAAGCATACGGAATCCCGTATTCCGCGATGTGCTTTTTGAGAAAGAAATGACAAGGGAGGAGGTCACCCAATGAAGAAGCCTTTTGCTTCCGGGAAAGGTGTCAGCTACGCGAAATGGGGTTATATTTTCATACTTCCGTTTTTCATTGCGTATATCATCTTTACGCTGATACCCCAGGTAATGACCATATATAACAGTTTTTTCGAGAATTACCGTGACGGGCTGACACAGGTCGGTCCGACATTTGTCGGGCTGCGGAACTATGTCACGCTGTTTACACCGGATGCTTCCGGACAGATCGGAATGCTGAAATACTTCGGCAACACGATCATTCTCTGGGTTCTCGGCGCGGTGCCGCAGATTGTGGTCGCACTTCTTCTTGCGGTGTTCTTTACCAGCTACAGGCTGAACCTGAAAGGGCAGCAGTTCTTCAAAACGGTTATCTACATGCCGAATCTGATCATGGCTGCGGCGTTCTCCATGCTCTTCTTCACCCTGTTCAATACGGCGGGACCGATCAATCAGGTGCTTATTTCATCAGGATGGATCAATAAGAGCATTGACTTTCTCAGCCTGAAAGTTCCGGTGAGGCTCCTGATCGCCCTGATGAACTTTCTGATGTGGTTCGGCAACACGACGATCCTTCTGATGGCAGGCATCCAGGGAATCGACCAGTGCATGTTTGAAGCGGCGGAGATCGACGGGGCCAGTTCCCTGCAGGTATTCTTCCGTGTAACGCTTCCGCTGCTCGCGCCGATTCTCATTTATACCGTCATCACTGCCATGATCGGCGGACTTCAGATGTTCGACGTGCCGCAGGTCCTGACCAACGGAAAAGGCACCCCGGACCGGGCGAGCATGACCATGGTCATGTACCTGAACAATTATCTCCAGACCAGCAAGAACTACGGAATGGCCGGCGCGATCAGCGTGATCCTGTTCATCATTTCCACGGTTCTGAGCTTGTTCGTTTACAATTCGCTGTCTAAGAGCTTTTCCCAGGCTCCGAAGCGCAGCAACAGGATCTGAGAAAGGAGGACACCGGTCATGAATAACAAAGAAAACATCAAAGGAAGAATACAGTTGGTCGCCGCAAGAACGGTCGCGTATATTATTCTGATCTTTCTCAGCGTCCTGTGCCTTTTCAGCTTTTATATGCTGATCATCAACTCGACAAGGTCGAATGCGCAGCTCCAGGCCGGATTTACGATGTTCCCGAAGGACAGGTTTTTGATCAACCTCAGGAACGCCTGGACGGACGCCTCCATCAATATCCCGCGCGGCATGCTGAACAGCTTTTTCGTAGCGGGTGCGAACGCCGTTCTGACGACATATTTTTCAGCGCTGACCGCTTTCGGGATCCACGCGTACAGATTTAAGCTCAGGAGATTCGCTTTCTATTTCATTCTGGCTGTCATGATGATCCCCCCGCAGGTCTCGGCGGTCGGCTTCATCCAGATGATGTACAAGCTGAATCTGACCAACAACTATCTTCCGCTGATCCTGCCGAGCATCGCTGCTCCCGTCGTGTTCTTCTATATGAAACAGTATCTGGACAGCGTGCTGCCGATGGAGATCGTCGAGGCATCCCGCATGGACGGGGCAAGCGAATTCTACACCTTCAACCATATCGTGCTGCCGATCATGAAGCCGGCTATCGCGGTGCAGATGATCTTCTCGTTCGTTTCCTCCTGGAACAACTACTTTATACCGGCCCTGCTTCTGAGCAAGGCGGAGATGAAGACCGTTCCGATCATGATCGCACAGCTCCGGTCCGCGGATTACTCCAAATTCGACATGGGCAAGGTGTACATGTTCATTCTCCTTGCGATTCTGCCCGTCGTGATCGTCTACATCTTCCTTTCCAAGAGCATCATCAAAGGCGTTACGTCGGGATCAGTCAAAGGTTGATTTAATAAACCATTGCATAAAAGCGGCTCTCACGGAAGAGCCACTTTTTTTAGAAAGGATATTTTATGCTGAAGGAACTGGGTTTTTATAAAGGTATCAATTTGGGCGGCTGGATGAGCCAGTGCGACTACAGCGAGGAAAGACTGCATGGATTCATTACGGAGCCTGATTTTGAGCAGATTGCGGAATGGGGATTTGATCATGTCAGGCTTCCGGTCGATTACAACGTGATCCAGGACGCCGACGGCGCGATGAAGGAGGAGGGGCTCCTGCTGATCGACCGGGCGTTCCGGATGGCGGCAGAACATCATTTGAACGTGGTGCTGGATCTTCATAAAACGCAGGGCTTTTCCTTTGATTCTGGCGAACATGAGGACGGCTTTTTTGACAATGAAAAATATCAGGAGTTTTTCTACGCGGTCTGGGAATGCTTTGCAAAACGGTACGGTAAACTCGGAGGCGTCATGTTCGACCTGCTGAACGAGGTGACGGAACAAAGGTTCTCCGAGAAATGGAATCAGATTTCCCGGGAGTGTATCCGGCGTATCCGGAAGTCCGCGCCTGAAACGCCGATCCT
>JAFZCW010000021.1 GCA_017556125.1 Clostridia bacterium | reverse complement strand
CCACGTGCGCGTAGTGACGGTTCGCCGTCTCATATTCCACGTGCGCCGTGTTGATCGTGATTCCGCGCGCCTTCTCTTCCGGCGCCTTGTCGATCTCGTCATAACGCATCGCGACCGCTTCGCCCTGCTGCGCCAGCGCCATCGTGATCGCCGCTGTCAGCGTCGTTTTGCCATGGTCAACATGGCCGATCGTGCCGATGTTTACATGCGGCTTCGTTCTTTCAAATTTTGCCTTTGCCATTTTTACTGATCTCCTTTAAATCTTTCTTTATAAATCTTAATAGTAACCTCTTCTACTCATCATCCGTTCTATAACGGATGCGGGTGCCTGTTCATAATGAGCAAACTGCATGGTGAACGTTCCTCTGCCCTGCGTCCGGGACCTAAGGTCCGTTGCATATCCGAACATTTCGGCCAGCGGGCAGATCGCATCTATGACCTGCGTGTTCCCTCTCGCCTCCATACCGGAAACGTGTCCGCGTCTTGCTGTCAGATTGCCCAGCACGTCCCCGAGATACTCCTCTGGAACCAGTACTTCGACCTTCATCATCGGTTCCAGGAGAACCGGTCCTGCTTTGGGCAGGGCTTCCTTGACGGCGAGCGAGCCGGCAATCTGAAACGCAAGTTCGGATGAATCGACCTCATGCGTGGAACCGTCTATCAGCGTAGCCTTAACATCAACCACCTGATACCCGCCGAGCGAACCGGATTCCAGTGCGTCGCGGATTCCTTTCTCAACCGCAGGAATGAATTCTTTCGGAATAACACCGCCCACGATTTTGTCAACAAACTCGAAGCCCTTGCCGGGTTCGTTCGGTTCGAACATAACCTTGCAGTCTCCGAACTGTCCGTGGCCGCCTGTCTGTCTGACATAACGGCCTTCGGCAACGACGGACTTGGTGATGGATTCTTTATAGGCGACCTGCGGACTGCCGACTTTTGCCTCAACGTGGAACTCGCGGATCAGTCGGTCAACGATGATCTCAAGGTGAAGCTCTCCCATTCCGGCAATGATCGTCTGTCCCGTTTCCGCATCCGTGTAGGTCTTAAATGTCGGATCCTCCTCGGCAAGCTTGATCAGGGCATTCGTCATGCGTTCCTGTCCCGCCTTGGTTTTGGGTTCGATCGCGACTCTGATAACGGGATCCGGAAACTCCATGCTTTCAAGGAGGATCTGCCTGTTCTCCGCGCAGAGCGAGTCGCCCGTTGTCGTGTCTCTCAACCCGACAAGCGCGGCAATATCGCCGGCATGCATTTCGTCAAGCTCTGTCCTTGCGTCCGCATGCATCAGAAGAATACGGGCAACTCTTTCCCGCTTGTTCTTGGAAACGTTGTAGACATAAGATCCTGTTTTCAGCGTACCGCTGTAAGCTCTGACAAATGCGAGCTTTCCTACAAACGGGTCCGTTACGATCTTGAATGCCAGCGCCGCAAACGGGGCATCGTCGCGCGGCTCCGCTATCAGCTCTTTCGTCCCATCCTTACTGGTTCCCTTTGCGGGTTCAATATCAAGCGGGGACGGAAGGAAGTCGACGATCGCATTCAGAAGCGGCTGTACGCCTTTGTTGCGGTAGGATGTGCCGCAGCACACCGGAACAAGTCTTCCGGAAATGGTCGCTTTGCGGATTGCAGGAATCAACTCCTCCGCTTTGAACCATTCGCCGTCAAAATAACGCTCCATGAGTTCCTCGTCTTCGCCGAGTATCTCGTCCAGGAGTTTTGCCCGGGTTTCTTTCGCTTCAGCCAGCATATCCTCGGGAATCTCTTCCTCCCGGATATCCGTTCCGTCGTCGTTATAGTAGACTTCCGCCTTCATGCTCAGAAGATCGACGATTCCTCTGAAGCTGTCTTCCTTTCCGATAGGGAGCTGAATCGGGACAGCGTTTGCGTGAAGTCTGTCATGCATCATTTCGATAACATGATAAAAATCAGCGCCGACAATGTCCATCTTGTTGACATATGCAATGCACGGAACTCCGTATTTCATCGCCTGATGCCATACGGTCTCCGACTGCGGCTCAACGCCGCCCTTGGCGCAGAACACCGCAACTGCTCCGTCAAGAACGCGAAGAGAACGCTCCACTTCGACCGTGAAATCCACATGACCGGGCGTATCGATAATGTTGATGCGGTAACCGCGCCAGTAAGCAGTCGTGGCGGCGGAAGTGATCGTGATCCCGCGTTCTCTTTCCTGGTCCATGTAATCCATCGCCGCAGCGCCCTCATGGGTTTCGCCGACTTTATGGATTTTGCCCGTGTAGAACAGGATACGTTCCGTCGTCGTGGTCTTACCGGCGTCGATGTGCGCCATAATACCGATATTTCTGGTTTTTTCGAGTGAAGTGTCTCTAGGCAACTTGTTTCACCTTACCATCTGTAGTGGGCGAATGCCTTGTTCGCTTCAGCCATCCTGTGCGTATCTTCTTTTTTCTTGAACGCATTACCTGCTGAATTGCTGGCATCCAGAATCTCCCCTGCAAGCCTGTCGCTCATGGTGCGCTCGGAACGGGCGCGGGCATAGCTGACAAGCCAGCGAAGTCCCAGGGTCTGACGGCGCTCAGGCCTGATCTCGATCGGGACCTGATAGGTGGAGCCGCCGACTCTGCGGGCTTTGACTTCAAGAACCGGCATGATGTTGTTCATGGCCTGCTCAAACACTTCGGCAGGTTCACGGCCGGTTTTGTCTTTGATCTTATCGAAAGCATCATAGACAGCTTTCTGCGCGACACCGCGTTTGCCGTCGAGCATGACCTGGTTGATCAGCTTCGTGACAACAGTGCTGTTATAGATAGGGTCAGCAAGGACCTCGCGTTTCGGGATAAATCCTCTTCTAGGCATAGCTTCGATCCTCCTTATTTCTTAGGCCGCTTTGCGCCGTACAGTGAACGGCTCTGTTTACGGTCGGCAACACCTGCCGTATCAAGCGCACCGCGAATAATATGATAACGGACACCAGGGAGATCCTTGACACGTCCGCCACGGATCAGGACAACGGAGTGCTCCTGCAGATTGTGTCCGATACCAGGGATATAAGCGGTACCCTCGAGTCCGTCCGTCAGACGGATACGGGCAATTTTACGCAAAGCCGAGTTCGGCTTTTTCGGTGTCATTGTACGAACTGCCGTGCAGACGCCGCGGCGCTGCGGGCATTGTTTCAAAATCGGAGCATTGGACTTGTATTCCACCTGCTCGCGACCTTTTCTAATCAACTGATTAATGGTCGGCATGATTATCCTCCTGAAATAATCTAACAATCAAAGTAAAAATTCTATATATCTTACAACTCCCTGCAACCCTTGTAGGGATGTTTGTCCGAAAATCAGCCTTCCGGATCCGCAGCGACCCTCAGGCTTCCCGCTACAGCGGCTCCCACATCGATTCCCGCTCTCCTGCCAAGTTCCTCCATGTCAGGAACGGATATGACCTCGATGCGAGATTCTCTGCATTTCTCCATTACCTGCTCGCGGATAGATTCATCTGCGTCTTCCGCAAGAAAAACTTTATCTATCTCCGTAGCATCCAGCGCTTTCAGAACCTGTTTCAGCCCGACAATGCTGAACGCCGTATGATCATCATCCATGTCTTTTATGCTTTCCCGGAAACGCACTGCCAAATAAAAATATTATCAGCATTACGATTCTTTTGTCAATCCATATCTTCTTCGGAAGGAACCGCGGTTCCGAGTCCGACGACACGCCGGCTTTTGGAAAAAACAACGCGGGAACGGCCGGATCTGATCGGTTCCCATCCCTTGTTCGTCATCTCTCTCAGCACCGGGTGTTTGAGAATGTCGACGTACATGCTCCCCGCGTATTTCTTCTCCAGCGCGCCTGACACCGCTTTCCCGAGGAAGATCCCGACAACGATTGATGCAACCCAAAGCGCAAATGGAAACCAGGTGCTGATTTCCAGCATCGCACTCCTCGTACTGCTGATCATGCTAAGCACCACCAAAACCAGTCCGAACAGCACCGGGATCACTACGGGAACATAATCCATCAGAAGAAGCTTTTTCCTGCAATCCTTGCAGACCGAAATCTGCACGGGAATGATGGTCCCGAACGGAGCAGCGGAATTTCTGAACAGCTTCCTCTGGATCCGCTTCGGTTCCGGATGTGCCATATACAATATGGCATATCCGTTCCTTTGGCCGACCGGTTCATGTTTGCAGAACTGGCAGCGAAGCGTTACAAAAAGCTGGGCGATACCGCCTTCCGGAAGAAGCTGCTCATAAAGATCAAGATCCTGTTTCACCTGTTCCGGTGTATCCCCGTTCCCGCCGATGGTGCACTCACTGCAGGACCGCATATTCAGCAGCGCGCAGTATTTTGTCCCGGACAGCGGGCAGTTAGGGTTGTTGGGAAGCTTGTCCATGTTTCTCTCCCGGAACGCCTCTTCCGTCAGCCGATATCGGTGGAACGGTCACGCACGGAAACATTGCGGTACCGTTTCAGTCCGATTCCGGCAGGGATCAGCTTTCCGATCAGTACGTTTTCTTTCAATCCGAGCAGCGGGTCTACCTTGCCCTTGATGGCCGCTTCTGTCAGGACACGCGTGGTCTCCTGGAAGGATGCGGCAGACAGGAAGGACTCCGTCGCCAGCGCCGCCTTGGTAACGCCGAGCAGTTTGCGCTTTGCAATCGCGGGCTGGCCGCCTTCGGCCGTGACCCTGTCGTTTTCCTGCTCAAACGTGAAGATGTCCGTCAGCTCACCGGGCAGGAGCGATGTATCTCCCGCGTCTTCCACCTGCACCTTGCGGAGCATCTGGCGGATAATAATCTCGATGTGTTTGTCCGAGATCTCAACGCCCTGCAGACGGTAAACGCTCTGGACCTCTCTCAGCAGATACGCCTGGACGCCCTTGACACCTCTGATCTTCAGAATGTCATGCGGGTTGACAGAACCCTCTGTCAGCTCGTCACCGGCTTCGACCACGTCGCCTTCCTGAACTTTCATCTTGCTTCCGAACGGGATCAGATAGGTCTCCGATTCACCGTCTTCATTTGTGATGATGGTTTCGCGGCGCTTCTTGCTCTCATCGATATGGACAGTACCGCTGATCTCCGAAATGACCGCAAGTCCTTTCGGCTTTCTGGCTTCAAAGAGCTCCTCAACACGGGGAAGACCCTGTGTGATATCCTCTGCAGTCGCAACGCCGCCCGTATGGAATGTACGCATCGTCAGCTGTGTTCCGGGTTCGCCGATAGCCTGTGCCGCAATAATGCCGACGGCTTCACCGATATTGACCGGGTCGCCGGAAGCAAGGTTGGCGCCATAGCATTTTGCGCATACGCCGGATTTGCATCTGCATGTGAAAACGCTTCTGCATGTTACGCTTTCCACGCCCGCTTTCTCGATTGCTTCAGCCTGGTCGTACGTGATCATCTGGTTTTCTTCCACAATGACCTCGCCCGTTTTCGGGTTGATGACCGGATCGACCGTGTAGCGGCCGATGACCCTGCTCTTCAGGGGCTCAACCAGCTTGCTTCCGTCACGGATCTCCGTAATGACCATGCCTTTCGGGGTTTCGCCGCGCTCCGCGAAGCAGTCGTCCTCGCGAACGATCACTTCCTGGGAAACGTCAACGAGACGCCGTGTCAGATAACCGGAGTCCGCCGTACGAAGCGCCGTGTCCGCGAGACCCTTTCTGGCGCCGTGCGAGGAAATGAAGAATTCCAGAACGGACAGACCTTCACGGAAGTTTGCACGGATCGGAACCTCGATGATCTTGCCGTTCGGATCCGCCATAAGACCGCGCATGCCGGCGAGCTGACGGATCTGAGCCGTAGAACCACGGGCACCGGAATTCGCCATCATGTAGATCGGATTGAATGTATCCAGAGAATCCATCAGCGCCTTGGAAACATCGCCCGTCGTCTTTTCCCAGATATCGATGACACGCTCGCGGCGTTCGGCGTCGCTCAGAAGACCGCTTCTGAAGATATTATCGATTTCAACGACCTTTCTTTCCGCTTCCGCGATCATTTCCTTCTTCTGGGCAGGAACCTGAATATCCTGGAATCCAACCGTGATGCCGCCGCGTGTGGAGTAGGTGTATCCGAGCTTCTTGATCTTGTCCAGCGTTTCCGCCGTCTTTGTCGGGCCGTACTTGCGGTAGCAGTAGTCCACGATGTTCCCGAGGTCTTTTTTCACAACAAGATGGTCGATCTCAAAGCGGAACATGTCTTCCGGCGTATTTCTCGGAACGAATCCGAGATCCTGCGGAATCGCATTGTTGAAGATCACCTTGCCGACCGTCGTTTCGACAACACGCCTGTACGTCTTCCCTTCAAACTCACGCGTGAGCCTGATCTTGACTTTTGCCTGAAGCGAAACGTCGCCCGTCTGATATGCCATGATGGCTTCATCCTCGGAGTGGAAGATCTTTCCTTCTCCTTTTGCTCCGTCACGCTCCAGCGTAAGGTAATAGCAGCCCATGACCATGTCCTGTGTCGGAGATACGACCGGACGGCCGTCCTGGGGCTTCAGAATATTATTGGAGGCCAGCATCAGGAACCTCGCCTCGGACTGCGCTTCCACAGACAGCGGTACATGAACGGCCATCTGGTCGCCGTCGAAGTCAGCGTTAAACGCAGTACAAACCAATGGATGGAGTTTGATGGCACGTCCTTCCACCAGGACAGGCTCGAACGCCTGGATGCCGAGTCTGTGCAGCGTAGGCGCACGGTTCAGCAGCACCGGGTGATCCTTGATCACGTCTTCCAGCGCGCCCCAGACCTCGTTGGATCCTCTTTCGACCATTCTCTTCGCGCCTTTGACATTCTGCGCGTAGCCGTCCTTGACCAGATTCTTCATCACAAACGGCTTGAACAGTTCCAGCGCCATCTCCTTCGGAAGACCGCACTGATACATCTTCAGTTCAGGGCCGACAACGATAACGGAACGGCCAGAATAGTCAACACGTTTGCCGAGCAGGTTCTGACGGAAGCGTCCCTGTTTTCCGCGAAGCATGTCGGACAGGGACTTCAGCGGCCTGTTGCCCGGTCCGGTAACCGGACGGCTTCTGCGGCCGTTGTCGATCAGGGCGTCGACCGCTTCCTGAAGCATACGTTTTTCATTGCGGACGATAATATCGGGCGCACGGAGCTCAAGCAGTTTCTTGAGACGGTTGTTCCTGTTGATGACCCTGCGGTAAAGATCGTTCAGATCGCTCGTGGCAAACCTGCCGCCGTCCAGCTGGACCATCGGTCTGAGATCCGGAGGAATGACCGGAATCACAGTCAGAATGATCCATTCCGGTCTGTTGCCGCTCTTGATGAAAGCTTCCACGACCTCCAGTCTCTTGATCGCGCTCGCCCTCTTCTGGCCGGAGGAATTCGCGATCTCGTCGCGAAGTTCTTTCTCCAGCTTCTGAAGATCCAGATCGCACAGCAGCTTGCGGATGGCTTCCGCGCCCATGCCGGCACTGAATGCCTTGGGGCCGTACTGGTCGATCGCGTCGCGGTATTCCTTGTCCGTCAGGACCTGCTTGTACTGCAGACCTGTATCGCCGGGATCCGTTACGACGTAAGCCGCGAAATAGAGCACCTGTTCAAGTGCGCGGGGGCTCATGTCAAGCAGCATTTTCATGCGGCACGGGATACCCTTGAAATACCAGATATGCGATACCGGAACGGCAAGCTCGATATGCCCCATCCGCTCACGGCGCACTTTTGCCCTTGTTACCTCAACGCCGCACTTTTCGCAGACGATGCCTTTATATCTGCCGCGTTTATATCTGCCGCAGTGGCATTCCCAGTCCTTCGTCGGCCCGAAGATACGCTCGCAGTACAGTCCGTCCTTTTCAGGCTTCAGCGTTCTGTAGTTGATCGTTTCCGGCTTTTTGACCTCGCCATGAGACCACTCAAGGATTTTTTCAGGTGAGGCAAGACCTATCTGTAAAGCATCAAAATTCGTCAGTTCAAACACTGTAATAATCTCCCTTCTGAAATATCCCCGGTGTTACTCGTTTTCGTCCCGGCCAACGCCGTCCAGATCAAAGTTCAAATCGTCGTCCATCAGGTCGTCGCCCGCTTCAAGTACCGGCGCTTCCATGTCATCCGGAAGCGGCTCGTCATCCTTTTCGTCAAAGTCATCCAGCAGCGAGTCTCCGTCATCTGAAATCTCATCCGAGTCAAACTCGTCAAATTCAGAGAACTCATCGTCTTCAAAGGCATCTCCGAACTCGTCTTCCGTTTCGGATGCCGAGATGACAGGCATATCCTCGTTTCCGGACATGTTGACATCCAACGACGGTGTATCATCCTCGTCATCCTCACCGATGATGATCTCTTCTCTCGATTCTGAGAGTACTTTCACATCGAGCGCAAGGGACTGGAGTTCTTTAATCAGAACCTTGAAGGATTCCGGAATTCCCGCAGGGGGCACATTCTCACCTTTCACAATCGACTCGTAAGTCTTGACACGCCCGACCGTATCGTCCGATTTAACGGTCAGGATCTCCTGCAGCGTATATGCAGCGCCGTAAGCTTCGAGTGCCCAGACTTCCATCTCGCCGAAACGCTGTCCTCCGAACTGCGCTTTGCCGCCGAGAGGCTGCTGTGTGACGAGGCTGTACGGGCCGGTGGAACGCGCGTGGATCTTGTCGTCCACCAGATGGTGCAGCTTCAGGTAATACATGTATCCGACCGTGATACGGTTCTCAAAAGGTTCGCCGGAACGTCCGTCATAAAGAACCGTTTTCCCGTCTTCGTCGCATCCGGCTTTTACAAGCAGATCCTTGATGTCCTGCTCCGTCGCGCCGTCAAATACCGGCGTGGCGATATGGATGCCGAGCATTTTGCAGGCCATGCCAAGATGCAGCTCGAGAACCTGTCCGATATTCATACGGGACGGAACGCCGAGCGGGTTCAGAACGATCTGGAGCGGTGTGCCGTCCGGAAGGAACGGCATATCCTCTTCCGGAAGAATCCTTGAAATAACGCCCTTGTTTCCATGGCGTCCGGCCATCTTGTCTCCGACGCTGATCTTTCTCTTCTGGGCAATATAGACGCGGACCATCTTGTTCACACCGGGTCCGAGTTCGTCCTTGCTTGCCCGGTCGAACACCTTGACATCCACAACGACGCCGCCCTCACCGTGCGGTACACGCAGGGAAGTATCCCGGACGTCGCGCGCTTTTTCACCGAAGATGGCTCTCAGAAGACGCTCTTCAGCCGTTAACTCGGTCTCGCCCTTCGGTGTTACCTTTCCGACAAGAATATCGCCCGAACGGACTTCAGCTCCGGGACGGATAATACCGTTCTCATCAAGCTGCGAGAGAGCATCTTCGCCGATATTCGGAATATCCCTTGTGATCTCTTCCGGCCCGAGTTTTGTATCGCGCGCTTCCAGCTCATGCTCTTCGATATGGATGGAAGTGAAAACGTCTTCCTTCACCAGCTTCTCGCTGATCAGAACGGCATCCTCATAGTTGTAGCCTTCCCAGGTCATGAACCCGATCAGGATGTTTCTGCCGAGCGCGATCTCTCCGCCGTCCGTAGAAGCTCCGTCCGCGATAACCTCGCGATTGGCAACATGCTGCCCTTTCTTCACGATCGGTCTCTGATTCAGGCAGGTGCCCTGGTTGCTCCTCTGGAATTTCGTCAGGGTATATACATGATCAACCCCCGCCTCATCCCGGATCGTAATGGAATCAGCGGAAACGCGCTCCACCGTTCCGTCTGTGTCAGACAGAACAACGATGCCCGAGTCTGCAGCGGCCTTGTATTCCATACCGGTCGCGACGATGGGCGCCTGCGGCTTGAGAAGAGGAACTGCCTGACGCTGCATGTTGGAACCCATAAGGGCGCGGTTTGCGTCATCGTTCTCAAGGAACGGGATCATCGCCGTTGCAACCGATACCAGCTGTTTCGGAGACACGTCCATATAATCGACTTCCGTGTTCTTGACCTCCACGATCTGCTCGCGCATACGTGCCGCAACACGTTCGCGCTTGAACCAGTGGGTCTCGGGGTCGATTTCTTCATTTGCCTGCGCAACGATAAAATGATCTTCCTCGTCCGCGGTCAAATACTCGATTTTATCCGTAATAATACGGTTCTTTTTATCTACAAACCGATACGGCGCCTCAATGAATCCATACTCGTTGATCCTCGCATAGGTTGACAGCGAGTTGATCAGACCGATGTTCGGACCTTCAGGTGTCTCGATCGGGCACATGCGTCCGTAGTGGGAATAATGCACGTCTCGGACTTCAAACGTAGCGCGCTCGCGGTTCAGTCCTCCGGGGCCAAGTGCGGACAGACGGCGTTTATGCGTCAGTTCCGCCAGCGGGTTGGTCTGATCCATGAACTGGGAAAGCTGCGAAGACCCGAAAAATTCCTTGATGGCAGCGGTAACAGGTCTGATATTGATCAGATTGGAGGGCATGACGACGTCCATGTCCTGAATACCCATCCTCTCCCTGACAACACGCTCCAGACGCGTCAATCCGACGCGCATCTGATTCTGGAGCAGTTCGCCCACGCTGCGGATACGGCGGTTGCCCAGATGATCGATATCATCCGTATGACCGATCCCGTAAGGCATTCCGATCAGATAGGAAATCGACGCAACGATATCATCCGGAACGATATGGCGCGGGATAAGATCAAAATAATGCTTGTGCAGGAATTCCTTCAGCTGCTCCTCGTCCATTCCTTCTGATTCACTGAGCAGTTCTTTCAGCGTCGGAATGTGTACATATTCATCCAGCCCTGCGGCCTTCGGATCGAACGGCAGGAACGCGCTGGCATCGGCAAAGTTGTTGCCGACGATCTTCACGCGCTGGTCGCCCACGCGAATCCAGACCATGTTGATGCCTGCATCCTGGATCGCCTTGGCTGTTTCGCGGTCGATGATCTTCCCTGCTTCGGCAAGAATTTCTCCCGTCAGTTCTGAGACGACCGTTTCGTCTGCGGTCATGCCTTTCAGACGTTCCTTGATCGCAAGCTTTTTGTTGAACTTGTAACGGCCAACACGCGCCAGATCATAACGCTTGTCAAAAAACAGCGCGTTCAGAAGGGAACGGGCACTCTCCTCTGTCGGAGGTTCTCCCGGACGCTGCCTCTTATAAATCTCGATCAGGCCTTCCGCGACGGAATGGGTCGGATCCTTCTGCAGGGTTGCTTCGAGACGCTCATCTTCGCCGAGAAGATCCAGAATCTCGGAGTTGGTTCCGTAACCGAGCGCACGAAGCAAAGAGGTAATATGCACCTTGCGCTGACGGTCAATCTTCACGTAAAGAATGCCGTTGGAATCCGTCTCATACTCAAGCCAGGCACCGCGGTTGGGAATTACCTGGGAAGAGAACAGCTGTTTTCCGATTTTATCAATACTTTCTGCATAATATACGCCGGGGGAGCGGACAAGCTGGGAAACGATGACACGCTCTGCGCCGTTGATAATAAAAGTACCCTGCGGCGTCATGAGCGGAAAATCGCCAAGAAATACTTCCTGCTGTTTAACCTCGCCTGTTTCCTTGTTGATCAGGCGCACGCTGACACGGAGCGGGGCAGCATAGTTTACGTCGCGCTCCTTGCACTCGGTGATGGAGTATTTCGGGTGATCGGTATCTACTTTATAATCGACAAATTCTAGAACCAGTTTTCCGGAATAATCGGTAATCGGAGAAATGTCATCCAGTACTTCTTTCAGATCCTCTTTAAGAAAACGATAGTAGGAATTTTTCTGAACCTCGATCAGGTCCGGCATGTCCAGAATTTCATGGATTCTTGAAAAGCTCTTGCGTGTCTTTTGTCCCATCTTGACATCATGCATAATTTGGCTTCACCCCTTGCTGATACAATGCAGTGTATCGTATTTGCTTATCCATCCGGCCCCCGGGATTCGTTGTCACACGGGTCGGCAAGGCGCCGGAAAAACTGCGGATAGTAAGGCATATTACCACTATCTCAAACTATAAGCCAATTTAGAATGTTATCATTGTCAATTGTCGGTGTCAAGGAAAAGATTAAAAAATCTTTTATGTGAACCAAACGGAATCGGAGAATGCATTCGTCTTCAGGATCCGGACAGCATCCATGCGTCGCAGATTTTCAGTTTATTTTCCCGTGGAGATGCAAATATGCTATCAATATATCTACGCGCAATATAGATATATTAACAGCCAAAAAATACGCCCGTTCAAAAGCACAGCAGACCTTGCACATCACTGAAGGTCTGCTGATGGTCTTATTCGATACTATGCCCTTGGGCATCAGCCGGCAGATTCATCCATACGGGCGTACGGGTTTCTCTCATCAGGATCCGTCGGATCCCAGCCCAGT
>JAFZCW010000020.1 GCA_017556125.1 Clostridia bacterium | reverse complement strand
CGCGGTCAGCAAATCGTTACCAAGTATCAGCAGTTTTGCATTCGGCTTTTCGTAATTCCTCATAATCGTACCTCTCGTTTTTTCAGTGATAACGCGGATCCGCCGGGGAGGCGGGCAAAACGGCATCGTATCAGAATGCGGCCCTGTTCACCACACTGGCCACAGCCGTATTTAGGCATTCTTCCGCGTTGGGATCGCCGTGGGATTGATTGGAAGGACAGGATTCGCAGAGTTCGATAGGCGGCGGATTGAAGGGGTCTTCATTGCTTGCAGTCAGCAGGTCGTTGCCAAGCTTCAGCAGTTCGGCCTTGGGACGGGAATACTCTTTCATGTCACGATGACTCCTTTTCAACGGGATGATGCCGAATGGAATACTTCAACAATTACTATATATCTCAACCAATTATATATGAGTACATATATATAACCATTATTAACATAAAGTTAGCATTTTTAGACACCAGAGTCAAGAATTGGCGGACATGCGCATATGCCGGCGCCCATCGGAAGAATCATACGCAGTATATCTGCGCAGAAAAACCACTGACGGTGAATAGTTTTGTGAAATGTCGATTTATGTCGTATAATAGATGGCATGAAAAAGAGAATGCTGAAAATAATTTCGATTCTACTCGTTGTTTTGTGCACGATGCAGACTGCAGGATGCATGTGCGCGCCGGTAGCGGTGCTGTCCGCGGTGGCTGCGGCGGAGGCGGTCGCGCACAAAGATGACCTGGAAGCTGTCCTGATCACCGAATCTGGGAATGATGTCGTGCTCCCGATGCCAAGCGGGAGCGTTCCGGAAGGAGAAGGAGAGGAACAAGAGGAGGTTTCGTTCTCCGATATTACATACGAGAGACCGGACACGGCAAAGATCTCGGATGCCATCAAACAGCTGGACGGGGTGATCGACGCAGGTGAAACCGATTCGGATTCCGTTCTGGATCAGTACGACGCCATCCTTGACATGTACCGCCATCTTGATTCCGAGGAATCGCTTGCGTATGTCCTTTACGCGATGGACGTTACGGAAGATTATTATTCGGATGAATATGATTTTCTGGTAGAGGAACTGAACAGGATCGATCTGGAGCTGACGGATGTGTCTATCAAGATGTATGAGAACGATACGCTGGCAGAGCCGATGATGGAACGCTACGGCCCCGTGTTCAAAGAGAACGTGTACATCGGGGAGAAACTGAACAGTCCTGAGATCCAGGAAGATCTTTCCGCGGAGCAGAAGCTTGTTTCGGATTACGATACGCTGCTGACGACGTTTGTCGCGGAAGACGGCGGAAAGACGTATACGATGGATGATATCGTCGGTATTGCGTCCACGGACTATGATGAATACTTCCGCCTGTTTACAGAATATTACGGCCAGCTGAACAAGAAAGCCGGGGAGATTTATCTGAAGCTTCTGAAGATCAGAAGCACGATTGCGGATAAGCTCCATTATGAAACGTTTGCGGATTACCGGTATGAAGGATACGGGCGGGATTATACAAGAGAAGACATCCAGGAGCTGCAGCAGGCGGTCAAGGAACATATCGTTCCGCTGTATAAGACGGCCGTCATCCGGCAGTATCTGATGTCGCCCAGTTCGGACAAGAATCTGGACAGCATTGCCCTTTCAACGTTTATGAACCGGTTCGACGGGGTCCTCGGGGACTTTTCTGATAAGATTCAGAACAGTTTCCGGTTCATGCTGCGGAACGGGTTTATCACCACGGATGTCAGCGAGAAGAAAATGGAGACCAGTTTTACGACATTCCTTTCGGATTATCATGCTCCCTTTATCTTCACGCAGTATGAAGGAAAGATCCGGAGCGCAAAAACGATTATCCATGAATCCGGTCATTTTGCGAACTTCTACTATATGCAGGAATACGGCTGGAATGTCAGCGATCCGCTGGATATAGCGGAAATCGATTCGCAGGCGCTCGAACTGCTGATGACGCACTATTATGACCGCCTTTTCGGCAACATGGCTGCCAGTGAACGGAAAGACCAGCTGATCGACGGCCTTTACTCGATTATTTCGGGCTGCATGGAAGATGAGTTCCAGCAGCGGGTATATGAGAATCCGGACATGACGCTGGAAGAAATGAACAGCATGTATTACGAGCTGGCGGAGGAGTACGGATTCGCCTCGCTCTACGGCTATACTGGGAGCGAATGGGCGGCGATTCCGCATTCGTTCCAGTCGCCGATGTACTATATCAGCTATGCGGTCAGCATGATCGCCGCATTGGAGATATGGGAACTTTCGGAGAAGGATTTCGACGCGGCGAGGGATGTATATCTTACGATTCTCTGCCGTCCCGCAAACAGCAAGTTCCGGACGATCACAACAGAAAACGGACTGAGGGATCCTATTTCTGTCGAAGCGATAAAATCTCTCGCGAAGTCGGTCTCCAACGCTTTGAACGCCGACTGATGAAACGCTACGATGATCTTCAGTACAACGGACTGATCCTTGTTCAGGATACGGATTATCCCTGTTTCACCGAGGATTCCGTGCTGCTGGTCAATTTTCTTCAGTTGAAGAAGAATGACCGTGTGGCCGATCTCGGAAGCGGAACGGGGATTCTTTCCGTATTAGGGCAGGCAAAGAGCGGGGCTTCCTTTACGGGAATCGAAAAGCACGAAACGCTTTGTGCCCTTGCGAGGGAGTCCGCATCGCTGAACGGTCAGGATATCCCCTTCTATGCGATGGACGTCGCGGACGCGCCGGCTTTTTTCGGCGAAGGCGCGTTTACCGCGGCCGTATGCAATCCCCCATATTTTGCATCCGGAGACAGAAGCGGAAATGCGCTTCGCGCGGATGCACGGCATGCGGGAGACGATCCGGAACTTTTTCTGAAAGCGGCGTCCAGACTGGTAAAAAACGGGGGAGATCTATACCTGTGCTATCCTGCGGAGCAACTGTGCGACATATTCGTCCTGCTGCGGAGCGCACACTTTGAACCGAAACTCATCCGGTTTGTTCCTGGAAGGGAAGCGGTCCCGAGGCTTGTTCTGATACGTGCCAGAAAGAATGCGGGGCCGGGGCTCAGATACGTTCCGTTTTCCTGTGATAATAAAACCTGAGGCCGGGAATGAAATGAAATACCTGAGGAAAAGAACAACCGTCGGTATCCTGATCCTGCTGCTCCTGCTTGTGCCGGTTTCCCGTGCGCTGGGAGAAGATGAGATCGGGATCAAAGTCAGCAATACGGCGATCGCGTCAGACGGCCAGGCGGCTGTCACGGTTTCCCTGTCCAACTGCAGAGGAATGGATTCCGTTCAGTTCGACATCTGGTACGATGCGCATGCGGTTATGCTTGCCGACGCGGCGCCGGGTGACCTGCTTGCCGGAGGGATCTATGCGTTCAACACCGAAACTCCCGGCATTATCCGGTTTGCGTATGCTTCCGCCGAAGGGCTGGAGGAAGGAAACGGAACGGCGGTCAATCTCACCTTTGCCGCGCTGCAGGATACCGGTACGGCCGTTCTCGTTTCGGAAGCGAGGGCGTCCCGGTTTGACGGGGAAAACGGAACCGGACAGACGAAAGCCTTTGTGACGGTGGAGAACGGAGGGATCACCCCCGCGGATTCCGAAATCGTTCCGGAAGCGGGCATCACCCCGTGGATTCCGGAAACACCGACCCCGTCACCCGAGCCGACGCCGGAACCGACGGAGACGCCTCGGATGCAGGTTCAGGCTACGCCGGAAATACCGGAAGAGAGCCCGAAACAGACCGATCCCATCATGCGGCTTGCGTATCTTGCCGGCGGAGGGGCGGTGATTGCTTTTGCTGCTGCCGCCGTGCTGCTTCTGAGCGGAAGGAAAAAACGGGACTGAGGGCTTCCCGTTAAGTGAGATGCTGA
Source organism: Clostridia bacterium (assembly GCA_017556125.1). The sequence continues at coordinate 7,531 of JAFZCW010000020.1, read as the reverse complement.
CAAAACCTCCCGGAAACAGCCGTGTTTACGGACTTCCCGGGAGGTTTATCATTTTTATAATTCTTTTTCCGTTCGGAATGCCTCAGGACTGTACGAGATAGGCACTGATAAACGCGTCAAGGTCACCGTCCATGACAGCCTGGATATTGCCGTTCTCCACACCGGTCCTGTGATCCTTTACCAGTGTATAGGGCTGGAAGACATAGGAGCGGATCTGGCTGCCCCATTCAATCTTTTTCATGATTCCCTTGATATCCGCCATCTGCTGCTCGCGCTCGCGCTCCTGAAGCTCAACGAGTTTGCCTCGCAGAATGCGCATGGCCATTTCCTTGTTCTGCAGCTGGCTGCGCTCGTTCTGACACTGCACGACGATGCCGGTCGGAATATGCGTGATGCGGATTGCGGAAGAGACCTTGTTGACATTCTGCCCGCCTGCTCCGCCCGAACGGTAAGTATCGATGCGGAGGTCGTCCGGTTCGATCTTGACATCAGAGGCGTCGTCATCAAAAATCGGGGTCACGTCCAGAGATGCGAAAGAGGTATGGCGCCTCGCGTTCGAGTCGAAAGGGGAGATTCTGACCAGACGGTGCACGCCCTTTTCCGCTTTCAGATAACCGTACGCGTTTTCGCCGGAAACCTCGAATGTTACGGATTTGATGCCCGCGTCTTCTCCGTCCAGCAGATCGATTTCTTTTACGACCCAACCGCGGGACTCACAATACCTCGTGTACATTCTGTACAGCATTTCGGTCCAGTCCTGCGCTTCCGTTCCGCCTGCGCCGGCATGCAGCGAAAGGATGGCGTTTGTCCCGTCGTACGGTCCCTTCAGAAGCATCTCGAGACGCAGCGCCTGGACTTTGTCGGTAAAGGAGGCCAGTTCGGTCTTCAGCTCTTCCACAAGAGACTCGTCATTTTCTTCTTCCGCCATCTCAACGAGCGTGTCGAGATCCTCTCCCGCGGAGACCAGCTTTTCATACCGCTTCAGCTTGTTCTCCAGAAGCTTTGCTCTCTGGTTGATTTTGTTGGCGGATTCGATATCGTTCCAGAAATCCGGTGCGCTCATCTGGCTCTGCAGTTCCTTCAGCTCGCTGCTCAGCTCATCCGGCTTCAGAGAAGCGCCGGATTCCTGCAGAAGCGCTTTCTGCTCCTGGATCTTCTGCTTGTATTCGTCCAAAACGACCATGTGTTACCTCCCCTTGCCGCAGCAATTCTTGTATTTCTTCCCGCTGCCGCAGGGGCAGGGATCGTTCCTTCCGACCTGTGCTTTGGAATTCTTCCGGACAGGTTTGTTTCCGCTTTCTGAAGGCGTGTCAACCGGTTTTGCAACCTGTTCGCGCTTGACGGGCGTTTTCCTGACTGAAATCCGGAAAATGGTCTTTGCTGTCTGTTCGCGGATCTCTTCCACCATCGTGTCAAACATTTCAAAACCTTCCGCGGTATATGCGTTGACGGGATCCCGCTGACCGTATGCTCGGAGGCCGATTCCCTGCTTGAGCTGGTCCATGGCGTCGATATGATCCATCCAGTGCGAATCGACGGTCCGCAGGAGGACGACGCGTTCCACCTCTCTCATGTCGCCGCCTTCTGTGGTGATCTCCTCTTCCTTTTCCTGGTACCGTTTTTCCGCGATCTCATAGATGCGGGCGCGAACGTCTTCGTGCCGCATGGACATGATTTCCTCTTTTGAGAAGAGAGGTTCCCTCGGGATAAAGCAGAGATCGCAGACCTCATTGGAAAGGGCGGCCAGATCCCACGCGTCCGAAGGAGCATGGGAGCTTGCGAACGTGTCAAGTATGGAATCCAGAGAAGAGTGGAGCATGTCCAGAATGCTGTCATGGACATTTTCACCCATGAGCACGCGCCTGCGCTGCCCGTAGATGATCTCGCGCTGCTTGTTCATGACGTCATCGTAGCGGAGAACGTTTTTACGGATCTCAAAGTTGCTGGATTCAACCCTCTTCTGGGCGCTTTCGATCTGCTTGGAAATGATCTTTGCCTCGATCGGGACGTCATCATCCGGATTCAGTTTTTCCATGATACCGGAAACGCGGTCCGCCCCGAATCGGCGCATCAGGTCATCCTCGAGAGACACGTAAAACCGGGTGCTGCCGGGATCGCCCTGACGGCCGGCACGGCCGCGGAGCTGATTGTCGATACGGCGGCTCTCATGCCGTTCCGTTCCGATGATATGAAGACCGCCGAGAGAGACCACCTTCTGGTGCTCCAGCTTTACCTCCGCGGAGAACTGATCGTAATAGGACTTGTACTTTGCCCTTGCGGCAAGGATCTCTTCGTCGTCTGTATCGGCATGACCGGTCGCCTCTTCGATAAGGTCTTCCTCCATGCCGTCCTGACGGAGCGCACGCCTCGCCAGAAAATCAGGGTTGCCGCCGAGAAGGATGTCCGTTCCGCGGCCGGCCATGTTGGTCGCGATGGTGACCTGATTCAGTTTGCCCGCCTGGGCGACGATTTCCGCCTCCTTGGCGTGGTATTTGGCGTTCAGGACCTCGTGCCGGATCCCCTTACGCTTCAGAAGCTGTGAAAGGTATTCGCTTTTCTCTACGGAGATCGTGCCGACCAGAACCGGCTGACCCTTCGCGTGGTATTCTTCGATCTCCCGGATGACCGCGCGGAACTTGCCCTCTTCCGTTGAGTATACAACATCGTTCTGATCCTCCCGGATCATCGGCATGTTGGTCGGGATCTCCACAACGTCCAGGTCATAGATATCCATGAATTCCGATTCTTCCGTCTTTGCGGTACCGGTCATTCCCGCCAGTTTTTTGAACATGCGGAAATAGTTCTGGAACGTGATGGTCGCGAGCGTTCTGTTTTCATGCTCGACCTTGACACCCTCCTTGGCTTCGAGTGCCTGGTGCAGGCCTTCGTTGTACCGACGGCCGATCATCAGGCGGCCGGTGAACTCGTCGACGATGATGACCTGGCCGTCCTGAACGACATAGTCCCGGTCGCGGACGAAGAGGGATCTTGCGCGCAGCGCCTGGAGGATATAGTGGTTCAGTTCGGCATTGTCCGGATCGGCGAGGGAATCGATCCCGAAATACTGCTCCGCCTTGCGGATGCCCTGCGCGGTAAGCTGCACGGTGCGCCGTTTGATGTCGCACTGGTAATCGCCGTCCTCGGGGATTTCTTCACCCATCAGGTAATCCGCCTTGCTCTGCTGTACCAGGTTGGCGCCGCGGTGAAGCTTCTGAACGAACCGGTCCGCTTTCTCATACATTTCCGAGGAGGCTTCCCCGATGCCGCTGATGATAAGAGGCGTCCGCGCTTCGTCGATCAGGATGGAGTCGACCTCGTCAACGATTGCATACTCAAGCTCGCGCTGTACCATCTGCTCGCGGTAGACGACCATATTGTCTCTCAGATAATCGAATCCGAACTCGTTGTTCGTTCCGTATGTGATATCGGCGGCGTACGCAGCGCGGCGTTCCGCGCTGTCCAGTTCGTGCACGATGCAGCCGACGTTCAATCCGAGGAAGCGGTGGATCTTTCCCATCCACTGCGCGTCGCGGTGCGCCAGGTAATCGTTCACGGTGACGACATGAACGCCTTTCCCGTTCAGAGCGTTCAGATAGGAAGGAAGCGTAGCGACCAGCGTTTTTCCTTCGCCTGTTTTCATTTCGGCGATCCTGCCCTGATGCAGGACCATGCCGCCGAGCAGCTGTACGTCAAAGTGCCGCATATTGATTGTGCGGACGGCGGCCTCGCGGACGACGGCAAACGCCTCGCACATGATGTCGTCCAGCGTTTCGCCGTTATTCAGACGTTCCTTGAACTGCGCCGTCTTTCCGCGCAGTTCAGCGTCGCTGAGCCGTTTGATGTCAGATTCCAGGGAATTGATTCTCGCAACATAAGGACGCAGCTTTTTCAGCCTGCTCTCGCTCGTATTTCCCAGAAGACTGTCGAAAAAACTCATGGGGAAAAAACCTCTCTGAACGCTTGTTTCAAGCGGATTAACCTATTAATTATAGCATATGCGGGATGTTTCAAAAAGGCATTAATGTGAATGCCAAGGGAAGAAATTGTCACCTTTTACGAGATATGCCTGCCGGGAGATTTCCGCCAAGGGGGCGTCTTTCCGGGAATCCGAGAAGAAATTGTCGATCTCGCCATCCGGAAACTTTTCGCGGAACCGGAGCGGTTTCTCCGAACCGCTGCAGTTCTGCCCCGTATAGCTGCCTGTATGCATATCGACAGGGGAACCCATCACGTGAGAAATGTTCAAAGCACGGCACGCCGGAAGCACCAGGAATTCCGGGGACGCCGAGATGACGATATCGTCCTCCCTGTGAATCCCGGGATACCAGCTTTTGATTTTTTTCAGATTGGCCGCCCAGAAATCCTGCACGTGGTCCTCCATCGACGGGATTTTTCCGAACATACGGAACAGAGCCTGCTTCGCTTTGGTTTTGCTTGTCAGGCCGAGCTTATATAGACCGTACGCGAGGACGAAGCGCAGGACATAAACGGAGAGGAACGGCCGCTTTTTCAGAAGGAAGCGGATGAAGTCAGCGGAACAGTCCCCGTGGTAGATGGTTTTGTCGAAATCATATACGTTCACTGGCAGAGAAAACGGATCAGAAGTTTCCGGTGCAGATCACGGCGGCGGGACCGGTCATGAACACGTGATCTGAGGGATCCCAGTCAATATGCAGCTCGCCGAGTTCTATTCTGACAGTGACGGATTTCTCCGTTTTGTCATTGAGTACGCAGGCGACAAGAGAGCTGCTTGCCCCTGTTCCGCAGCACAGCGTTCTTCCGCAGCCGCGTTCCCAGGTGCGCATCTCGATCGTGTTTCTGTCGATGACGTGGACAAAATTCACATTGGTGCGCTTCGGGAAGATCGGCGCGTGCTCGATAGCGTCGCCGAACCGGGAGATGTCAAGATCGGAAAGATCGTTCACGAATACGATCGTGTGCGGAACGCCGACAAGAACGGACGTGACGCGGACCGTTGTTCCAAGGACTTCCAGCTCGCGGTCGACGCACAGACCGGTTCCGGACACGGGTATCTCCTCGCACTGAAGATGCGGAACGCCCATATCCACGCGGACCTGTCCGGCGTATTCGCCCTCGGAGACCAGTTCCGGACAGACGCGGCCGGCGAGCGTTTCCACGGTCATATGTGTCTTGGGAACGATGCCGGAATCGTAGACATACTTGCAGAAACAGCGGATACCGTTTCCGCACATCTCCGCCTCGCTCCCGTCGCTGTTGAAAATCTGCATACGGATATCTTCCGTTTCACTGTTTCTCACGACCAGAATGCCGTCCGCTCCGATTCCGGTGTTGCGGTGGCACATACGGACGGCCATCGATGCATAATCCGTACTGTCCGGGAGCGCGCGCCCGTCTATGACGAGAAAATCATTTCCCAGACCGTGCATTTTAGTAAAGAACATTTTATTTCCCCTTTTCAGCTGAAAAATTCAACAAAGGCCTCGTCGGCATAGGACCGGATGGCGGATTCGAACTCGCGGAACCGCTGAAGAAAGTTCAGGGCTTCCGTCGTGAGGTCGGCTCCGCCGCCGCCTTTTCCTCCCGTGACGGAGGTCAGAAGTTTAAATCCCAGCGTCTCTTCCGCCGTTTTCACGATCCGCCACGCTTTGCTGTAGGCCATGTTCATGCTGGCCGCGGCCTGCCGGAGGGAATGGGTTTTCTGCACACATTCCAATAACTGGGCGATGCCGGGACCGAAGCATTTTTCGTCCCCGTATATCCGGACAATCAGTCCATAATGCAGTTGCCGCTCCTGCTGCATAATCACACCCCCAAAAAACGTCTGCCCCGATCCGTGAATGCTTGTCGACCGGGTGTCTGAATATAGTATAATTGTAGGAGAGTTTTTCTGCCTGTGTCAATGCAGACTGAGAATAATGGACGCAGCGATGACGGATCTGATCTGCGAAATTCGCGCCTCGGTCCGGGAAGGGATCAGAAGAGGCCTTCATATGGAAGCCGGCGACGGACAGATCTGCATCCCGGCGAAAGAAGCGGCAGTTTCCTGCTCGGTGCTGGTCCGCACGGGTTCGGACGCGTCTTCGGAGGCTGAGAGCCTGAACACGTGTCTCGACATATTTCCGGCTGTCTTTGGGGCGAAGCTCCTGTCCCGGGTCAGGGGGAGCAGGGGATGGCTTCTGTTTGATCTGTCCGGAGAGCTGTACGATCTCGCTGCGAAAACCGCCCTGCCTGCCGCAGACCGGGCGGAAGGGGAGTCTTTTTGCTACTACAGAATGAAAATGCTGGCGAGATATCCCTCCCGCGGCTGCCCGGATGACGAATCTGTCCGGCGCGCGCTTCTTCTTTGCTGGACGGCATACTCGGATGCAACGCAATCAGCGAGGAAGCAGGCGGAAGACGCTCTGCTGACGATAGGGAGGCAGCTTCCTGCTTCGGAGCGGCAGAACCTGATCGCGAAATGCGGGGACATCGGAAGAACAGCCCTGAGGCTTTTATACAGTGAATAAACGGAGGAAGTAAAAATGAGAATTCAATACTATGGACATTCCTGTTTCCTGATCGCCACGGATTCCGGGATGCGCATCCTGACGGATCCGTGCGATCCCTCGACAGGTTATACGCTGAAGAATATCCGGTGCGACTGCATTACGGTCAGTCATTCGCATTTTGACCACGGCTATACGGATGCGGCCAGCGGTTCCCCCGCGGTTATGGAAAGCGGAACGGACCTGAAGATCGGAGACGTAAGGATCTACACCGTCAAGACGTTCCACGACGATAAGGAGGGAGAACTTCGAGGAGAGAACGCGGTCTTCTGTATTGAGGCGGACGGGCTCCGGCTTGTGCATATGGGCGATTTCGGCGAAACGGAACTCCGGGACGAAACGGCGGAAGCGATCGGACAGCCGGACATCCTGTTCATTCCGGTCGGCGGGACCTTTACGGTCGACGCCGCCGGCGCGCTTTCCGTTGCGGAAAAGCTGAACCCGAAGATACTGGTGCCGATGCACTACATGACAGACGTCCTGTCTTTCAAGATCGCCGGGGTCACGACATTTCTGAAAGCGGCAGGGAACAAATGGAAAAAGGACATCGTCAACGCTTCGCACATTTCCGTCAGCAAAGAAACGCTGCCGGAGAAGCGGACGATCATTGTCATGGACTATCTGAAGAATTAGCGGATCCTAGTGTCCGGGAATCAGATAAAGAAGGAGATTTGCCTTATAGAAAAAGTTTCCGAAAAATGATTCCGACACGAATTCATAGAGCTTCGGCAGGACGGTCAGGCAGATCGGCATGACCAGAAAGATCGCGAAGAGGATCAGCACGCCCTGAAGCAGGCCGATGCCTGCGCCGATCAGACCGTCGCCGCGGGCGAGCGAAGGGAAACCGTTCCGGCCGTATTCGATGCTCTGGATGATGACGCCGAGAACGACCCGGACCGCCGTAAAAATGATCAGCAGAGAAAAAATGTTGATAACGACGGAGACGATCGTCAGATTAAAATAGTCTCCGAGTGTCGTAATACCCTGATTCTGAAACGCTTCGG
>JAFZCW010000004.1 GCA_017556125.1 Clostridia bacterium | reverse complement strand
GACTGCTATATCCGGATGAGCATCCCGATCCTCGTGACGTGCGCGGCGGGCAGGGTGCTTTCCTCCGTGATCGGAGACCGCGGCGTGCTCTGGCTCCTGATCAAGATCGCCGTGATCGCGGTCCTGTACATCGTCATTCTCTGGCTGTTCGCGCTGAACGCAGAGGAGAAGAAAATGGTGACGCAGCTGATCGGACGCTTCCTGCCGGGCAGGCGGAAGAGTCCGGAAGAAGATTCATAAACACCGGGCGGAAGATGTCCGCCCTGATACAAATCACAGAAAGGCCGGGAAAAAGGAATGTCTGCTTTTGACCACGCAACTTTGCTGATAACGGGAGGAACGGGAAGTTTCGGAAACGCGGTGCTGAACCGGTTTCTCGAAACGGATGTATCCGAGATCCGCATCTTCTCCAGGGACGAGAAGAAGCAGGACGATATGCGCCATTACTATCAGGCCAAAAATCCGGAAACCTCGGAAAAGATCAAGTTCTACATTGGGGACGTGCGGGATATCGCCTCCATTGAAAACGCCATGCACGGCGTCGACTTCATTTTTCACGCCGCGGCGCTGAAACAGGTGCCCTCCTGCGAATTCTTTCCCATGGAGGCAGTCAGGACCAACGTGATCGGGACCGACAACGTGCTGACCGCGGCGATCCGCGCGGGGGTCCGTTCCGTGATCTGTCTTTCGACGGACAAGGCGGCGTATCCGGTCAATGCCATGGGGACCAGCAAGGCCATGATGGAAAAAGTCGTGGTCGCGAAAGCCAGGACCGTATCCGAGGAAAAGACCCGGATCTGCTGCACGAGATACGGGAACGTTCTCTGCAGCCGCGGTTCCGTCGTGCCGCTGTGGATCGATCAGCTCCGGAACGGGCAGCCCATCACGGTAACGAATCCGGATATGACGAGATTTATCATGTCGCTCGAGGAAGCGGTCGATCTGGTGCTGTTTGCGTTCGAGCACGGGACCCACGGGGATATTCTGGTGCAGAAGGCGCCGGCCTGTACGATCCGCACGCTTGCGGAAGCGGTCTGTGAACTGTTCGGAGGCGATTACAGCAGGATCCGGCTGATCGGCGTCAGGCACGGCGAGAAGATGTATGAAACGCTTCTGACGAACGAGGAGTGCGCGCATGCGATCGACATGGGCGCCTTCTACAGGGTGCCCTGCGACAAGCGCGACCTCAATTACGACAAGTATTTTTCCAAAGGCGACCGGGACCGCAACATTCTGAAGGAATTCAATTCCAACACGACGCAGATCCTTGACCGCCGCCAGGTGATGGACAAACTCCTCACCCTTCCGTATATCCGGGAGGAACTGGAAGGGTTCGGGAAATAAACAGAAGGAAAGCATGCCATGGACATTCTGATAACCGGAGCGAAGGGATTTGTCGGGACGAACCTGACATGGGCGCTGAAAAACATCCGGGACGGATTCGACCGGACGAGACCGGGACTCAGCATAGGGGATCTGTATCTTTTCGATAAAGATTCCTCCGCGGAGGAACTTGTTTCCGCCTGCAGAAACTGCGGATTCGTGTTCGATCTGGCCGGCGCGAACAGACCGGAGGATCCGGACGACTTTGAGAAGGACAACCACGCGTTTACGGGCGGTCTGCTCTCGCTTCTCGAAAGGGAAGGAAACCGCTGCCCCGTCATGCTGGCGTCCTCCATACAGGCCTCGCTGACCGGAAGATACGCCGGATCCGTGTACGGCGCTTCCAAACTGGCTGCGGAGGAGGAGCTCTTCCGTTACGCGGAGAAAACGGGAGCGCAGGCGTTTGTCTTCCGTTTTCCGAACCTGTTCGGAAAATGGAGCAGGCCGAACTACAATTCCGCCGTCGCGACATTCTGCCATCACATCGCAAACGGGATGCCGATCCGGATCGATAATCCGGACACCGAGCTGGAACTGCTGTACATCGACGATCTGGTCTCATCCATGCTGGACCTGCTTGAGGGGAAGGCGGTACGCTGCGGATATGCGGGAACCGATCCCGTTCCGGATCCGGAAGGGAAGTTCTGCCGCGTACCGGTCACCCACCGGGCGACGCTCGGCCATATCGCGGACTGCCTGCACCGGTTTGCGGCTTTTCCGGAAACGCTCCGCATGCCGGAGCTCCCGGACGGGTCCTTTGAAAAGAAGCTTTTTTCCATGTACATGTCCTACCTGCCTGAAGACAGGGTGTCTTTCCGCCCGGAAAAGAAATGCGACGCGCGAGGGAGCTTTACGGAGCTTCTGAAGCAGGAACGCGGCGGACAGATTTCCGTCAACGTTTCGGGACCGGGGATCACCAAGGGCATGCACTGGCACAACAGCAAGTGGGAGATCTTCATCGTGGTCTCCGGCCGCGGGCTGATCCGCCAGCGGAAGATCGGTTCCGACACGGTCATCGAGACCTTCGTGTCGGGAGACGAGCCGGAGGAAGTGATGATCCTCCCGGGATATACGCATGAGATCGTGAATCTGAGCGAGACCGAGAATCTGGTAACGATCATGTGGGCGAACGAACATTTCGATCCGGAGAAGCCGGATACTTTCAGAGAAGAGGTATAAGAAGATGAGCGCTTCCTTTCGGAACAACGGGAAACTGAAACTGATGATCATCGTCGGGACAAGGCCCGAGATCATCCGGCTTTCCGCGGTGATCAAAAAATGCCGGCAGTACTTTGACACCCTTCTTGTGCATACCGGGCAGAATTACGATTACACGCTGAACGGGATCTTTTTCCGCGATCTCGATCTGGATGAACCGGACGTGACGCTGAACGCTGTCGGCGACACGCTCGGACAGACCATGGGAAACATCATCGCCGCATCGTACGACCTGATGAGCGAAACGAAACCGGACGCCGTTCTGGTCCTGGGGGACACCAACAGCTGTCTTTCCGCCATCGGGGCGAAGCGGCTCCACATCCCGGTGTTCCACATGGAGGCCGGAAACCGCTGCAAGGATGAATGCCTGCCGGAGGAGACGAACAGAAGGATCGTCGATATCATTTCGGACGTCAATCTCGCCTATTCGGAACACGCGAGACGCTACCTTGCCGAGTGCGGCCTGCCGAAGGAGAGAACGTATGTCACGGGTTCGCCGATGGCGGAAGTCCTTCACGGGAAACTGGAGGAGATCCGGAACAGCGGCATCCTCGGAACGCTCGGCCTGGAGAAAAAGAAATATATCCTGCTCTCGGCGCACCGGGAGGAGAACATCGATACGGAAAAGAACTTTCTTTCCCTGTTCCGCGCGGTCAATTCCCTCGCGGAACGGTATGATATGCCCGTGCTGTATTCCTGCCATCCCAGAAGCAGGAAGAAACTGGAGGAGAGCGGATTCGAACTGGATCCGAGGGTGATCCGCCACGAACCGCTGGGATTCATCGACTACAACTGCCTTCAGATAAACGCGTTCTGCGTGGTATCCGACAGCGGGACGCTGCCGGAAGAGAGCAGCTTTTTCACATCTGTCGGACTCCCGTTCCCCGCTGTCTGCATCCGGACATCCACGGAACGGCCCGAGGCGCTGGACAAGGGCGGGTTCGTTCTGGCCGGCATTGACGGGAAGGGCCTTCTGCAGGCAGTGGAGACCGCGGTCGCGCTGTATGAGAACGGGGAGTTCGGACTGCCCGTACCGGATTATCTGGACGAGAACGTCAGCACGAAAGTCGTGAAGATCATTCAGTCCTACACGGGCATCGTAGACCGCATGGTCTGGAGGAAAAGCTGATGGACCGCGAACTGCTGCGGAAGGTGCAGATGGCCCAGCTGGAGATCGCGCTCGAAGTGAAGCGGGTCTGCGAGCTCCTGAAGATCGATTACTTCCTTGACGCGGGCACGCTTCTCGGAGCGGTCCGCCACAAGGGATTCATTCCGTGGGATGACGACATGGATCTCGGGATGCTGCGGGAGGACTTTGACCGCTTCCTTGCGGAGGCGCCGGCCGTGCTCGGCGAAAGATATTATCTGCAGACAATGTTCAACGATCCGAATTACGGGTGCGCCTTTGCCAAGGTACGGAAAAAGAATACGAAGCTCGTTGAGGCGGTGGCGGAGAATTCCGGCGCGCAGGACGGGATTTTCATCGATCTGTTCCCGTATGACGTGCTGCCGGACGGCGAGGCGGAGCGGAAGGATCAGGGCAGACGCCACAGAAGACTGAGAAGGATGCTGTTCGCCAAATGCGGCTACAGAATCGGGAACTCGTTCGACGGGAGCGCCCCGGTGAAGCTTCTGAAACAGTTTTCCTACGGACTGCTGACGGTCGCGATGAAATTCTATGACCGCGACAGGCTGGTCCGGACCTATGACGAGGTCTGCAGGGAATACAACGGGACCGGCTCCGAATACCTGTACGCCCAGAGCGGCTGCAGGGTGTACGGAGGGTGGGCCGTGCCGAGATCCTGCTTTGATACCTGGACGCATCTGCCGTTTGAAGGAACGCTTTTCCAGTGTCCGGGAGATTCCGACGGGTATCTCCGCGCGATCTATCATGACTACATGAAGCTCCCGCCGGAAAGCGAACGGGAGAACCGGCATCAAATCCTGGAAGTCCAGCTGTGACCGGAGGAAAGATTTGAAACAACTGAGCGGGAAAAAACGGGATATCCTGATCGCTCTGGCGCTGGCGCTCGCAGTCGTTCTGCTGACGGGCACCCTGCTGAACTGCCAGCACAACTGGGGCGACGACTTTGCCGCATACCTTCTGGAAGGGACCGCGCTCGCAGAAGGCAGGTTCGAGGAACAGGTTTCCCTGAACTATGCGCTCCATCACCGGCTCGATCCGAGGGTGGATTACGGGCAGGAGCATGTCTATGTCTGGGGATACCCGCTGCTTCTTGCCGCGGTATGCGGCGCCGCGGGATACGACAGGACGGATTTTTCCTCCATCGTTTACTATAAGCTTCCGAATCTGCTGTTTCTCGGCGTCTTCGTTTTTGTGTTCTATCTGCTGATGAGAAAAAGATTCGGCATGACCGTTTCCATGCTGCTCACGGTGGCGTTCGCGGCTTGTGCGAGGATCACGGAATATACGAACAGCATCCTCACGGAAATCGTCTTTACTGCGATGTGCTTCGCGTGTTTCCTTACCGCGGAAAAACTGTGGGAACAGCGCGCCGTGCGTCCCAGGATCCTGTACGGGATCCTGCTCGGCTTTCTGTTCTGGTACAACTACGAGGTCAGGCTGAACGGCATCGTCGTTCTGCTCTGCGTGCTTTTCGGTCAGGCGATGGACCGCCTGGTCTACCGCAGAAAGGAAAAACTGAAGCCGGAGGATCTCCTTTCGCTCATTCCGTACGCCGTATTCCTTCTTCTGGTTTTTGTGTCGGACACCCTGATCCTGAAAGCGGCGACATCCGGCGCGTCGGATTTGACGAAGGGCTCGCTGGAAGGGGTTTTCAGGAATATCCGGATCTATTACGAGGCGATGCACGAATGGCTGCACGACGTCCTGTTCCACGGGAAGGGCGGCGGACGGTCCTTCAGCAAAGTTGCCGTTGATCTTGCGATCTGGGCCGTCCTGATCCTGTTCGGGATCGGGACCGTCAGGGACGGATTCAAAAGGCAGAACCTGTATCTGACGGTATATATGCTGGGAAGTTTTCTCGGGACATGCATGCTGGCGCACAACCAGTGGATCCGGTATATCGTCAATCTTCTTCCGCTCTTTCTGATGTACGCGGCGTTCGGCGCGAAAGCCTGCGCGGACCTCGTTCAGAAGGCGTTCCGGGCGGAAGAAAGGAAAAAGACGCGATTCCGCCGGACAGCCGTGCGGATCCTTGCCGTCTGCCTGACCCTGTACGCGGTCCTGCCGCTCGCGGCAAAAGCTGTCCGGAGCGGGGGGAACTGGCAGGCGCACGGCAAGTACGCGTACTCCAAAAACGCGGTGGAGATGTACCGGTACATCCAGGAACATGTGCCGGAGGACAGCGTGATCCAGTGCAATCAGTACCGTGCCCTGCTTCAGAATACCGGAAGGCTGACGATTCATACCGCGGGAGACACTGCGGTCGCGGATTATTACCTGCATATCGACGAATGCTCCGACGCGGCGGGATTTACGACCGACGAGTTCGAAGAGATACTGGACTGCGGCACACTTGTGCTTTACAGGAGAAAGTAGCAAATGGCGGAACCAGCTGAAAACGGAATCATGGTCAGCGTCGTCTGCGAGACCTATAACCACCTTCCCTACATCCGGTCCGCGCTGGACGGTTTTGTGATGCAGAAGACGGACTTTCCGTTTGAAGTCGTCGTGCATGATGACGCTTCCACGGACGGGACGGCGGACATCGTCAGAGAGTATATGGAACGGTATCCGGGCCTGATCCGGGCGATCCTGCAGCGGGAGAACCAGTATTCCAAGGGCGTTTACACGGATCTGGACTGTCTGTATCCGCAGGCAAGGGGAAAGTATCTCGCGATCTGCGAGGGAGATGATTACTGGACCGACCCGTATAAGCTGCAGAAGCAGTTTGACGCCATGGAGGCGCATCCGGAAGTGGACATTTCCGCCCATGCCGCATACGAGGAGCAGGACGGCGTCCGTACCGGGCAGATCGCGCCCAGCGACCGGGACAGGATCTTCAGCCCGGAGGAAGTCATCCGCCTGGGCGGCGGCTTCGTCGCTTCCGCATCGCTGATGTTCCGCAGAACGCTCGATGATGACGTTCCGGAATTCAGACGGTTTTTCCATAACGATTACACGACGCAGATCCACGGAGCGCTCCGCGGCGGGATGCTCTATCTGAGCGACTGCATGGCGGTGTACCGTTATATGTCATCCGGATCCTGGACGGCGAGAATGCGCGGGAACCGGGAGAAGAAGATCGCCCTTTCGAAGAAGCTGATCGAGATGCTGAATATTCTGGACAGGGAAACGGACGGGAAATATCACACGGTCATCGGGGAGACGCAGCGGTCTCAGGAATTCAAGATCCTCTGCGCGGAGGAGAAATACGCCGAAGCGATGAAGGAACCGTACAGGGGCATATTCCGGTCTCTCTCCGCGAGGGAGAGGACCGTTATCCTGATGAAGCGGTATCTGCCGTTTCTCGTGACATGGAGGGAAAAGATACGGAACCGGTAGGCGGGAACAGGGTGCTTTCCAATCTGCTGTGGCGTTTTCTGGAACGCTGCGGAGCCCAAGGGGTCACGTTCATCGTATCCCTTGTGCTTGCGCGCCTTCTGGATCCCGGCATATACGGAACGATCGCGATCGTGCTTGTGTTTACCAGCATACTGGACGTGTTCGTCGACAGCGGTCTCGGAAACGCGCTGATCCAGAAGAAGAACGCGGACGATCTGGATTTCTCCTCGGTCTTTTATTTCAACGTGTGCATGTGCCTTGTTCTGTACGCGCTGATCTTTTTTGCCGCACCGCTGATCGCGGCATTTTATAAAAAGCCGGAGCTGGTCGCGCTGATCCGGGTCATGAGCCTGACGGTCGTCGTGTCCGGCGTGAAGAATATCCAGCATGCGTACGTGTCGCGGAACATGCTGTTCAAGCGCTTCTTCTACGCGACGCTCGGCGGCACGATCTGCGCCGCCGTGGTCGGCATCTATATGGCCTACGCCGGTTACGGCGTCTGGGCGATCGTCGCGCAGCATCTTCTGAACGTGGCCATGGATACGGTCATCCTCTGGGCAACGGTCAGATGGCGGCCGAAGCGGATGTTCTCCTGGGAAAGGCTCCGCGGCCTTTTCTCGTACGGCTGGAAACTTCTGGCCTCGGAACTCCTTGAGACCGTTTATACAAGGCTCCGCCAGCTGATCATCGGGAAAATGTACACCGACGAGGATCTCGCTTTCTACAACAGGGGCGAACAGATCCCGCAGTTTCTGACGAACAACATCAATACGGCGACCAACAGCGTGCTTCTGCCTGCGATGGCTGCGGAGCAGGACAGAGCGGAACGCGTCCGTGCCATGACGATGCGCGCGATCACGCTGAGCACCTATGTCATCATGCCGGTCCTGGCCGGTCTTGCGGTATGCGCGGAGTCCATCGTGCGGATCGTTCTGACGGAGAAATGGGTCCCGTGCGTTCCGTTCCTCAGGGTGTTCTGCATCGCCTACGCGTTCCTTCCGTTCCATATCGCGAATCTGAATGCCGTGAAAGCGATGGGCAGAAGCGATCTGTTTCTGAAGATGGAGATCCTGAAGAAGGCCGTCGATCTGGCCATACTGGCGGCAGCCATGTGGTTCGGACCGTTCGTGATGGCGCTCAGCCTGCTGGCGGGAGGCCTGATCAGCCAGGTGATCAACTCCTGGCCGAACAGGAAGCTGATCGGCTATTCCTACGGAAGGCAGATCCTGGACATGCTGCCGAACATCGCGCTCACGCTTGCCATGTGCCTGATCGTATCCTTGGTCCGTCTGCTGCCGCTGAAGGACTGGGCTCTGTTGCTGATTCAGATCCCTTTGGGTATACTGGTATATGTGGTCGGATCAAAACTGACGCACAATGAAAGCTTTGCATATATTCTGTCCGTTCTGAAACGGTTCAAAAGGAGCGGACAGTCAGAACCATCACAGGGAGAGGAAAAAGAATGATCCAGGTAACCCGGTCCTCGATGCCGGATTTCAACGAATACTGCGAAGAAATCAGAGACATCTGGGACAGCAGATGGCTTACCAACATGGGCGCCAAACACGATCAGTTCCGCGCGGAACTGGAAGCATATCTGGGCGTGCCGCATGTCACGCTGTTTTCAAACGGGCATCTGGCGCTGGAGGGAGCCATCGCTTCCATGGGATTTCCGGACGGGGCGGAGATCATCACGACGCCGTTCACCTTCGTTTCAACGACCCACGCGATCCACAGGAACCGCCTGACCCCGGTCTTCTGCGATATCCGGGAATCGGACTATACGATGGATCCGGAAAAGATCGAGACGCTGATCACGGAGAAGACCTGCGCGATCCTGCCGGTCCACGTATACGGGAATCTCTGCGACACGGAACGTATCGGAGCGGTCGCAAAAAAACACGGCCTGAAGGTGATATATGACGCCGCGCACGCGTTCGGGGAGACCCTGGACGGGAAAAACGCCGCGTCTTTCGGCGATATGTCCATGTTCAGTTTCCACGCGACGAAGGTGTTCCATACGATCGAAGGCGGCATGGTCTCCTATGCGGACGACGCGCTGACGCAGCCGCTGGACGACGTCAAGAATTTCGGGATCCGCGGACCGGAAGAGATCGCCGGATCCGGCGGGAACGCGAAGATGAACGAGTTCCAGGCGGCAATGGGGATCTGCAACCTCCGCCATCTGCAGGAGGAGATCGCAAAACGGAAAGCGATCGCCGACATCTATACGGAGAGACTGTCCGGGCGGGAAGGCATCTCGATCTGCGCCGACCGGCCGGGGCTCGTCAGAAATTACGGGTATTTCCCCGTCGTGCTTGACGGACCGTATGACCGCGACGATCTTCATTCCTATCTGGCGGAAAATCAGATCTTCACAAGGAAGTACTTCTATCCTCTGACGAGCAGCGTGGAATGCTACAGAGAATGCACCGGCGCGTCGGAAACGCCTGTCGCGGAGTATGTTTCCGCGCATGTCCTGACGCTGCCGCTTTATGCGGACCTTGCCGCGGAGGACGCGGAACGGATCTGCGAGCTGATTATCAAAAGGAGATAAACGCATGAAGGGGATTATTCTTGCCGGAGGAGCCGGCTCAAGACTATATCCTATGACGAAGGCTGTATCCAAGCAGCTGCTTCCGATCTATGACAAGCCGATGATCTATTATCCGCTGTCTGTACTGATGCTCGCCAATATCCGCGACGTGCTGATCATCTCCACGCCCGAGGATACGCCGCTCTACCGGAAGCTTCTCGGAGACGGGGCATCGATCGGCATGCGGTTCGAGTACCGGGTCCAGGACCGTCCGCGCGGGCTTGCCGACGCGTTCATCATCGGCGAGGAGTTTATCGGGGACGACAGCGTCTGCCTTGTTCTCGGCGACAACGTGTTCTTCGGGCAGTCCCTTTCGGACATGCTGCGGGAAGTTCGCTCGGAACTTGCCGGGGCGACGATCTTCGGATATCCCGTCCGCGACCCGAGGGAGTTCGGCGTCGTCGAGTTTGACAGGGACAGGAACGTGATCTCCATCGAGGAGAAACCGGAAAAGCCGAAAAGCAGTTACGCGGTCCCGGGCCTGTATTTTTATGACAACCGCGTCGTGGAGATCGCGAAAAACGTCAAGCCGTCCAAACGCGGGGAGATCGAGATCACGGCCGTGAACAACGCGTATCTCGAGATGAAGGAGCTGAAGGTCTGCCTGCTCGGGCGCGGGTTCGCATGGCTTGATACCGGCACGCCGAACGGCATGCTGAAAGCGGCGGAGTTTGTCGAGACGGTACAGTCGAGACAGGGCATGTATATCTCCTGTATTGAGGAGATTGCCTGGAGACGCGGTTTTATTACTTCCGAACAGCTGTACGCGCTGGGCGAGAACCTGAAGGCGACGGATTACGGACAGTATTTGATGACCATAGCGAAAGAGGAGATCGTATGAGGATTCTTGTGACGGGCGGAGCGGGATTCATCGGCGCCAATTTTATCTACTATCTGAGAAAATACCATCCCGAAGACCGGATCATCTGCGTGGATAAGCTGACCTATGCGGGGAATCTGTCGACGCTGGAACCCGTGATGCGGGACGAAAACTTCCTTTTCTCCAGAACGGACATCTGCGACCGGGAAGGCATATTCCGGCTTTTCGAAGCCGAACGGCCGGACGCGGTCGTCAATTTTGCCGCCGAGAGCCATGTGGACCGTTCCATTGAGTCGCCCGGCATTTTTCTCGAGACCAATATCATCGGGACCTCCGTGCTGCTGGACGCCTCCAGGAAATACGGCGTCAGCCGGTTTCATCAGGTATCCACGGATGAAGTGTACGGGGACCTGCCTCTCGACCGTCCGGATCTTCTCTTCACGGAGGAAACGCCGATCCATACCAGCAGCCCCTACAGCAGTTCCAAAGCCGCTGCGGATCTGCTTGCCATGGCCTACTGGCGCACATACGGTCTGCCGGTAACGGTCAGCCGCTGCTCCAACAACTACGGACCGTATCAGTTCCCCGAAAAACTGATCCCGCTGATGATCATCAACGCGCTGAGCGACAAACCGCTTCCCGTCTACGGGGAAGGGATCAATGTCCGCGACTGGCTGTATGTGGAGGATCACTGCCGCGCGGTCGATCTGATCGTGCGGGAAGGGATTCCCGGCGAGGTCTATAATATCGGCGGGCACAACGAGATGCGCAATATCGATATCGTGAAGATGATCTGCAGAGAAGTCGGAAAGCCGGAGAGCCTTATCACGTTCGTGACGGACCGCAAGGGGCATGACCTGCGGTACGCCATCGATCC
This sequence comes from Clostridia bacterium, assembly GCA_017556125.1. The sequence continues at coordinate 8,374 of JAFZCW010000004.1, read as the reverse complement.
CGCGAAGATCCATGCCGAGCTCGGCTGGCTGCCGGAGACAAAGTTCGAGGACGGGCTGAAAAAAACCGTGCGCTGGTACATGGACAACCGGTCATGGTGGGAGTCGATCGTCTCGGGAGAATACCAGGCTTACTATGAGAAAATGTACCATAACCGCTGACGCTCGGTTTGACTATAAAAATCATAAAGACTATAATGAGTTTGCACAAAAAAGCAACACATCGAGGCATAACATGAACTATAAAGAAATTGCGGACCGTCTCGGACCCAGAACGGGAGCTACGCAGGAATGGGTCTATCAGGTTCTGAAAGAGGGGATCGTCAGCGGCGAACTGAAGGGCGGCACGCAGCTGAAACAGGATGAAATCTCCTCCATGCTGGCCGTCTCTCCCATCCCGGTGCGCGAGGCGCTGAGAAAACTGGAGGCGCGCGGACTTGTTCAGATCAAAACGAACAAGGGCGCAACCGTCCAGATCCTTCAGAGGCATCATGTTCTGGACATGATGGAGATCCGCGCGATGCTCTCCGCCATGAAGCTGAAAAACAGTGCTCCGCTTCTGACGGAAGAGGATTACCGGCAGATAGCCGAGGTGATCGAGGCGCAGAGGAATGCAACGGATCCGATGGAATGCGAGAAGCTGAATTACCGGTTTCATGAGCTCATCACCTGCCACGACGACAACGTGATCGCGAGCATGTTCATGGAGATGATCCGCAACTCCATCGACCGCTATATCCGGTATCCTTTGTATGACGAGGAGAACAGGAGGACGGCAAGCGCGGATGAGCACGAGCAGATCATGAATGCCTGCAGGAGCGGAGATTACGAGAAGGCATGCGAACTGCTGAAGGAGCACATCCTGCACGCGAAGAAATTCGTGCCCGATCCCATGGAATAAAGGAGAAGACGACGGGCGGTTCGTTCCGGACTGCCCTGTTTTTATGTGGAGAACGATGGAAGAGACGTATATTATCGGAGGATATGATATCCGGGAAATCCAGAAAGTCATGCTGGATATCCTTGTGGCGATCGACAAAGTCTGTTCGGAAAACGGGATCGGCTATGTTCTGATGGGCGGCACCCTGCTCGGCGCGATACGCCATAAGGGATTCATTCCGTGGGACGATGACGCGGATATCATGATGACCCGGGACGATTATGACAGATTCATGGCGGTCGCCAAGGACAGCCTTCCGGAGGGATATATTTTCCAGTGCATGGAGAACACGGAAAAATATCCGTACAATTTCGGCAAGGTCTTCGCGTCCCGGACGCTGTATACGGAGAACGGGACAGCGCATCTGCCCATCTGCCACGGCGTATACGTCGACGTTTTCCCGATGGATTATGTTTCAGAGAAGGATTATCTTCATCAGGCGAAGATGGTCTCCCATTATACGGACGTCAGATACTATAAACTCGGTATGATCCATGAGTGGAGATACGCGCCGTTCGCGCTGGCGCCGCTCTCGTTCCTCAATCACATGGCGGACAGGCATATGCGGTACTACAGGAAGGACAAGAACAAACTCTGCCAGATCTGCCATTTCGGCCCCAACAAGCCGGTGATCGACCGCAGCATCTTCACCGAAACCATCCGGGTGCCCTTCTGGGGACAGATGCTTCCGGTACCGAAAGAATATGACCGGTATCTGACACAGCGGTACGGCGACTCTATGACGCCGCCGCCGAAAGAAAAGCAGCGGCCTACGCACAACATCAAGGGGATCAAACTGTAACAGACAAGCCGGCAGCCAGACTGCCGGTTATTTTTTGCTTGGATGGATATCCGGCGGAGGAGCCGGAACCGGGGAGGCGCTTTATGAGCGGGCGGAAGGATCGGAAGACTTCTTTTCGGCCGAATGATTCCGGATCCGGACGACCGCAAAGAAGCACACGGAAAAGATCAGGATCCCGGTGACCGCCCCGGAAAAATCGAGCCAGATATCCGAGATCTGCGGTCCCCTGGAGACGGAGAAGAGCTGGATGGTCTCATCGAACAGCGCAGCGAGGAGCGCGACGTTCATGCCCTTCAGAACGGACTTCTGGTCATAACCGAAGTAAAGAGAAAGGCTGCAGCCAAGGGCGGCATATTCCATAAAATGCGCCAGCTTCCGGAGAAGGTGCTCGGTGGCGTCGACTTCCCCGAAGACGCGGTACAGGAACGGGTAGACCAGCTGGAAGACGAAACCGCTTTCCCTGGACGATGCCTCCCCGTCAAGGAGAGACTGCCCCCAGATAAAGCAGAGCACCAGTATAATCAGAACAAGAGCGATCTTTTTTCTTTTCGGCATTGCGTTTTCCATAGGCACCTATCATATCCTTTTTGCGCGGAAGCGTCAACCGCGCCTGCCATGTATCCAGTATAACTGCGGTTGTTGACAGAAAACTGCCGAAACTGTAACGTTAAAGCAAACGAAAGAACAGGAATCCCGGGAATGGAAGAGGAACGTCTTCAAAAATACATGGCATCCTGCGGTGTCGCGTCCAGGCGCGCATGCGAGGAGATCATACAGGCGGGGAGAGTCCGTGTAAACGGAAAACCCGCGGAGCTAGGCATGTCGGTCGATCCGCACTCGGACAGAGTGGAAGTGGACGGAAAACGGATCCGCCGGGAGGAAAGACGGGTCTGGATCATGCTGTACAAGCCCCGCGGCGTTGTCAGCACGTCCAGCGATCCGCAGAACCGGAAAACGGTGCAGGACTGCATCGCGGACGTCCCGGAAAGGCTGTTTCACGTGGGAAGGCTGGATATCAACAGCGAAGGACTGATTCTGCTGACCAACGACGGCGAACGGGCGAACAGAATGATGCACCCGAGATACCGCGTGGAAAAAACCTATTACGCCGTCTGCGACGGAAAGCTGACGGCGCAGGAGATAGCATCCCTGACGAACGGCGTGGAGCTTGAAGACGGGATGACCGCGCCGGCGAAGATACGCGCTGTCCGGGAAAACCGGGAGGGGAACACTTCTTTTCTGATCACGATCCACGAGGGGCGGAACAGGCAGGTCCGGAGAATGCTCGAGGCGGTCGGCCACAGGACACTCCGTCTGAAGCGCGAGAAATACGGACCGCTGGAGCTGGGCGGGATGAAGTCCGGCGAATGGCGATATCTTACGGAAGAGGAGATCAGACAGCTGGACGGTATCCGATAAACCGCGTATTGTTGCAGAACACCGCGGAATATGTAAAAATACAGAGGAAGACAGGAAGGGAGACAGGAAGAAAATGCTTGCAATCCTGATGGCCGGCGGAATCGGAAGCAGAATGGGCGCGTATGCCGACAGACCGAAGTGCCTTTGGCCTGTGGGCGGCATGCCGCTTATTGAACGCACCGTCCGTATGCTGCTGGAAAACGGCTGCCGTGTCGGTATCGTGACCGGATACAAGGAAGAACTTCTGCATGAAGCGCTCCGGGATTATACGGTGGAATGGTACCACAATCCGTTTTTCCGCGTGACGAACAGCATCGGCTCCCTCTGGTTCGCCCGTGAAGCGATGACCGGGGAAGAGGACGTTATCCTGGCCAACGCGGACGTTTACTGGGACAAAACGCTCCTGGACATGCTGATCCGGTCGGAAGAGCCGGCGACCATGCTCGGAGACGTCACGAGAACGCTGACCGGCGACTACTTCTTCAAGACGAAAGACGGATATCTTGTGAACTACGGCAAGGATCTTCCCGAATCGGAACGGACCTGCGAATATGTCGGCGCCGCAAAGATCAGCAGCGGTTTTGTAAGCGGATTCCGCGCCAGAATGGACCGCATGGTCCGGAACGAACAGTACAGGATCTGGTGGGAGAACGTTCTGTATGAACACTGCTGGGAATACCCGGTCTACGTCAAAGACGTGGAAGGGGAATTCTGGGGGGAGATCGACTGCCTCGAGGATTACAACAGGATCGCGGAACACGTATCCACCGTACAGAAATAAACTGAATATACAGAAAGGACTTGAATCGAATGGATGAACGCAATATAGCCCGGTACATCGACCACACGCTCCTCAAGGCGAATGCGACAGAGGACCAGATCCGCAAGCTCTGCGAGGAGGCAAGGGAGTATCAGTTCGCTTCCGTCTGCGTCAACACCTGCTATGTCCCGCTTGCGGCGGAACTGCTGAAAGGATCCGGGGTCAAGACCTGCTGCGTGGTCGGGTTCCCGCTCGGCGCGATGAGCACGGAAGCGAAGGCGTACGAGGCGGCGGACGCGGTGAAGAACGGCGCGGAAGAGGTGGACATGGTCATCAACGTCGGAGCGATCAAATCCGGCAACTGGGATTATGTGAAAAAAGATATCGAGCGCGTCGTAAAAGCCTCCCACGACAGGGCGCTGGTCAAGGTCATCATTGAAACATGCCTTCTGACGGATGAGGAGAAGGTGATGGCCTGCACGGCGGCAAAGGAAGCCGGCGCGGATTTCGTGAAGACTTCCACGGGCTTCTCCACGGGCGGCGCAACGGTGGAGGATATCCGTCTGATGCGCGAGACCGTGGGTTCCGAGATGGGCGTGAAAGCGTCCGGCGGGATCCGGACCTATGAAGACGCGGCGGCCATGATCGAAGCTGGCGCGACGCGCATCGGCGCGAGCAGCGGGATCGCGATCGTCGAAGGGGCAAAAAACAAATAACGCATATCCGGAAGAAAGAACACTATCCGGCATGTCCCCTGAAAACGGGGACATGTTTTTTATTCGGATACGGGAACCGGCAGCCGATTCTTCCCGTTTCTGTGCCGTGTCACTATTGCAGAAAACGGCTGAATCATATATACTGTCATTTAATGTGGGGTAGGTTGGGGCTTGATCAATCGGCCCTGAAAAAACATCCGCATATCATTCGCTGGGAGGGTAATAATGGGAAATCTGCCATTGTGGTTATCCACAACAATACTGGGTTTCGGGACCGTGTTCGTCGGACTGATCGCCCTGATTTTAATTGTTACTCTGACGAGTTTGGTTATCAATTCGCTGAACAGGAAGAAGGAAGAGCCGGTCAAGGCGGTTCCTGCAGCGGACGAGAATGAGATCGCCAACCGTCAGGAGTTTGTTGCTGCCGTATCTGCCGCGATCGCGACGGTGATGGGCAAAGATGTGTCCGGTCTCCGGATCAGATCGATCAAGAAAATATCGTAAATAATACTGGAGGATTGAAATACATATGCGTAATTTTATCGTTAACGTAAACGGAACCACGTACCAGATCTCCGTTGAGGAAATCGACGGGACTGCGGCGCAGAAAGCCGCTCCCGCTCCCGCAGCCGCTCCTGCGGCAGCTCCTGCGCCGGCCGCGAAGCCGTCAGCGGGCGGGAATGCGGTCAGCTCACCGATGCCGGGGAACATTCTGGCGGTGAACTACAAGGCGGGGGACAGAGTCAAATCGGGAGACACGGTAATGATCCTCGAGGCGATGAAGATGGAGAACGAGATCCTTGCGCCGGCAGACGGAACGATCAAGGACGTATTTGTACAGAAGGGCGCTTCGGTCGAGACAGGCACACCTCTCTTCGCAATGGAATAAGGAGGGGCGGATGGCAACATTTTTAGAGCAACTGGGCTTTTACCAGATCACGCAGCAGCCGCTGCAGCTGGTGATGATCGTGATCGCATGCGTCCTGCTGTATCTGGCGATCGTGAAGAAATTCGAGCCGCTGCTTCTGCTGCCGATCGCGTTCGGGATGCTTCTGACGAACCTGCCCGGGGCGGGCCTGTACCACGAGGAGATCTTCGCGGGCGGGCACGTGAACTGGACGGTACTCGGCGATCCGAAGCAGGCGGGACTGATCGACTACCTGTATCTCGGCGTCAAATGCGGCATCTACCCGTGCCTGATCTTCATGGGCGTGGGCGCGATGACGGACTTCGGTCCGCTGATCGCGAACCCGAAGAGCCTGATCTTCGGCGCCGCTGCGCAGCTCGGCATCTACATCGCGTTCATTCTCGCGATCGTGCTGGGGAACTCGGCATGGTTCAATTCGGTGCTGGGCATCAACTTTGACGCGAACGCGGCCGCGTCGATCGGGATCATCGGCGGCGCGGACGGCCCGACGGCGATTCTGGTGACGTCGAAACTGAAGCCGGAGCTTCTGGGCCCGATCGCGGTGGCGGCGTATTCGTACATGGCGCTGGTGCCGGTCATCCAGCCGCCGATCATGAAGGCGCTGACGACGAAGCAGGAGCGGATGATCGAGATGGAGCAGCTGAGAAGCGTGTCCAAGACGGAAAAGATCATCTTCCCGATCGTGGTGACGATTTTTGTCGCGTTCCTGGTACCGTCGGCCACGCCGCTGGTCGGATCGCTCATGCTGGGCAACCTCGCGAAGGAATCCGGCGTAACGGACCGTCTTTCGAAGGCGATGCAGAACGAGCTGATGAATATCGTGACGATCTTTCTGGGCGTCTCCGTCGGCGCGACGGCGACGGCGGCAACGTTCCTCAGGCCGAACACGATCGCGATCATGATCCTCGGCGTTCTGGCGTTTTCGTTCGGAACGGCGGGCGGCGTCATGCTGGTGAAGCTTTTCAACCTGTTTGCGAAGAAGAAGATCAACCCGCTGATCGGATCCGCGGGCGTCTCCGCCGTCCCGATGGCGGCGCGCGTCTCGCAGATGGTCGGACAGAAGGAGAACCCGAAGAACTTCCTGCTCATGCACGCCATGGGCCCGAACGTCGCGGGCGTGATCGGTTCCGCGATCGCCGCGGGCGTCTTCCTGTCCCTGTTCGGCTGATAACGGAGGAGTAGAATCATGACCAAACTGTACATTACCGATACCATTCTGCGCGATGCGCACCAGTCTCTGGCTGCAACGCGCATGCGCACGGAAGACATGCTCCCGGCGTGCGAGATCCTGGATTCCATCGGCTACTGGTCGCTGGAAGTCTGGGGCGGTGCGACATTCGATTCCTGTCTGCGGTTTCTGAACGAGGATCCTTGGGAAAGGCTGCGCACGCTGAGAAAGCATCTTCCGAATACAAAACTCCAGATGCTGTTCCGCGGCCAGAATATTCTGGGCTACAAGCATTACGCGGACGACGTCGTCGAGCAGTTCTGCCGCAAATCGATCGAGAACGGTATTGACGTTATCCGTATCTTCGATGCCCTGAACGATGTCAGAAACCTCGAGGCGGCCATCAAGTATACAAAGAAATACGGCGGGATCTGCGAACCGGCCATCAGCTATACGATCAGCCCCGTCCACAGCGAAGACTACTTTGTGAAGCTTGCAAAGGAACTGGAGCAGATGGGCGCCGATGTGGTCTGCATCAAGGACATGGCCAACCTGCTCCTGCCGGAGGCGGCCTATTCGCTGATCACGCGTATGAAGAAAGAGGTGGGCGTTCCGATCCACCTTCACAGCCATAATACGACCGGTACCGGCGACATGCTCTACATGCGCGCCGCGCAGGCGGGCGTGGATATCGTGGACTGCGCGCTGTCTCCCTTCGGGAACGGAACCTCGCAGCCTGCCACCGAATCGCTGGTCGCCGCGCTTCAGGGTACGGACCGTGACACGGGACTGGACATTAACAAGCTTTCCGAAGCCGCGAAAATGTTCCGTCCGGTCTTTGACAGGATGTTTGCGGAAGGGCTGATCTCGACAAAATCCCTCCGTGTTGACACCAATACGCTGCTTTATCAGGTCCCCGGAGGCATGCTGTCCAACCTGATCTCCCAGCTGAAGCAGGCAAAAGCGGAAGACAAGTACTACGACGTGCTGGCAGAGATCCCGCGGGTCCGCAAGGATTTCGGCTATCCGCCGCTCGTCACCCCGACAAGCCAGATTGTGGGAACGCAGTCCGTGCTGAACGTTCTTTCCGGCGAACGGTATAAGACGTTCACGAAGGAGTCAAAGGGCCTGCTCCGCGGCGAATACGGCCGTCTGCCCGGCGAGGTCAACGAGGAAGTCCGCCGCAAGGCGATCGGTGACGCGGAACTGATCACCTGCCGTCCCGCCGATCTGCTGAAGCCCGAGCTCGAGAAGTACAGGGAAGAGGTCAAGGACCATATCCGTCAGGAAGAAGACGTTCTGAGTTACGCGCTTCTCCCGCAGGTAGCCATGAAATTCTTTGAGGCCCGTGAAGCCGCGGAGAAGAAAGCGGCCGAGCCGGAAGAACCCGCTGTGCGGACCCTGTACGTGGAAGATCTTTCCGAGTAAGGTTCCTTTGCTTTCATGGTCGATGAACGCTTTCATCGTCAAGAGATAACAGACATTCCGATTGATCAGGCAGGCTCTGCGAAAGGGCCTGCTTTTTCCATGCTTCAAAATGAAAAAGGACCGGTTCCGGCCGGATGACATTCGGGCGGAATCGGTCCTGTGAGCTTGTTTTCGGGTTGAGCAGTCCGGTGTCAGGATTCTGTCTGCATGGGGGT
>JAFZCW010000003.1 GCA_017556125.1 Clostridia bacterium | reverse complement strand
CTATTCCCGCAGATACTTCTGCATAAATGGTGCACCCTCAGGGGCTCGAACCCTGGACACCCTGATTAAGAGTCAGGTGCTCTACCAACTGAGCTAAGGGTGCTGATACTGGAGCGGGAAACGGGGCTCGAACCCGCCACCTCAGCCTTGGCAAGGCTGCGCTCTACCAAATGAGCTATTCCCGCAGATAAAATTCTGGTGCGGGCGAAGAGAGTTGAACTCATACACCACGGAGGTACCAGAACCTAAATCTGGCGCGTCTGCCAATTCCGCCACGCCCGCAAATCTGGATGGTGACCCGTCGGAGATTCGAACTCCGGACACCTTGATTAAAAGTCAAGTGCTCTACCGACTGAGCTAACGGGTCAATACTGGCTGGGGTGGCAGGATTTGGACCTACGAGTGACGGAGTCAAAGTCCGTTGCCTTAACCGCTTGGCTACACCCCATCACTTAGGGAAAATGGGGTGAGTAGTGGGACTCGAACCCACGACCTCCTGGGCCACAACCAGGCACTCTAACCAACTGAGCTACACCCACCACGCAAACACAACATACTACAAAAAAAATGGCGCGCCCGCAGGGATTCGAACCCGGGACCTACGGCTTAGAAGGCCGTTGCTCTATCCTGCTGAGCTACAGGCGCAGGCCAGAGTTCCGAAATCTAATTATAGTGGCTGCAAGGACTTCTGTCAATGGAAACAAGTATGAAAAAAAATTAAATTTCCATGCCGTTCATCCGTCGATTTCTTCTCTGTAATCCGGCTTTTCTGTCAGTTCCGCCAATGTATCCGCGATCCTGTCGTTCCACAGGATCAGCGCCCCCTCCCCGGTATCCTCGTAATACCTCGGGCGGAAACCGTTCTGATAGAAACCGAACCCGGCGTAGAGCTTCTGCGCGGCCGCGTTCGACTCCCTGACTTCCAGCGTCATTTTTTCCGCTCCAAGCTCGACGGCCTGCTGCATCATCCGGACCATGAGCATTTTGGCAAAGCCTCGTCTCCTGTATTCCCGGGTCACGGCGATGTTTGTGACATGGGCCTCGTCGAAGAGCACCCACATTCCCGTATACGCGACGACCCTGTCATCCTCCTCGACGACATAATAATATGCGATCTCGTTTGTCAGTTCTTTCAGAAGAGAATATCTGGACCACGGAGATCGGAAACACTCACATTCGATTTTATACACTGCGGGAATGTCCTGCAGCTTCATTTCCCTGATGACCGTCATTCTTTTTTCCTGCGCCGCTCCGCACCGGATTTCTGCACATACAGCGCTTCGGCTGTTTTTCTGGCAAGTTCCGGATGACGGTAGGCAAACCGAGCCAAGCTGAGAGAGTTCGGAACCTGATGGATCATGCGGAAAGGAAGTCCTTCCGTGCTGACGTTGCCCGCAGCAAGATCGTGCTCCCCGATCCCGGCAGTAAACTCCGCAAAGGATTCCGCACGCACGGACGGTACCGGACAGCTGCGGTCGAGATGCGCGCAGTATACGTTACCGTTATTGGCGTCGATCATGGCATAGCATTCGTCCGCTTCGGACAGTGCCTGTTCCCCGACAACGCTCAGGGAATCGACCGGAATGACCGGGATGCCGAGCGCAAACCCCAGCGCATTGGCAACACATACGCCGATCCTCAGCCCGGTGAATGATCCCGGGCCGACATCAACGGCGACATAATCCACTTCCCGGAGGGTATGCCCGCAGCGGTCAAGCGCATCGCGGACAGCGGGAAGGATGGTTTCGGCATGCTTTTTTGCCGTATCGGCAGTGACGGTGACCTCCGTCTGTCCGTCCTTGACCGTAACGGTCGCAATCTTATAGGTAGTCTCAACCGCAAGAATAATCATAACTGCTGCAGAACCCTGTCGTATTTTTCCCCTTCCGAACGGATCGTGATAAAGCGGGGCTCCTCCCCGCTGCCTTCGATACTGACGGAAAGGCGTTCCTGCGGAAGCGCGTCTTCCACAAGATCGGCCCACTCTATGAAAATAAGAGCGTCTTCCGTTAAAAACTCGTCAAAACCGATGGAAAGCAGTTCGTCGCCGGATCCGAGTCTGTACGCGTCGATGTGATAAACCTTGAATCCGGGTTCATATTCCCGGACGATGGTAAAAGTCGGGCTTTTAACGGAAGTGATCCCGAACCGTTCCATGATGCCGCGCACAAGCTCTGTTTTACCCGCTCCGAGATCCCCCTGCAGGGTCATCAGGAACGGAACCTCGATCTGCTTCTGGATCCTTGACGCAAGCATTGCCGTCTCGGCAGGATTTCTGCACTCAAAAGATCTCGTCAGCATCTGTCGTAGATCCCCCGTTCCAGAAGTTCGGTGGAAAACGCCAGGAAATCATCGTTCCGTATCGATTCCCGGATATCCTCCATCAGCCGGGTGGAGAACCGGAGATTATGCATCGTCAGAAGCTGCGCGCCGAGTATCTCTTTCTCCTTGACCAGATGATGAATGTAAGCTCTGGAGAAACCGCGGCACGCATAGCAGTCGCACCCCTCTTCGATCGGAGAAAAATCCCGTTCGTATTTCGCGTTGCGTATATTCATGCGTCCCTGCCTGGTCAGCGCCATCCCTGTTCTGGCCATCCTCGTCTGCATCACGCAGTCGAACATGTCGACCCCGCGGCGAATGCCTTCCAGGAAGCAGTCCGGACTTCCGACGCCCATCAGATACCGCGGTTTCTGCTCGGGCATGTACGGCTCGATCTCCTCCAGCATCCGGTACATCGTTTCCTTCGGTTCCCCGACACTCAGCCCCCCGATCCCATATCCGTCGAAATCGAGGGATGACAGGAACTTCGCGCTGGCGATCCTGAGATCTGCGTAAAAAGCGCCCTGAACGATCCCGAACAGATTCTGAGAACTGCTGTTGTGCGCCTCCCTGCAGCGTTCCGCCCATCGGTGTGTCCGGTTCATCGCCTGTTCAGCGTATGTGTGGTCACTTGGAAACGGTGCGCACTCGTCGAAAGCCATTGCGATATCCGCATTGAGCGCCATTTCGATTTCCATGACTTTTTCAGGGGAAAAGAAATGCTTGCTCCCGTCGATCGGTGACTGGAACATGACCCCGTCTTCCTGGATCTTGTTGATCTTGGCAAGGCTGAACACCTGAAATCCGCCGCTGTCCGTCAGAATGGGTCTGTCCCAATGCATGAAGGAATGAAGCCCGCCTGCCTCCCGGACCAGCTCGTGGCCGGGCCGGAGGTACAGATGGAACGTATTCGCGAGAATGATCCGCGCGTTCACGTCCACGAGATCGCGCGGGGTCATTGCCTTCACCGTCGCCTGCGTACCGACAGGCATATAGCACGGCGTATCGAAAACGCCGTGATCCGTGTATACACGGCCGAGCCTCGCGCCGGTCTTCTTGTCTTTTTTGATCAGTTCGTATCGGTATGATTTCTGCATGTCATCTCAAAGTATCAGCATCGCGTCGCCGAAGCTGAAGAACCTGTACCGTTCGTCAATGGCGTGCCGGTACACGCTCAGGATCTCTTCTCTCGAACACATCGCGGAAACGAGCATCAGAAGGGTGGATTCCGGCAGATGAAAGTTCGTGATCAGCGCGTCCACCGCTTTAAAACGGTACCCCGGCCTGATGAAAATATTCGTCCATCCCGTATTCGCGGTGATCCTGCCGGATTCGTCCGAAGCGCTTTCCAGCGTTCTCACCGAAGTCGTTCCGACCGCGATCCTTCTTCCGCCGTTCTCTCTTGCCCGGTTGATGGCATCCGCGGCTTTTTGAGAGATCTCATAGTATTCCGAATGCATGACATGGTCTTCCACACGCTCGGCGCTCACGGGGCGGAATGTTCCGAGCCCTACATGAAGCAGGATATCGGCCACCTCCACACGGTTCTCCCTCAGCTGTCTGAAAAGATCCTCGGTAAAATGCAGTCCAGCGGTCGGCGCGGCAGCGGAGCCGAGTTCCTTCGCGTATACCGTCTGGTAATTCGAAGGATCCTCCAGTCTTTCCTTGATATATGGCGGAAGCGGCATGTTCCCCGCACGGTCGAGGACCTCCTCGAATATGCCGTCATAGATCAGTTCCACGATCTTCCCGCCCTCCATGTCGGCATCCCCGACGATACGGACGGACAGTTCCCCGCTCACGCGGTAAACGTAGCCGGGCCGGATCCTTCTTGCCGGCCGGGCGATACATTTCCAGGTATCCCCGTTCACCCTCTCCAGAAGCAGGAATTCCGCCTTCGCGCCGTTTTCCTCACGCACGGCGTAGAGCCTTGCCGGCATGACTTTCGTATTGTTCCGCACAAGAATATCTCCGGGCTGGAAGTACCGGAGAATATCCCGGAAAACGGTGTCGGTTATTTCACGGGTCCTGCGGTCATAGACGAGCAGTCTGCAGGATGAACGGTCTTCCACAGGCGTCTGCGCGATCAGTTCCTTCGGAAGATCATAGTAGAAATCTTTCGTCAGCAATGGCTTTCCCTTTCCGGATCACTCCAGGAAATCCTTCAGCCGTTTGCTTCTGCTCGGATGACGAAGCTTGCGGAGCGCTTTCGCTTCGATCTGCCGGATCCTTTCACGGGTAACGTTGAATTCCCTTCCGACTTCCTCCAGCGTTCTCGCTTTGCCGTCGTCCAGTCCGTACCGGAGGCAGAGCACCTTCGCCTCCCTCGTCGTTAACGTGTCCAGAACGTCCATCAGCTGTTCTTTGAGAAGTGTCGTAGCGACCGCTTCCGCCGGCGCCGGCGCGTCATCGTCCGGAATGAAATCGCCGAGATGGCTGTCGTCCTCTTCACCGATCGGCGTCTCGAGAGAAACCGGTTCCTGTGCGATCTTAATGATTTCACGGACCTTCTCTTCCGAGATCCCCATTTCCTTCGCGATCTCGTCCGGGCGCGGATCACGGCCGAGATCCTGAACAAGCTGACGGTTGATCCGGATCAGTTTATTGATCGTTTCCACCATATGCACAGGGATACGGATCGTCCTTGCCTGGTCCGCAATCGCCCTTGTAATCGCCTGGCGGATCCACCAGGTAGCATATGTGGAGAATTTATAACCCTTCTTGTAATCGAATTTTTCGACCGCTTTGATCAGGCCGAGATTCCCCTCCTGGATCAGGTCCAGAAACAGCATGCCTCTGCCCACATAGCGCTTTGCGATGGATACGACCAGCCTCAGGTTGGCCTCCGCAAGCTCCTGCTTAGCGCTCTCATCGCCCTCGTCCATTCTCTTGGCAATCTCGATCTCCTGCTGGGCGGAGAGGAGCGGCACGCGGCCTATCTCCTTCAGATACATCCGGACCGGGTCATCCGTATTGATGCCTTCCGTCGATGAAAGTGCGGATTCGATCTCCGCGATCTCCTCCGTCATGTCTTCTGGAATCTCGACCTCCTCGACGACATCGATATTCATCTCTTCGATGTTTTCGTAGAGTTTTTCAACCTGTTCCTGATCAAGATCCAGCTCTTCCAGAGAATTCATGATCTCCTTGTACGAAAGCACGCCTTTCGCCTTGCCGGTGTCCAGCAGTTCCTTGATCTTCAGATCCTTCACGTTTTCTTTTTTTACTACCTGTTCCAATCTATTCCCCTCCTGAATCTTTTCAGTTGTTCGAATTCTTCTGTCTGTTCAGTTCCTGAATGCGCGTCAGGATATCCTTCCTGTTTTCCGGTGAAAGATCCGGCGCGGAAAGCTGGCGGCTGAGCGAATCGATCATCGCCTCACGCTCGATCTTCCGGATCCGTTCCACGCAGTCGTCGATCATCTGAACGGGATTGCTGTACTGCGTATCGTCGTGGATCAGGGACGATATCTGCGAGGCGGGTCCCTCCTCCATCGTCCCGACAATGGCGTTGATCTCCTTCAGAGGATCCGCGGAAGCAGCCAGTTTCAGACCGAAATCTTTATATACTGGATTATGGACGCTGTCAAGAACATGACGGTCGCGGACGTATCGGACGGCGTCCTCCGATTTTGTCATACAGGCGATGATGACGCCTTCCGCGATTTTCCGCGCGGAATTGTCGTCTTTGGAATCACCATCTGACTGATGCGTCTCTCTCCTGCGGACGGCTGGAACCGGTGCGGACGCTCTCCTGATATCTCTTCCCAGCTGTGCCTCCAGCGATTCGACCGGCAGGCCCGTATCCCTGGAAACCTGCATGATGCACGCCTGCTGCTGGACGGGTTCCATCTGGGAGATCATCTTGCAGGCATCCATGGCATATTTCTCCCTGTCGTGATCCTTCGTCAGGTCAAAGTTTCTTTTCAGGCAGACCAGCTTGAAGGAATTCAGCGAAATGGCATTATCGATCAGATTGTCCATGCCTTCCTTGCCGTATTTGCCGCAGTATTCATCCGGGTCCATATTGTCGGGAAATACGATAACGCGCACGTCGAGTCCTTCCTTCTGAAGGATGTCCAGCCCGCGCAGCGTTGCGTTCTGTCCGGCCGTATCACCGTCATACGCGATAAATACAGAGGAAACATAACGTGCAAGAAGCCTCGCCTGCTCTTCCGTGAGCGCCGTCCCGAGACTCGCCACGGCGTTCTCGATCCCGGCGTTGTACATGCCGATCACGTCCGTATATCCTTCCACCATGATCAGGCTGGAAAGACGCGCGTTTTTCTGAAGATTGAGGCCGTACAGATTCCTCCGCTTGTTGTAGATCGGCGTATCCCCCGTATTGATATACTTCGGCTTGTCCTGCTGGTTCATCACACGCGCGCCGAAAGCGATCACACGCCCGTTTACACCGATAATCGGGAAGATCACTCTGTTCCTGTAGGCGTCATAGACTTTGCCGCTGTTGGGATTCCGCACCAGCAGGCCGGCGTCCAGCAGCTCCTCTTCGGTGAATCCCTGCGCGGTCAGATGGTTCTTGAGATTGTCCCATCCTTCCGGCGCATATCCGAGGCCGAAACGTTTCACGGCGCTGCTGCCGATGTTCCGTTTTGCAAAGTATTCCCTTGCGGGACCGCCGGCTGCGCCGATCAGATTCTCCATATAGAACCGCGCCGCGAGATTGCAAGCCTGATAAAGCCGCTCCCTTCTGGCACGTTCCCGCTGATACTGTTCGTCGTCCCTGTCTTCCGGAACCGTCATGCCCGCACGTTCCGCCAGAAAGCGAACCGCTTCCGGGAAAGTCAGACGCTCCATCTGCATGATGAACTGGATCACCGTACCGCCCGCATGGCAGCCGAAACAGTAAAACATCTGTTTGTCCGGACTCACCGAGAAAGAGGGCGTCTTTTCCCCGTGGATCGGACAAAGCCCCCATAGCCTGCGTCCTTTCGGCTTCAGGGATACATATCCGGATACGACCGATACGATATCATTTTTTGCAAGGAGCTCATCGATCCAGCTCTGCGTAAAAGCCATATTTCACGTCCTTTACCGTTCTGTGTTATTCGAACGCAATCGGAACAAAGAGTCTTTTGAAATCATTGACCGCATAATTGTCGGTCATGCAGGCGATGTAATCCGCCGTCACGACGTCCCTGCCGTCCGATTCCCTGTACTTGAGAAACTCGTCGGGAAGAAGGTCATTGTTTTTATAATAGTAGTTGAACAATTCTTCGACCACTCTTTTCGCTTTCCCTTCCTCGGATTTCGCAAGCGTATTCGTATACACGTTCGCGAACATGAAATCCCGAAGCTCGTTGAAGCAGAAGGCGATACTGTCCGACATCTGAATTTTCGGCATATCCCAGCTTTTCTCCACCACGTCACGGATCATGGTGTCGATTCTTTTCCCGTGGGAATTCCCGAGAACGGCGATGCAGTCCTTAGGAAGGCTGTCTTCCGTCAGAATGCCCGCACGGATCGCGTCATCGATGTCATGGTTGATATACGCGATGCGGTCGGACAAAGAGACCACTTCCCCTTCCAGAGTGCACGGGTGTCCGTCTTTTTTATGATTCAGAATCCCGTCCCGGACCTCATAGGTCAGATTAAGACCCTGCCCTCCGTTTTCCAGCTTGTCTACCACGCGGAGACTCTGCTCGTTATGCCGGAAACCGTTCGGAAGAAGAGAATTCAGAACATCCTCTCCGGTATGTCCGAAAGGCGTATGCCCGAGGTCGTGTCCCATGGCGATGGCTTCCGTCAGATCCTCGTTGAGACGCAGCGCTCTCGATATCGATCTGGCGATCTGGGATACTTCCAGCGTATGCGTCAGTCTCGTCCTGTAATGATCGCCCTGCGGGGAAAGAAATACCTGCGTCTTATGTTTCATCCTCCGGAAAGATTTGCAGTGGATGATCCTGTCTCTGTCGCGGATGAAATCAGTCCGGATGGAACACGGCGCGATCGGATGCTGTCTGCCTTTTGAACAGGCGGACCGGGCCGCGTATTTTGACAGCGTGGCGTTTTCCAGCTGCTCTGTATACTCCCGCGGTGTCACAGAAAAACCTCCCTCCGAAAAATCAGGCGTACTTGAATTATATACAACATTAATCCGGGAAATCCTGCATGCAAAAAAAGAAAACCGCATTATCCGTGATAATGCGGTAAAGAATAGGCAGATTTTCAGTCTTCTTCGTCCGGATCCTCGCGGCAGATCTCGATATCGACCGGCTCGTTGCAGTGCGGGCAGATCAGTCCGTCTTCATTGTCCAGCATGTCCTCGTCGAAATAGATGACACCGCCGCAGGCGGGACACACGACTTCAAAAAAGCCGTCGTCCTCCTCGTCCTCTTCTTCGTCTTCCTCGTCAAAAACCGCCTCGTCCAGATCGTCAAGATCATCGAAAACGTCATCCAGATCGTCGGAAATGTCCTGAATCGCAAGATCGTGCTCCTCGATCTCCTCGGAAACGGCGTCCAGCGTATCGATCACGGCACGGAACAGTTTCCCGTAGGCGTCGTCCTTCGGATCAAGGCCTTCCATGAGGCCCTTCAGATAGGCAACTTTTTCAGATAATTTGCTCATTATGATACCTCTTCCCGCAATAAGCGCTCAGCAGCGTTCCATGTAGTCGCCGGTCCTCGTGTCTACTCGAACTCTGTCGCCTTCGTTGACAAACAGCGGAACATTGATCTGATACCCTGTTTCAAGTGTGGCCGGCTTCGTCGTACCGGTCGCCGTGTCGCCGCGTACGCCGGGCTCGCAGTGCGTGATGGTCAGCTCAACGAAATTCGGCGCCTCTACGGAGAACGGACTGCCCTTGAAGAATTTGATCTTGACATTCTGGTTCTCAACGATGAAGTTGATCGCGTCTTCGACCTGTTCATGGTTCAGAGGCAGCTGCTCGTAGGTCTCCGTATCCATAAAGTAGTAGAGATCTCCGTCCTGATACAGATACTGCATCTCTTTCGTCTCAATATGAGCCGGCGGATATTTGTCCGTAGGGCTGAATGTTCTCTCAAGAACAGCGCCGGTCATGACATTCTTCAGTCTGGTGCGTACAAACGCTGCGCCCTTGCCCGGTTTCACATGCTGGAAATCAGCAATGGACCAGACCTGTCCATCGATCTCAACGGTCATGCCTTTGCGAAAATCGCCTGCCATAATCATAAATATGTTCCTCCAAATAATGTTTATATAATCATCAGTTGCTTTGTTGTTCCCGCCAGAGTGAGATATCCGTCTTCCGTGACCACAAGGTCGTCCTCGATGCGGACGCCGAATTCTCCTTCCAGATAAATGCCCGGTTCGTCCGTGATGGTCATGCCGGCCAGAAGGATATCCTCGGAAAGCCTTGACGCCCTCGGCTTCTCATGGATCTCAAGACCGAAGCCGTGCCCGAGGCCGTGTCCGAACGCTTCACCGTAACCGTAGGAAGCAATGCAGTCCCTTGCGATCCGGTCAAGCTCTCTGCCGGCGATCCCGCTTTTCAGCGCTTCAAGCGCCCTAAGCTGAGCCTCTAATACTATATCATAGATTTTCCTGCATTTGTCACTAACTTTTCCGATTCCGAACGTCCTCGTCATATCGGAATGATAGCCGTTGAACACGCATCCGAAATCCACGACTACCAGGTCGCCCTCCGTCAACTTCCTCTGTCCGGGAATGGCGTGGCACATCGCTCCGTTCGGTCCTGATCCGATGATTGTATCGAATGAAGGCCCTTCGCTCCCCTGCAGCCGGCACAGATAGTCCAGCTCCGCAGCTGCCTCGACTTCGGTCATGCCGGGTCTTGCCCGCTCAAGGAACAGCCCGAACGCCTTGTCCGCCATGGACTGCGCGATCCGGAGATTTTCGATCTCCCCCGCGTCCTTGATCAGGCGGAAAGAGGAAATAACACGGGAAAGCGGCTTGAAGGACACGGGAAGGGTT
This sequence comes from Clostridia bacterium, assembly GCA_017556125.1. The sequence goes on along the minus strand of JAFZCW010000003.1, from coordinate 24,119 downwards.
TCAAAATTCCTGAACTCAGCGACCGTCAGTTTCTCCTCTTCATATCCGCAGGTACGGATGCCGTCGTCCGTAAGAACTTCCCGGATTTTAGTCAGGAGCGTGTCGTTCGATATTTCAATGACACGGCAGTCTTTTGCCTCGTCCCTTGCCTGGATCGTATAACGGAAGTCGGTAAAGACGTACGCGTCCTTTCCGGTTACCAGCAGATACGCCTCCGCGCACTTGAAGCCAGAATAGTACAGCATGTTTTCATAGCTGGTGATCAGAGCGGCGTCAACGTCTTTAGCGGCAAATGACTCCCGGAGTTTTGAGATCCTGTTCATTTCTGTCTTCTTCCTGTTATTTATGATACAGACGGCCCTTTTGCTGATAATTCGGCTCGCAGGTAATATTGATGCCCAGGCGGCGGTATACGTTCATGTCGGCCGCGGAAAGGATGACCGTGGAATGCGCTTCCAGGCCGCGCAGCTTCGGAAGCTGCTTCAAAGCCAGGGCGGCCGTCGGGTTCGTCGCGGCACAGATGGAAAGCGCGATCAGAACCTCGTCCGAATGCAGCCTGGGGTTCTGGTTGCCGAGGCATTTCACTTTCAGATCCTGAATGGGTTCAATTACGATCGGAGACATGAGTTCGATCTCATGGGATATCTTCCCGAGCGTCTTCAGCGCGTTCACGATCGCGCCGGCAGCGGCGCCGATGAGATCGGAGGTTTTCCCCGTCACCATTTTATGATTGTTCAGCTGGATAGCAACCGCCGGAAGCCCGTCCGTTTCCTGTGACTTTTTCAGAGCCGCCGCGATGACGGGACGGTCCTTCGCCGAGATGCCGCAGGTGTTCATGAGCAGTTCAAGCTTCAGCTCCTGATTCTCCGGAACGAGGCCTCTCCTGCAGTCGCACTGCGCCTTATAATATCTGCGGATGATTTCCTGCTTTGCCGCAACGGAAACGACTTCGTCGTCCGTGATGCAGTATCCGGCCATGTTGACGCCCATATCCGTCGGAGACTTGTACGGGGAACTGCCGCTGATCTTTTCAAATATCGCGTTCAGAACCGGGAAGGAGTCCACGTCACGGTTGTAATTGACCGTGGTTACGCCGTAGGCCTCGAGATGGAACGGATCGATCATGTTGACGTCGTCAAGATCCGTTGTCGCCGCTTCATAGGCAAGATTGACGGGATGCTTGAGCGGAAGATTCCAGATCGGGAACGTTTCGAACTTCGCGTATCCGGCCTGGATCCCGTGCTTGGACTCGTGATAAAGCTGGGAAAGGCATACCGCAAGTTTCCCGCTTCCCGGACCCGGCGCAGTCACAACGACAAGCGGTTTTGTCGTTTTGATGTAGTCATTCTTTCCGAACCCGTCATCGCTCACGATCAGGGGAATGTTGCTCGGATAGCCGGGAATCGGATAATGCTTGTACACCGAAATGCCGAGGTTCTTCAGACGGTTGGCGTACGCGTCCGCAGCAGCCTCGCCGTTGTATCTGGTGATAACGACCGAGCTGACATACAGACCTTTGGAGCGGAACGCGTCAATCAGGCGGAGAACCTCGTTATCGTAGGCGATGTCGAGATCGTTCCGGATCTTGCTCCTTTCAATATCACCCGCATAGATTGCGATGATGATCTCCGCATCGTCCCTGAGCTCCCGGAGCATATTGACTTTCGAATCCGGAAGAAAACCGGGAAGCACTCTGGACGCGTGATAGTCGTCAAAAAGCTTCCCGCCGAACTCCAGATACAACTTGTCGTTAAACTGGCTTATCCGTGAACGGATGTTCGCGGACTGCATCTGGACATATTTCTTGTTGTCAAATCCAATTCTTCTCATGGTACCAAGTATACAGCACCATTTTCCAGTTTTCCAGTATTAATCAGAGCAACTTTATGTTTTTAATTCCAGTATGCCTGATAGAGTTCCACGTTCTTCTGATGCTCCTCATAGGTCTTTGCAAACACAAGATCGGAACTCAGACTGATATTTCCGTTGCAGAAATACAGGTAGCCGTCGTCCAGATATTCCTGATTCGGATAAAGCGCGGCTCTGATCGCCGTCTCACCCGGATTGCAGATCGGCCCAACCGGAAGACCTTCATATTTATATGTGTTGTAGAGAGAATCCGTTTCCATCTCGGAGGATGAAAACGTATATTTGTTGATTCCCAGAATATAGGAAAGGCTCGCGCAGGACTGCAGCTTCATGCCCTCCTTGAGACGGTTGTGGAACACGGCGGAAACCTTGCCGAAATCGTCCGCGTTCTTTGCCTCGCGTTCTATCAGCGATGCGAGCGTTACGACCTCATCCACCGTCATGCCGAGTTCTTCGGCTCTCAGCAGATAGTCCTCGGTAAATACGTCATTGAATCTGTTGACGAATTTGATGATGATCGCCTGCACGCTTCCGTCCGCATATACTTCGTAGGTATCCGGGAACAGATAGCCTTCCATGATGAAGGTCCGGGATTTCTCCGCGGATTCCGGAAGCTGCGCGATAAAGGAGAACGATTCGTTCGCCTCCCTGCTCTCGCAGAGAGAAAGGAACTTGCTCTCATCGGGAATCAGGTTCTTGTCCAGCAGCGTTTTGGCGATGTCAAGTACGGTATATCCTTCCGGAATCGTGAACTTGACAACTTCCTTCTGGCCGTTCCCCTCGCAGATGACGTCAACGATCTGCTTCAGCGTCATGTTCCTTGACAGGATATAGGTTCCTGCCTGCAGACTGCTCGCTTTCCCGATGAAATCCACGTAGACCTTGAAGACGGCGGTATTGGTGATGAGCCCTTTTTCGTCTTCTCCTCTCGCGTTGTAGAGGATCTGGGCGATCCTGCTGGCGGAAGCGGACTCCGGAATGACGACTTCAATGGGCGTCGCATCATGCACGTCAACGGGATTGATATAATTGGAAAGAAAATACCGTACCGAAAACACCGAGATCAGATAGACGACGAGCACCGATACGACGACCACGCAGAAGGGCCTTATGCTCTTCCATATCCTGTGCAGCTTGCGCTGTTTTTTGGTCATGTGTTTATTCGTTTCCATGATAAAAAGTATAGCAATGCGCTTTTTCAGGATTCAAGCATGTTCAGGCTGATCTCGACAGAATTTGCAATTCGTTTATATATCTCGGACAGAATGGAATGGACCGCATATTCCGCGGAAAGAAAAGCGAATGCCGTATCGTCGAACTGCAGCACCTCATTGATCTTTTTCATCTTCTCTTCCGTCTTGCTGTCGCGGATCCCCTGCAGAAGCTGCGCCTGCTGCAGGATCATCAGCTCGTGATATTCGGAAAGAAGATGTTTCGTCAGATCGTTCTCGTTGACCTGTTCCTTCCGTTTCTTATACTCGCGGAACTCCTCGCTTTCCTGAAGTGCGGCTGAAAGCTGCCGCGTCAGCTCGTCAATTCTCGGATCCACCGGTATCCACCTCCTGAATGATGGTCAGCACCATGGGGTTCCTGTGGGTTTCCGCCCGCAGAAACGCTCTCAGCCTGGATTTCACGGTATTGTTGATTTCAGGGTAGGACGATCTGTCGGCGTTTTCAAACGCGCCGGCCTCCTTTTTCAGTACGTCGCACGCTTTTGCGATCAGATCATCGGAAGTCCTCATGTACACAAATCCGCGTGAAACGATCTGCGGATCGCAGAGAAGTCTTCCATCCGATGCGTCGATGGTGATCAGACCGATCAGAATGCCTTCCTCCGAAAGGAGTTTCCGGTCCCGGATGACAACATCGTTCATATCGCCGAGCCCGTCAACCATGACGCTTCCGGACGGAACCGTACCGCATACCTTCCCGCTTTTCGGACCCAGTTCAAGTACATCCCCGCACTTAAGCCGGAAAATATGCGCGGGATCGATCCCCATCTCCTCCGCTAGTCTGCTGTGCAGCAGCAGATGACGGTATTCGCCGTGCACGGGAATAAAATACTTCGGCTTTGTGATGGAGAGCATCAGCCTGAGTTCTTCCCTGCAGGCGTGTCCGGAAACATGCACGTCCGCCATCCGGTCATAGATCACATCGCATCCCTTTTCACAGAGCTGATCGATCACTTTGGAGATGCCTCTTTCATTCCCTGGTATCGCGGACGCCGAGATCAGCACCGTGTCGCCCGCCCCGACGTTCAGCCTGTGCGTGGAAGCCGCCATGCGGTACAGCCCGCTCATCGGCTCTCCCTGGCTCCCCGTCGTCATCACGCAGATTCTTTCGTCCGGATAGTTCTGGATCGCATCCAGAGGAATGATTTTATCCCCCGGAATGGACAGATAACCCAGCTCCTGCGCGATCCGGACGATCTGCTCCATGCTTCTTCCCTGAAAGCAGAGAAGTCTGTCATGCCGGATCGCAACTTCGGCTATCTGGCGGATACGGTATACGTTCGATGCGAACGTAGCGACGATCACGCGTCCCTTCGCGCCGTCAAAGCAGCGCTCGAACGTTTTTCCTATCTCCCGCTCCGAGAGCGTATATCCGGACCGCTCCACATTGGTGCTGTCGGACAGCAGGGCGAAAACGCCTTTGGATCCGTAATAGGCAAAACGGTTGATATCGATCGGCTCTCCGTCGATCGGGGTCAGATCCATCTTGAAATCGCCGGTATGGATAACCGTACCAGCGGGAGAAGACACGGCCAGTGCCATTGCTCCGGCAATGGAATGGCCCGTTTTGATGAATTCGACGCGGAAGCAGCCGGCACTGACCGTATCGCGCGGACCGACGGTGATCAGATTCGCGTCTCTGACACCCAGTTCATCGCACTTGTGACGGATCAGCGCGATCGCGAAGGCGGTGCCGTAAACCGGCACGTCAACCAGGCGGAGCAGATAAGGCAGCGCGCCGATGTGGTCCTCGTGTCCGTGCGTGATCAGAACAGCCCTGATCCGGTCCCTGTTATCCGTCAGATATGTAAAGTCCGGAATGACCAGTTCGATTCCGGGCATGGTTTCATCCGGAAAACGCGAGCCGCAGTCAATGACGATCATATCCCCGTCATACTCCAGCACCGTCATGTTTTTTCCGATTTCCCCCATCCCGCCAAGCGGGATGATCTTCAGTTTCTTTGACATCTGTAAAACTCCTGTTTATGCAGCCGGGGCAAAAAAGCAATTGCCCCCGATGGTATCGTAATAAATCTTGTCGCCCCATTCCGTTCCTTTCGACGCAACGCGGAAAAAGACGATATTGTCCGGAAGCACCGAGGCGCCTCCCGTAAAAATGTTTTTTGCAGTATCAACAAGCGAGCTCGGAACCGACGCGGTCAGGAAATCGCTTCTTGAAATCACGGAGAACTGGTTCTTCCTGTATACCTCCGTACGGATATCCGTTTTCCCTCCGCCGAAGGCTGACGAATTGCAGCGGTTGTAGATCACGCTCAGGACCGCTTTTCTGCCCTCTTCGCTTCCCGCCTCAAAGTATGCAACCCGCGCCGCCAGTTCATATTCACTGATTCTGGAAAGGTCCGGCGTGGGCGTCGGCGTGACGGGAACCGCCGTCGGTTCCGTCACGGGATTCAGTTCAACTTCCGGGGCAGGCGTCTCCTCGCGGACGACGACCGGAACGCTCTCATCAGCGATATGTGGCGTCGGCGAAGGGTTCTTTGTCGGTTTCGGCGTGGAAGCTGCAGGCGCTTCTGTTTCCGGCGCTTTTGTCAGGGAAGGCCTCGCATCTGACGCAGCCGTTTTCACTGGTTCCGGAGCAGGTGTCGCAGAGGGTGGTTCGTGATCGGTTTCGGAAAGCGGTTCGGCGGGATTGACGGGTTCCGGTGAAGCGGATACAAGCTGTTCCGTTATTCCGGGCAGAACCGGAGTATCCTCCGGTTCAGCGACGAATACCTGTCCCGGGTCCGGATTTTCCTGAGGAATGTCTGTTGCGGAAGGCGCTTGCTGGAAATAAAACGCGTCCTGAACGGTCTTCAGTTCCACTTCCGACAGACCCGGAGCCTGTTCTTCCGCCTGCTCCTCCGGAGCGGCGTACTGCACGGGATCCGGAAGCACAGCAGAAGAGCAGCCGCAAAGCATCAGCAGGGCAGCTGTCATAAGGAACCCGAATCGTTTCAGATCACGCTTACAGAATATACCGATGGATATCTTCCTCTTTCACTTCTTTGCCAAGGTGATCCCGCACATAGTCGGCATCCACGGAAAAGTTGATGACGGGATGCTCTCCGGTCGCATTGAAAGATATGTCGTCCAAAAGCGTTTCGAGGACTGTGTGCAGTCTTCTCGCGCCGATATTTTCTTCGTTCTCGTTTTCCAGATAAGCAAAATGAGCGATCTCCGTCAGCGCGTCATCCGTAAACGAAAGGTTTACGTTATCCGTCGAGAGCAGCGCGGCGTACTGTTTTGTGACGGCGTTCTCCGGCTGCGTCAGGATTTTCTTGAAATCCTCCTGGGACAGATCGTTCAGCTTCACTTTGATCGGGAAGCGCCCCTGCAGTTCGGGAATCAGGTCGGACACCTTGGAAACATGAAACGCTCCTGCCGCGATGAACAGCATGAAATCCGTCTTCACGGGTCCGTACTTCGTTACGACCGTGGACCCCTCCACAATCGGAAGGATATCCCTCTGAACGCCCTCTCTTGACACGTCAGGACCGCCAGCGACGCCGCCGTTAGCGGTGATCTTGTCAATCTCGTCGATGAATACGATCCCGTCCTGCTCCGCGCGTTCCACCGCCTCGCGGATCACATCGTCCATATCGATCCGCTTTTCGGATTCCTGAAGGACGAGGATCCTTCTCGCTTCCTTGACCGGCAGTTTTCTGAGTTTCATCTTTTTCGGGAGGATACCGCTGAACATTTCACCGAGATTCATATCGATCCCTGCGGCCAGCATGGCGTCGCTCCCCTGATTCCGTTCTTCTACCTCGATCTCGATCAGGGTTTCCTCATGCATGCCCGCCCTGAGTTCCGCCGTGATCCTTTCCCGTTCGGTTCTGAACTGCTGTTTCTCTTCCTCTGTCGGCTCCTGTTCCGGGGCGGGAGAAGTCCCCACGCCGAGCAGTAGCTGCAGCGGATTTACCGCTGCCGGTTTCTTCCTGGCCTTTGAGGGCATCAGTTTATCGATGATGATCTGCTCTGCGGCAGCTTCACTGACGTCCCGGACGTCTTCCATACGGTTGTTCTTGCAGATACGGATAGATGCCTCGACAAGGTCGCGGATCATCGATTCGACGTCTCTGCCGACGTATCCGACTTCCGTGAATTTGGTGGCCTCCACCTTCACGAAGGGCGCGTCAACGAGTTTTGCGAGCCGTCTCGCAATCTCCGTTTTGCCGACGCCGGTCGGTCCGATCATGATGATATTCTTGGGAGTGATCTCCTCGCGGATCTCTTCCGGAAGCCTGCTCCTTCTGTACCTGTTCCGGAGCGCGATCGCGACCGCATGCTTCGCGCTGTCCTGGCCGATAATGTACTTGTTCAGTGAATCAACGATTTCCTTCGGCGTAAGCACTTCAGACTTCCTCCACAATGATATGGTCGTTTGTATATATGCAGATCTGGCTGGCGATCTCCAGCGATTTTCTCGCGATCTCCGCCGCGGAAAGATCCGTGTTCGCTTTCAGCGCTTTAGCGGCCGCAAGCGCGTACATTCCGCCGGAACCGATCGCGGCGATCCCGTCATCCGGATCGATCACGTCTCCCGTTCCGGAAATAATCAGAAGCTCCTCTTTCCCGGCGATGATGAGCAGGGCTTCCAGTTTCCGCATGATCTTGTCATTGCGCCAGTCCTGCGCCAGAGACACCGCGGCCTTTGTGACGGAACCGTTGTACTGTTCCAGCTTCTGCTCAAATCTCTCGCAGAGCGAAAAGGCGTCGGAAACCGTGCCGGCAAAACCCGTCACGATCTGATCGTGATAGATCCTCCGCACTTTTTTTGCGTTTGCCTTCATGATATTGGACTCGTTCATCGTGACCTGGCCGTCGCCGGCCACCGCGCACTGTCCGTCTTTTTTAACCGCGATGATGGTTGTTCCTTTCAGTTCCATATCCATTCTCCGTAACTGCTGCAATGATGTTCACAATATACCATATCGTGCGTGGTTAATCGCCGCACGGCATTTTCTTTTTCAATTCTTTCACGATTTGGAGGGATCTTTCCGCAATTTTGTGATATCGCGCCACTTTTTTCATCTTTCGTTCGGGAAGCGAGTCGATGATTCCGAACGTGATATTCATGGGCTGGAAATCCGATCCGGTATATCCGGACACGTAATGCGAAAGCGCCCCGAGCGCGGTTGCGGACGGAAATTCCGTCATCTCCTGACCGGTTACGTACTGGGCCATGCAGGTTCCCGCGACAAGGCCGCTGGACGCCGATTCCACATATCCCTCCACGCCGGTCATCTGGCCGGCAAAAAACAGCTCCGGTCTGGATCTGAACTGATAAAAAGCGTTCAGAAGACCCGGGCTGTTGATAAACGTGTTGCGGTGCATCACGCCGTATCTTGAATATTCCGCATGCTCGAGCCCCGGAATCAGACCGAAAACGCGCCGTTGTTCCCCGAATTTCAGATTCGTCTGGAATCCCACGATATTGAACAGCGTCCCCTCCGCATTGTCCTGGCGCAGCTGGACGACCGCGAAAGGCTTCTGTCCCTCATGCTCGAACCCCACCGGTTTCAGAGGTCCGTACGCAAGCGTCAGAGGGCCTCGCTTCGCCATGATCTCGACAGGCATGCATCCCTCGAATACCCTCGGATTCTCAAAATCGTGAAGGGTCACGGATTCCGCGTGGATCAGCGCGTCATAAAAAGCGAAATACTGTTCCTCCGTCATGGGGCAGTTCAGATAATCGTCGCCCCTTCCGTATCTGGATCCTCGGAACATCTTCGTCAGATCAAGTGAATCATACTCCACGATCGGCGCTGCGGCGTCATAAAAATGCAGACCCGGAGCAAGTTTCTGGATCTCATCGGAAAGAGCTTCCGACGTCAGCGGACCGGTCGCAAAGATCGTATATCCGTCCGGGATCCCGGTGACCTCCTCCTCATGCACGGTGATCAGCGGATTGCTGCGGATCTTTTCCGTGACCATTTCGGAAAAAAGATTCCGGTCCACGGCAAGCGCTCCGCCGGCCGGGACAGAGGTGGCGTCCGCGCAGCGCATGATCAGCGAACCGAGTTCCCGCATTTCCGCTTTCAGCAGCCCGACAGCGTTTTCGATCCGGTCGGAACGGAACGAATTGGAACAGACCAGTTCCGCAAATCCGTCCGATTTATGGGCCGGGGATTTTTTCTCAGGCTTCATTTCGTACAGTTCGACCGGCACGCCGAATCTGGTCAGCCTGTCCGCGGCTTCGCATCCGGCAAGACCCGCGCCGATCACATTGACCCTTATCCTTCCGTCAGGCTCCATACATCAGTCTCCCTCCCGGAATGCTTCTGAGGAATGAAGCCCAGTCCGCGTTGACCCTGAGTCCGGAAATGCCCGGGTATAGGAGAACGAACATCAGGACCGCGAGGCCGAGCCATATCCATTTCCACCGGTTCAGCTTCGGATACTTCTCTTCAAGCACGAACAGCAGATAGACCGTCGCCATCAGAATAAACGGGACCGTAGCGAAAAAGTGGTAAATGAACGTACATCTGCTCACCAGTACCCATGGCAGGTAGTTGGCAAGAACACCGATGAAGATCACCTGTAGCGCCGTATCCTTCCGAACCTTTCCGAGCAGTCTTAAAACAAGAAGGACGACGGCTCCGATCGTGCTGACCCACCACACGGCGGGGTTCCCCGACGCGGTCATCGTCGAAATGGTGTTGTTGACCTGCGGTCCGTAATAATACCACATGGGCTTCATCGTGAACGGCCACTGCCAGAAGCTGGACTGATACGGATGCGTCGCTTTCAGGCCGCTGTGATAGGAATACATGAAATTCTGGTAATTCCAGAATGTCCGGAACATATCCCCTATTCCATAGGAAGAACTCGTTCCCGCTTCATAGCGGTAATACGGCGCGTAGGAAGCGAAATAGATGCAGAACGGCACGATCACGAAGAAGACGACGCACCAGAGCAGCGTCAGAACGGTATATTTCCAGAAATCGGAAACCGCCTTTTTTTCCGAAGGCGTTCCGTTTCTAAGACGGTCGCGGTACATCCGGTACCTCTGAAAAAGGGTGAAGAAAAGCAGAACTGCAAGACCGCCTCCGGCGTAGAAGCAGATCCATTTGCTGGCAATGCCGAGGCCGAAGAACAGACCGGACAGTGCAAGCGGCTTCAGCGTTTTTCTGAATTCATCCGCAAAGAAATTCATGGAGATGTACTGATACATGTAATAGAACATCAGCAGAATGAAGAACACGCCGTACACGTCGATCGTCGCGATCCTGGTCTGCGTAAAATGCATGAAATCGAATGCGAACAGCATCATCAGAAGGATCGCATAGTCCGCCCGCTTGAACATCTTCTTTCCGAACGCGTACATCACCGGAAGCATCAGAACGCCGATCAACGTCCCGGTAAACCTCCATCCGAAAGGACACATGCCGAATATCGCGATCCCGATCATAATGAGCAGCTTTCCGAGAGGCGGATGCGAATTCTCGTACGGCTTCAGATTGTGAAGATGCTCATATGCCGTTCTTCCGTGATACAGCTCGTCAAAGTACATCCCGTTAAAGTAGGAAGGAATCGCCGGGACCGTATCCTGTTCGTCCAGCAGGCACGCCTGCGTTCCCGCAGGGTTATCGATCGATGCGGCCACGCGGTTTCCGCTGTCATCGAAAAACGCGATCTCGTTGATCTGCAGCGTACCGGAATATAACGTCAGAAGAAGATGATCCGTATGGAAATCGCATGCATACTGCTTCCACCGGAACATTTCGTCATAAGTCTGCGTGTACAGGCTTTCCTCTTCTCCCGCGGAAAGCATCAAATTCCCGCACTCGCTGACATTCGGGCTGCCGATATTCGAGTACACCCAGTATTCGGATACATGCGTGCTTTCCGGAAAACGCACCGTCACCGTTTCCCCCAGGGAAACAGGCTGCCAGTAGGTCTGCGGAGCCTTCAGCGTCCCGAGATTCACAAATGCGATGACCGCATACAGCAGCGTGCAGGCAAGAAGGAGTATGATTTCTTTTTTCGTATAGTGCGCATGCGACTCGGTTTTCTCCGGAATCGAAAGAGCGATATCCTTCATCGGATTCAGATATTCCGCCTCATCCTTTACCGGAGGAAATACATGATCACGCAGCAGAATATCGATCGCCGACCACGTCAGAACGCACGCACCGCCTACTTCGATGATCGATCCCAGAAGCACGATCGCGTCATAGAAAGACCCGCGCATCTCCTGATGATCCACGATGTACATGGCGGAGATCACATTCAGGAAAAGCGGCAGGGACAGTATCAGGTATGAAAGGAGCAGTCTCCGGTCTTTTTCATACAGATAGGCGATGATCAGCATGATCAGCGCGGGAATGATATAACGCTCATGCATGAAATGCCCGAACGTAAAGATCAGCGTGAGCATGACGGCGCCGCAGAGATACAGGGCACCCTTATGCTTTTTATAACTCTGCAGGAACAAATAGACCGAGAAGAAAACGGAAACCGCAATCGAGAAAACGCCGATCGCCTTATAGGTGATGCCGAGGAACACGATCTTGTCGACCGGAGCCCAGTTCCCTCCGATCAGCGCATGGAAATTGAACGCCTCGATGGACGCATACGCGTATGACCCTGCCGTAGAGGAATACTTTTCAATCAGCCAGAGCCAGTCCTGTCCACCCCTGAAAGGCAGAGACAGCACGAAGATGACCGCCAGCGCGGCAATGACGGCAAGGACGGCTTCACGCAGTCTCTTCCATACGGTATCTGCGTGGATGCCGGAAAAATAGGCTGCCGCAAGCAGCGGTCCGAACATGAGCGCCTGCGGCTTTAACAGAATCATCAGGCCGTAAAGTGCTCCGGCCGCAATGCGCCTGTTATCGAGAAAGAGCATGCACGTCAGAACAAGACCAAGGGAAAGAATGGAGTCGATCTGCCCCCATGCCCCCGTCACATAGCAGACAGCAGGGTTCAGTGCGACAACAGCGGAAAGGATCAGAGCCGTCTTTCGGGTCATTCCGCATTTTACTGCAAGCCGGTATACCAGAACAGTCGTCAGAACGTCAGCGACCAGAGACGGGAGCTTGAATAGAAGCACATACCCCGGTGCTCCGTATGCCAGGCCAAGCAGCCTCGCGACCGCAGTGCACAGCCACAGAACATACATATATCCCGGCGGATAATCAGCGAACATTCCGCTCACATAAAACTTCTGCGGTCCGTTCATCATGGCGTTCCCCCACGCCATGAAGCAGTTGATATCCGTGGAATGTCCGACAAAGATCAGAGACAGGATCACACGGATGACTGCTGAAAGAATGATAATCATCGCGAGTATGAACCTGGCGTCCCTGTCTGAAAGGGAGTCTTTCAGCGGGACCTTTCTCAGGCAGCGCACATACAGGACCGTTCCCGCGAGAGCAAAGAGCGCTGCTGCGATCAGCATATAGACGAACGGCGGTGTACTTGAGTCGGACGCGCCCGAGCCGGACGAATCCGAATGTCCGTAATAGACCACGCCTGTCTCATGCGCAAGATCGATGACGTCCTCCTCGTCATAATCTTCCGCTACGCTCATCCTAATATCCGCAAAACAGGCTTTTCCGCTTGCTTCCATGCTGTAGCCGCCCAGCCGCATGGCTACGCGCAGCGTATCCTGGTCCGGAGGCGTAAGGACAAGCAGTTCTACGTCTTCCCAGTCGTTTGTGCCGAAGAGGTCGTAGGAATAGCAGTACGTTCCGTCGATCGCATAATTATCAATGGAAATCGTTGCGCCAAGGTCACCGGAGACATCCTCTGTGCTGATCACGGCGGATATCAGATAAACCGTATCAGGCTTTACCGAAACGGTCTGGACGATCCTCGCGTCATTGGATCGATAGCTTTCGATATAAACGTAGTTCCCGACATCGGGATCGACCGAGAAGCCGTAATCGAGATAATCATCCGAATCGATATACGCGGAAAGATCCCACCCCGCAGGAAGCGAAGCGTCCTGGGATGAGACGGAAAAATCTCCGTTGTAAATCAGATCCTCATCGCCGAGAGCTGTGGCAAACGGAAAGATCAGAAGCAGTATGGCTGTTATAAAATATAGAAATCTGCGCAATTCAGATATCGTCCCTGTGTCATCATTCTATAAAAATATACCATTTTGATGACAAAAGTTCAACGCAGGGACGGGGCTATATAAACTTGGAGATGAAGGAGCGCCGGTGGATCGGGCACGGCCCGTATTTTTTGATGGCCGCGATGTGCTCGGCGGTGCCGTACCCCTTGTTCTTTGCAAACTGATACTCCGGATAGATGCGGTCCATTTCCGCCATGTATCGGTCACGCTGCACTTTCGCGACAATGGAGGCGGCCGCGATGGAATAGGAAAGCGCGTCGCCGTGGATCAGGATATGCTGTTCTGCGTCAAGCTTCAGGCCCTGAAGCGCGTCGATCAGAAGGTCGGTCGGTTTTAGTTTCATGCCGCTGAACGCGTTCGTGAAAGCCAGTCTTGTCGCCTCGAGGATATTGATGGAGTCGATCACTTCCGGCCCGACAAACGAAACGCAGTAGTCGAGAGCAGTTTCGATCAGAGCCGGATAGATCTTCGTCCTTCTGGACTCGGAGAGTTTTTTCGAGTCATTGACATATTCGATCAGCGGTTCACTGGGCATGGCGATGCAGCATGCCGCCACAGGGCCCGCAAGAGGTCCCCGTCCGACCTCGTCCATTCCTCCGAGAACACACCCCTGCTTATCCCAGTATTCCCTGTCATAGACGGTCATACTGTCAAGGCGGATTCTTTCCTTTTCCGTCATTCTGTCTCCTCAGGCGTTTCAAGCGTGATTCTGCCGAGTTTGCCGCTTCTGAATTCATCCAGAAGGATCTCCGCGGCGCGTTTTGTATTCTCTTCTCCGTTTGAATACAGCAGTGACCGTTTCCGGCATACGGCTCTCAAAAAGTCATCATGATCGCCTTCCTCCGGCACGGCACCGAACCGTTCCTCCAGCGTCTCTGGAATGATCGGGTACAGTTCCTTCGCAAGCTCGAAAGCGATCTCCTCTATATCCAGAATGTCGTCATTGATCGCGTTCAGATAGGAAAGGTGTTTCGCGGTCGTCTCGTCCTCAAACTTCGGCCACAGTATTCCCGGCGTATCCATGAGTTCCAGATACTTGGTAATGGAAACCCACTGCTTCCCTTTTGTCACGCCCGGTTTGTTCCCGACCGCAGCGCGTTTTTTCCCAGCGATACAGTTGATCATTGTGGATTTACCGACATTCGGGATCCCGACAACGATCGCCCGGACGGTCTTGAAAACGCCCTTCGCTCTCGCCTTTTCCACAAGGGGAACCGCTACTTCGTCGAGAATCGGAACGATCCTGTTCCTCGATGTGTTTCTGACGGAACTGACAGAAACCGCCCTCATCCCCTGCCCCTCAAAATAGGAAATCCACTGATTTGTCCGTTCGGGAGATGCGAGATCGCTTTTGTTCAGTATGACAACGCGCTGCTTACCCGAGAAGAGATCGTTGAAATCCGGGTTGCGCGTTGAAAGAGGTGCGCGCGCATCGGCCACCTCCACTACGATATCCGTCAGTTTTAAATTGTCCTGGAGCATTTTTTTCGCTTTTGCCATATGCCCCGGGTACCACTGAATCATAGACGCTCCCAAAAAAAGAAACCCCAAAAGCTGTTACGCAATCGGGGTTAGGAATTCATTGGTTATTTGTTCTTGACGATGATTTTCTCCCTGATCTTGGCAGCCTTACCTACGCGATCGCGGAGATAGAACAGTTTCGCCCTGCGGACTACGCCGTGACGGACCACTTCGATCCGGTCGATACGGGGGCTGTTGTAGGGGAACGTCCTCTCAACGCCTACACCGTAGGAAATCTTGCGGACCGTAAAGGATTTGCGGATCCCGCCGCCCTGGATCTTGATGACGATGCCCTCAAAGTTCTGAAGTCTCTCGCTGGTTCCTTCGACGACCTTGACAAATACCCGGACGGTATCACCGACCTGAAGCGCGGGAAGATCGTTTCTGAGTTGTTCTTTTTCCAATTCGTTGATAATTACTGACATGGTTAATTCTCCTTCCATAATTCAGCGTTCATACTTCACAGTGAACAGAGGACCGCCTATTGCCATACGAGCGCAATTCTAACACAGCGCAATGATGAAAGCAAGCAAAAAATTACGGTTTTTTGCAGAAATTTCAGCGTTTTTTCAAAAAACTTCCGCCGGATCCGACTCCGGAGAAAAAACGCCTTTTCAGTCCTTTAAAAGACTTTCGGAAGGAATCTCCGGCTCCGGAGGAGCGTCGGTCTCCCTGTTCCGTTTTCTTTTTGATTTCTTCTTCAGCTCTTCTTCCGCCTGTTTCAGCAAGCTGTATCTTTCATACATTTCAGGGCGCATTTCCTTTGTCTTCTCCTCCGCCATGCGGAGTCTCCATTCACGGATTTCCTTATGATTTCCGTTCAGAAGCGGTTCCGGCACACACATTCCCCTGAATTCCGCGGGACGTGTGTATTGCGGATATTCCAGAAGATTGTTGGAGAACGATTCCTCCTCAACGCTGTCAATGCTCCCGAGCACGCCGGGGATAAAGCGGCTGACGCAGTCCATGAACACCATTGCCGGGATCTCGCCGCCGGTCAGGATATAGTCGCCGATCGAGATCTCCTCATCGATCAGAGGCGATACGCGCTCATCGATTCCCTCATAATGCCCGCAGAGAATGATCAGATGCTCAAACGACGCAAACTGACGCGCCATATCCGTTGTCAGCTGTTTCCCGCGGGGCGTCATCAGGATCACCCTGCCGGTGAAATCGTCTGGTCTGACATCTTCGATACAGTCATAGATGGGCTGCGCCATCATGACCATGCCAGCCCCGCCTCCGTACGGATAGTCGTCCACTTTCCTGTGCTTGTTCGTCGTGTACTCTCTGATATCGTGCGCGCGGATATCGAGAATGCCGTTTTCACAGGCACGGCCGATAATGCTCGTAGAAGAGAAGACGCCGAACATTTCAGGGAATATGGTGAGAACATCAATCTTCAAACAGTCCGACCTCCCTGAGAACATCCGCATGGAAAACCATCCGGTTCTCTTCAAAATCAACCGAAGCGATCAGTTTCGACAAAGCCGGAACGGACAGCTTCCCATTCGCGATTTCATACACGTCGTTCGCGCCGGTCGCGTAGACGTCCGTGATTTTTCCGTAGTATCCGCCGTCCGTATCATAGACATCGCAGCCTATCAGATCGCAGATAAAATAGGACCCTTCCGGCAGACTGACGGCATGCGCCCGGTCCACGCACAGGAAGCGGCCTTTCAGGCCTGCGGCCTCCTCCATGGAATTGCAGGTTTCGATCCGGACAACAACGCTGGAACTCTGTATCTTCACGTCCGACACTTTTACGGGTTCATAACGGTCCGGATACTCAATATATGCCTGATCCAATGATCTGAATCTGTTCAGGTCATCGGTCTCAGGCATAACTTTCAATGCACCGTGCACGCCGTGAGGACGCACGATGTATCCAATTCTCAAATACGGTTTCAAATGATCTCCACCATGTATTTTCGATTCTCTTTTAAAGAGGCAGCGCGGACGATCGTGCGGATCGCTTTAGCAATCCTGCCCTGCCGTCCGATAACCTTGCCCATATCCTGTTCCGCGACATGCAGCTCGATGACAGTGCAGTCGCCGTCCTGTTTGGTGTTAACACTGACCTCTTCCGGCAAACTGACCAGGCTTTTCGCCATAAACAGAACCAGTTCGTCCATAAGTACCCCTTACTGAATTGCGCCGCTCTTTTTCAGCAGAGCACGGACCGTTTCAGTAGGCTGTGCGCCCTTCTTGATCCACTCGGCTGCAGCGTCATTGTCCACCTTCAGCTCGATCGGTTCGGTTGTGGGATTGTAGTAACCCAGTTCCTCAACGAAAGCTCCGTCACGCGGTGCGCGGGAATCCGCAACAACGATTCTGTAAAAAGGACTTTTCTTTGCGCCCATTCTGCGCAGTCTGATCTTAAGCATGTTTTTTCCTCCAATTTTATGATTACTTAAACGAAAACCATCGGTTTTCCATTAAAAGCCAAACGGCAGCCTTCCGAATCTGCCTTTTTTCAACTTGCCCCCGCTGAACTGCTTCATCATTTTTCTCATGTTCGCGTACTGGTTCATTAGCCGGTTGACATCCTGAACGGTCAGCCCGCATCCTTTCGCGATCCTCTTCCTTCTGGAAGCGTTCAGAATGTCGGGATTTGCCCGTTCCGCCCTGGTCATGGACTGGATGATCGCCTGGGTGTGAGAGAGGGCCTTCTCATCGATCGCAACATTGGAAAGCTGGTTTCCTCCCGGAATCATCTTCAGAATATCCTGCATCGATCCCATATTCTTCATCTGTTCGAGCTGATCCAGAAAATCGTCCAGCGTAAAGGCGTCCTTTTTGATCTTCTGCGCAAGTTCGACAGACTTCTGCTGATCAAAGGCCTGCTCGGCTTTCTCGATCAGCGACAGAACGTCGCCCATTCCGAGAATCCTGGACGCCATTCTGTCCGGATAGAAGGGCTCCAAATCCCCTATCTTTTCTCCGGTACTGACCAGTTTGATCGGCTTCCCCGTAACGGCACGGACTGACAGCGCGGCACCGCCTCTGGCATCGCCGTCAAGCTTCGTCAGAACGATTCCGGTAACGCCGATCATGTTGTTGAATGTCTCGGCAACATTGACAGCGTCCTGGCCGGTCATGGCGTCAACGGCAAGAAGCACTTCGGCAGGATGAACAGCGTCCCTGATGTCGGAAAGCTGCTGCATCATTTCCTCGTCAATGTGAAGGCGACCTGCCGTATCGATGATGACTACGTCAAGGAAATCTCTCCTCGCGCGTTCGATCGCCAATCGCGCGGTTTCAACGGGATTCTCCATTCCGCGGTCAAATACCGGGACCCCGACCTTTGCGCCGAGTACTTTCAGCTGATCGATGGCGGCGGGACGGCAGACATCGCAGGCCGCGAGCATTACCTTTTTATGGTACTGCCGGTTAAGATGATCGGCCAGTTTTGCGCAGAACGTGGTTTTTCCTGCGCCCTGCAGACCGCAGACGAGAATGACAGCAGGCGTAACAGAACCGAAATTGATCCTGCTGTTGCTTTCGCCCATCAGTCTGGTGAGTTCATCCCTGACAATTTTGATCACCTGCTGGCCCGGAGTAAGGCTTCCGAGCACGCTCTCGCCGACTGCGAGTTCCGTCGTCCGCTTGATGAAGTCCTTGACTACGAGAAAGTTGACGTCCGCCTCGAGAAGCGCAAGCTTGATCTCGCGCATCGCATCACGGACATCCTTCTCGGAGAGCTTTCCGCGGCTCGTCAGATTTTTGAAAATATTCTGCAGTTTTCCGGTAATTGTCTCAAAAGCCATAACTCAGTTTATCATTCCAGTGACTCGGTGATCCGTTTAACGGAACGGATGATGTCATCTTTCAGCGGGTTGTCCGCCATTCTGTCCGCACATGCCGCGATCGTGTCGGCAGCGGATGAGATCGTCTTGTTTTTCTTTACCAGTCCGAGAACGCTCTCATAATGCCGCAGCGTTTTCTCGGCCTTATTCAGACAGTCACGGACTCCCTGTCTGGAAATGCCCGTCCGTTCGGAAATTTCAAACAGCGAGAAATCCTCATAGACATACTGACAGGCTATTTCTCTCTGATGGTCTGTCAGAAGTCCCCCGTATTGATCGAGCAGTTCGCTGAATTCAAACAAGTCTTTCATAAAAAAAGGTGTAAAGCAAATTCGCTTTACACCATATAATACTTCACGGTACGCGTCCTGTCAAGCAGGAATTTAGAACAGTGCCTTCGCGTAATCTTCCGCCTCAAACCGCTGGAAATCTTCGATGCCCTCTCCGAGTCCGACAAACCGTACCGGAACGTGCGCGTCATTGCTGAGCGAAACGGCGATCCCTCCTTTGGCGGTGCCGTCCAGTTTTGTAATGATCAGCCCGGATACATTGATGATTTCCGAGAATGCGATCACCTGCGAAACGGCGTTCTGTCCTGTCGTGGCGTCCAGTGTCAGAAGAATCTCGCAGGGAACATCGGGGAGACCTCTCGCGATGATCCTCTGGATTTTTGCAAGCTCGTTCATGAGATTTGTCTTATTGTGGAGCCTTCCCGCAGTATCCACAATAAGCAGATCCCTCTGCCTTGCCTGATAGGCGCTGATCGCGTCAAATACCACCGCACCGGGATCGGCTCCTTCTCCGTGCTTTACGATCGGGACATCCGCCCGCTCCGCCCAGATCTGAAGCTGTTCCGAAGCCGCGGCTCTGAACGTATCCGCAGCCGCGATGATGGGCCGTCTGCCTTCGTTCTTATACAGATAGGCGAGCTTCCCTACGGATGTGGTTTTTCCAACGCCGTTCACGCCGACGATCAGCAGAACCGCAGGATTCGAATCGGGAACAAAATCGGAATCCGCCCTAAGCATTTCAGCCACACGTCCGGCCAGCGCGTTTCTCGCGTCGTCTCTAGAACGGATCTTTTCGGCTTTAACCATGTCCCTCAGCTCTTTGAGCAGGTTCTGCGTCGTCTGCACACCGACGTCCGCCAGGATCATGGATTCCTCGAGTTCCTCGTAAAACTCCTCATTGACCGCGTCTTCCGATGAAAACAGCGAAGAGAAAAGATTGTTTCTTGTCTTTGTAAGACCTTTTAAAAACGAAGCGAATTTTCCGCTCATGAAACTGCCTCCTCGAATTTAGCGGATGCGATTTTGCTGACGCCGCGCTCCTCCATCGAAACGCCGTACAGCGTATCGCATACCTCCATGCTTCCCTTTCTGTGCGTAATGAGGATAAACTGCGTCACGGCAGCATATTCCTTCAGATACTGTCCGAATCTCGAAACGTTCGCCTCGTCAAGGGAAGACTCAATTTCATCCAGGACGCAGAACGCAGGCGATTTCAGCTTGAGAAGCGCGAACAGAAGCGCTATCGCCGTAAGAGCACGCTCCCCGCCGGACAGAAGCGAAAGAAGCTGCAGTTTTTTGCCGGGCGGCTGAGCAATAATATCAATGTCGCACCCCAGCACATCATTTTTGTCGGAGAGAACCATCTCCGCGCTTCCTCCGCCGAACAGTTCCGTAAACACGGTGCTGAAATTCTTCTGAATCAGGGTGAATTTCTCTTTGAACACCGTCTCCATGGTTCTTGTGAGATCGTCGATCAGAACGTTGAGATCCGTCTGCGCTTTTCTCAGATCGTCCCGCTGGGTCGACAGTTCATGAAATCTCTCGCTGACGGTGTTGTAATCCTCGATCGCGGAAATGTTTACATCGCCGAATTCCCGCATCTGCGTCCGTATTTCCCCGATACGCGAAGCGGTCGCGCCGACGGGGATCGGATGCCTGAACGGTTCGCAATTGTCGAGTGTCAGCTCATAATCGTTCCAGATGCGGTCCTGCATATTTGCCAGTTCTATTTCGACGCGGTTTGTTGAAAGCTCGATCCTGTGACGGTTTTCCGTAAGCTGCTGCGTCTCCGCAATAAGAGAATCCCGTTTTGCCCTGAATTCCGAAAGGCTCTCCGAGATGGATATCCGCTCGTTTTCTTTGGTCTGCTGCTGTTCTTTCCTTAACGAGACGTCGGACTGTTCCGTTTCGATCAGGGATTCGAGTCCGGACAGTTCGTTTCCGAAAGCTTCTGCGGAATCCTGCAGTTCCTTTTTCTGGCGTTCGAGTTCGGAAACGCGTTTGTCGGCCGCATCGAGCTCGCCCCTGATCCGGTTCCTTTCCGCCGCAAGCGCGTCCTGTTCTTTCTGGAGCGACATCCTGCGGACTTTCAGATCCGAGATCTTTGCAAGCGTTTCCTCATGGTATTTTCTCATGGCTGACAGTTCTTCCTGCGCCGCGGCGACATCTTCTCTCGATGCGACATTCCCCTCGTCGATCTTTTTCTGGATTTCGAGCGCTTTCTGCTTTGAGATCTCAATATCGGCAAGGTTCTCTTCCAGCTGTGACTTTTCTTCGTCGAATCTGTCCAGCTGAAGTCCGTTCTGATCGATATCGCGCAGAATGATATCCAGCTTTTCCGAGATCTTCGTCAGTTCGATCTCCCTGTCATGATGGGCGTCCCTACGTTCTTCGATCAATAGATCGGCTTCGTCCTTGGCTTTCAGCGTTTCTTCACAGAGCTCAGTGTTCTTTGCGGCTTGTTTCCTGATCGCGGAAATCCGCGCATCGAGTTCTTCTATTTCGCGTCTTCTTCCAAGAAGCGTCGTATCTTTCCTTCGGAGGCTTCCGCCGCTCATTGCGCCGGAATGACTGATAATATCCCCGTCCAGCGTCGCGATCTGCAGACTGCCTGTGCCTTTCTTTTTCAATGCGATGCCCGCGGCAAGATCTTTAACGAGAATCGTCCTTCCGAGCAGATATCTGATAGCCGGCGAGACAGACGGATCGTACTCCACAAGATCGCTGGCAAGGCCGATACAGGACGGATCCGACAGAACCGCGCATTCATCCCGGTTCGGGGTCTGCGGACGCAGTATGGAGAGAGGCAGGAACGTTGCCCGGCCGTATTCTTTTTCTCTCAGATAGTCGATCAGGTATTTCGCATCTTCCGCTGACGGCGTCACGATGTTCTGGAGAGAAGAACCGAGCGACATATTGATGGCATTCTCATATTCTTTCGGAACGCGTATCAGCTCCGCGATGACTCCGATAACGGAATCGCGGACCGTCTGGTTCCGTTTCGCATCCTCGAGCAGATTCTTCACGGATGAATAATAACCCTCATGCGATCTGTCCATTTCACGGAGCAGGTGAACCCTTGATTCCAGTTTTCCGGATTCCTGCAGCAGTCTGCCCTGTTCGCCGAGAAGCCGGTTGTATTCCGACTGAAGTTTCGCCTGTTCGTCGATCGCCTCTTTCAGCTGTCTGCTGGTTTCCAGAATCGATTCGCGGATAACGCCTTTTTCCGCCTCCGTTTCCGCTTTCTCTTCTTCAAGGCTCTTCCGTTTCTGAAGAAGCGATTCGCGTTCAGACCGGATCGAGATCAGTCTCTCTTGTATGGAATCGGTCATCGTCTCAAATCTGGAAAGACTGCTCTTGGAATCAGCCAGCTGATTCATGGCATCGATGATCTCTTCCTTGATCCGGTTCACTTTCTCCTCGGCCTCGGAAAGATCCTTATCCTGCTTTCCGATTTCCGTTTCAGCGTCCCGGATTTCCCGGTCGATTTCGTCAAACAGTTTCTTCTTTGCCGCGTCATCTTCTTCCGTCATCAGAGACGCTTTCATCAGAGAAGCCTTGTTCCTTAATCCCGTGATCTCGTCCGTAATTCTGTCGATATCCGTGCGGATATGAAGGATCTTTTCCCTGACGAGATTGCTTTCCCCGATATCCGACTCCAGTTTCGACAATGCGGACATCAGTTCGTTCTGTTCAGCGGACAACGTTGCGTCAAGACCGGTATTGCGGTCTTCGAGCTGCGCGCAGTCCGCCTGGATCTGAGCGATCTGAACTTCAATTTCTTTTTCGCGGGACGCAATCTGCTCCAGAACGGATCCGTTATTCTTCAGACGCTCCCTGGACCGGTCCACCTGATACAGAAACTGATTGATTTCAAGGTCTTTCAGCTCGTCACGGAGTTTCAGGTACTGTTTGGCCGTTTCGCTCTGCTGCTCAAGCGGCGCGAGCCTGTCTTCCAGCTCGGAAAGAATGTCTTCCAGCCTGACAAGATTCCTTTCGGTATTATCCAGTTTTCTCGCGGCTTCTTCCTTACGGACTCTGAAACGCATGACCCCTGCGGCTTCTTCAAGCGCGACCCTGCGTTCATTCGATTTGTTGGATAGGATTTCGTCAACTTTCCCCTGGCTGATGATCGAATAACCGTCCTTACCGATTCCGGTATCGCGGAACAGTTCCTGCACGTCTTTCAGTCTGCAGTTGTTGTTGTTGATGCAGTATTCGCTGTCGCCGTTTCGGTACAGCCTGCGGGAAACGGCGACCTCCTGATACGGAACGGCAAGCGTCCCGTCCGAATTGTCAAAAGAAAGGATCACTTCACAGTATCCGAGTGATTTCCGCTCCTGGGTACCGCTGAAAATGACATCCTCCATCCGCGTTCCGCGGAGAGCTTTGGCGCTTTGTTCCCCCAGAACCCAGCGGATCGCGTCAGCTATATTGCTTTTACCTGAGCCGTTCGGACCGATTACCGCGGTAATGCCCTCTCCAAAGCTCAGTTCGGTTTTCTTCGCAAATGATTTGAACCCTGCCAGTTCCAGTTTGGTTAATCGCAATTTTTAACTCCTGTCTGCCCGTCCTGAAGCACCTTTATAGCGGCCGCTGCAGCAGCCCGGCCGGCCTCCTGCTTGCTTTTTCCCTGTCCACGGCCAATTTCCTGGCCGTTCAGAAGCAGCGCTTCCGTAAACACTTTATCATGATCGGGTCCTGACTCTCCCACAAGCTGATAGGTTAGGGTGCCGAGATGTTCCGCCTGAACAAATTCCTGCAGCTTTGTCTTGGAATCCTTGTCCATCAAGGCCTGTTCATCCCATTTCACCGAAGCCAGGATGTTCTTTTTTATGAAATGATCCGCCGCGTCATATCCTCCGTCCAGATAAATGGCTCCGATCACGGCTTCCAGCGCGTCGGAAAGCACGGAGGGTTTGTTCCGCCCCGCGTTGATCTCCTCCCCGTGGCCGAGAATGATATGATTCTGCAGTGAAAGAGATTTTGCAGCGGAAAACAGGGTTTTTTCACAGACGATGGACGCCCTCATCCTGGTCATCTGACCTTCCGTAAGGGAGCTTTCATCATCGAAAAGCACCCGGCTGACACTCAGTTCCAGAACTGCGTCCCCGAGAAATTCCAGACGTTCATTGTAATCCTGTTTTTTCCCGTCTCCGAGCACATAGGAGGAATGCGTCAGCGCCGTGATCAGGATATTCGGATCCTGGAATGTATATCCAAGATCTTCTTCAATTCTCTTTATCCGCTTATCGGTCATCGTTTCAAAAAAAACACCCGCACCAAAAAAGGATGCGGGGTTGCGTGT
>JAFZCW010000019.1 GCA_017556125.1 Clostridia bacterium | reverse complement strand
CGGAGCCATTTCTCGCAGAGCCCGAGCTGCGTGCCCTTGCCGGTGCCGTCGATGCCTTCGAAGGAGATGATCAGGCTCATAATGCGCTGCCCTTCCGGATGCGATCCATGGCGCGGATGGTGTTGGCGCGGGACGCGAAGGCGGTCATGCGCAGATAGCCTTCGCCCGAACGGCCGAAACCGGCGCCGGGGGTCGCGATGATGTGGTATCTGGTCAGCAGTTCGTCAAAGAATGCCCAGCTGTCTCCGCCCGGAACCTTCAGCCAGATGTAAGGCGCGTCAACGCCGCCGTAGACCTCGAATCCGGAATCGGCGAGCGAGGTCCGGATGATCCTGGCATTTTCCATGTAATCGTCCACGACGCCCAGGATCTGGCGGTAACCCTCATCCGAGAGGGCGGCTTCCGCCGCACGCTGGATGATATAGGCGACGCCGTTGAATTTGGTTGCCATCCGCCTGAACCACATCTTGTTCAGGGAGACCTCGTTCCCGAACGTATCGCGGTATACGAGATCCTTCGGAACGACCGTATAGGCGCATCTCGTTCCGGTGAAACCGGCCGTCTTGCTCATGGATCTGCATTCGATCGCACACTGCTTCGCGCCTTCGATCTCATAGATGCTGTGCGGGGCGGAATCGGTCTGGATATAGGCCTCATACGCGGAATCGTAGAGGATCAGAACCCTGTTCGCGATCGCGTAGTCGACGATCGTCTTCAGTTGGTCCTTTGTGAGGGTCGCGCCGGTCGGGTTGTTCGGATAGCAGAGATACATGACATCGACCTTCTGCTTCGGCATTTCCGGCACGAAACCGTTCTCCGCGGTGGCGGGGAGATAGACGATCCTTTCATACGCCCCGTTGACAAACCGTCCGCTTCTTCCGGACATGACGTTCGTGTCGACATAGACCGGATAAACGGGGTCCTGCACGGCGATTACGCAGTCGCTGCTGAAAAGCTCCTGAATATTGCCGACGTCGCACTTTGCGCCGTCCGATACGAAGACTTCGTCCGGCTCGACAGGGATCCCGCGGCCGGCATAATCGCGTCTGACGATCGCTTCGCGAAGGAAGGCATAGCCGTCCTCCGGCCCGTACCCGCGGAAGGTCTCCTCGTGCGCCATCTCGTCAACTGCCCTGTGCATGGCGTCTATGACGGCGGGAACGAGCGGACGGGTGACGTCCCCGATCCCCATCCGGATGATGTCGGCGTCCGGGTGCGCGGTTGAAAAGGCGGCTGCGCGTTTGGCGATCTCCGAAAACAGATAGCTGCCCTGAAGCAGGCTGTAATAACCGTTGGCAGTAAACATGTGCGACCTCCAGTAAACGAATCAATTGATTGTATATTATAACCGATTTTGACCGGGCAGGCAATCTGTCTGTTATTGACGGTGGTTCATGAATTACCATATAATTTTCATATTGAAACCGGAAGGAAGCATTGAATTACGGAAGAGATTATTCAGGAAAATACCGTCATCAACGTGCAGCTCGAAGCGATGGACGATCTGATCGGGCTGTTCGGCATCTTTGACGAGAATCTGCATATCATCGAGGAGGAGACCGGAACCCGGGTGACGGCGTCCGAACAGGGCATCCGCATCGAGGGGGACCCGGAAAGCGCGGAGCAGACAGCAGCTGTGATCGAAAAAATGCTTGAGATGCAGCGGAACGGGGACAAGATCAACCGCGGGAAGCTGCGCTACGCGATCGAGCTCGCCAAAGAAGGAAACGCCGAGCTCATCGATTCGATCATGAAGGACGTCGTTGCCGTGACCAGCAGAGGGAAGCAGGTCAAATGCAGGACGATCGGTCAGAAGAAGTATGTCGCCGCGCTGAAGGAGTATGAGCTCGTCTTCGGGATCGGCCCCGCCGGTACCGGCAAAACCTATCTCGCGGTGGCGATGGCCGTGCTCGCGCTGAAGAACAAAGAGGTGGACAGGATCATCCTCACGCGTCCCGCCGTGGAAGCTGGGGAGAAGCTGGGCTTTCTGCCGGGCGACCTCCAGTCGAAGGTGGACCCGTATCTGAGACCGCTCTATGACGCGCTGCAGGAATTCCTCGGGAACGAGGGATACAGGCAGTATACGGAAAGGGGCATGATCGAAGTCGCCCCGCTCGCGTATATGCGCGGCAGGACGCTGAACAACGCGTATATCATACTGGACGAGGCGCAGAACTGCTCGGTCGAGCAGATGAAGATGTTTCTGACCAGGTTCGGGGAAGGCTCCCGCGTCGTGGTCACGGGAGACATCACGCAGATCGACCTTCCCGCCGGGAAGAAAAGCGGGCTGATCCACGCGCTTGAGGTCCTCAAGGACGTCGAGGGGATCTCCATCATACGCCTGACGTACAAGGATGTCGTCCGGCATGATCTCGTCCAGAAGATCATCACCGCCTACGACCGCTATGAAAAACATGTCCGGCCGGCCGAGAAGGAAAACCAGTCATGAATTCGATCGAGATCTATCAGGAGGACGTCGCCGTTGACGAATCGGTGTGCTGCCTGATCCGGCGCGCGGCCGATACGGCCTTTTCCATGGAAGGCGCGCGGACGTACATGACGGTCCTGCTGACCACAGAAGAACGCATACGGACAATGAACAGGGAATTCCGCGGCATCGACAGGGTGACCGACGTTCTGACGTTTCCCGCTTTCGATTCCGAGACCGGTCCGGGACCGGACGGATATACGGGAGATATCGCCATCTGCGTGCAGAGGGCGTATGACCAGGCGGAGGAATACGGGCACTCGCCGGAAAGGGAATTTGCTTTTC
This sequence comes from Clostridia bacterium, assembly GCA_017556125.1. Next base: position 6,606 of record JAFZCW010000019.1, on the reverse strand, counting down.
TGACCGTGCACGGGTGTCTGCATCTGCTCGGATATGACCATATGGAGCCGGAAGAGGAAGAGATCATGATCGCACGTCAGAAAGAAATACTGAAGGAAATGGGGATTGAAAGATGAACCGGATCGGGAAGGAAGAGATCGAGAAAATGCTGGACATGGCGGAAGAGGCGATGCGCCGCGCGTACGCGCCGTATTCCGGATTTCAGGTCGGCGCATGTCTGAAGACATCGGACGGGGAATACTATCTCGGATGCAATATCGAGAACGCTTCGTATACCCCGACGGTCTGCGCGGAACGCACGGCCATGTTCAAAGCCGTATTTGACGGAAAGCGCGCGTTTGACGGCATTGCGATCATATGCACTGGAAACAATCCGTCGTTCCCGTGCGGCGTATGCAGACAGGTCCTCTCCGAATTCTGCGATCCCGAAATGCCCGTCATTTCATCCAACCGGAACAGGGAATACACCGTCTGCTCACTGGGGGAACTTCTTCCGCATTCGTTCGGGATGGGGGACCTCAGGGCATGACGGAATTTCGCTCCGGATTCGTTTCCATTATCGGAAGTCCGAACGTCGGGAAATCAACGCTTATGAACGCGCTGGTCGGGCAGAAGGTGTCGATCGTGACGGACCGCGCCCAGACGACCAGAAACCGCATCACAGGCGTCGTGACGGGAAAGGACTACCAGATCGTGTTCCTGGACACGCCGGGCATCACGCAGCCGAGGAGCAAGCTGGGGGAATATATGTATAAGGCCGCTTACGATTCTCTGGAATCCATCGAAGCGGTTTTATTTGTCGCGGACGCGAAACAGGGCGTCCGTGAGAAGGATGAGGCCGTTCTGGCCAGCCTGTCAAGGTACCGTATCCCGAAGATCGCCGCCGTCAACAAGATCGACGCCGCGGACGAGTCCGCGATCCGGGAAACGGAAGAACGGCTAAAAGATGCCGGCTGTTTTGATTCCGTCGTCCGGATCTCCGCACTGCGCGGGGACGGGACGGAGTTTCTTACGGAAGAACTGAAGAAATACCTCGTTCCGGGCCCGATGTATTTTCCGGAGGATATGGTCACGGACCAGCCGGAGCGGAATCTCTGCGCGGAGATCATCCGGGAAAAGGCGCTTCTGCTTCTCAGGGAGGAGATCCCGCACGGGATCGGCGTCGGCATCGACAAGATGGAGGTCCGGGAGACCGGGACGCTGACCGATATCTACGCGACCATCTATTGCGAAAGGGAATCGCATAAGGGTATCATTATCGGCAGGCAGGGCAAAATGCTGAAGCGGATCGGCCTTGAGGCGCGCAAAGATATGGAAAGCCTGCTGGACTGCCACGTCAATCTGCAGCTCTGGGTCAAGTACAAGGAAGACTGGCGAAACAAGCCCTCCGTTCTGCACGAGCTCGGATATGAGTAATACCGGAGCGTAGAGATGCCGTACAGCAAGGTTACCGGAATCGTCACACGATATGTCGATTACAGGGAGAACGACAGGATCCTCTCCGTTCTCACGCTGGAGCGGGGAAGGATAGACGCGAACGCCAGAGGATGCAGAAGGCTGAAAAGCCCGCTCCTGCCCGCCTCGCAGCCGTTTGTGTACGGAGAGTTTGAGCTTTATGTCTCAAAGGACAGGGCTACCGTCAGTCAGGCGAACATACAGGAATCATTCTTCCCTCTGCGCGAGGACGCGGAACGCTTTGCCGCCGCTTCCTCCGCCATGCAGCTTGTGCACGAGGCTTCACAGGAGGAGGAGAAGAACACGGATCTCTTCTACCTCCTGTACTATACCCTGACGTTTCTGTCGTACGGGGAGGCAGCGCCCCGGGATCTTTTCCTGTGTTTTCTGTCAAAGTACCTTGACGTGATCGGATACAGACCTGTCCTGACGTCCTGCGTCCAGTGCGGAAAGGATCTGCGTTCCGAAAACGAGGTCTTCTACAGCATTCCCTCGTGCGGAGCGGTCTGCTCCTCCTGCTCGGCGGGGGCTTGGAACGTATCCAAGACGTCGCTGGAAGCGATCCGGCGTATGATCCTTCTGGATTTCAGAGATATGGACCGTGTCAGGATCAGCGACAGATTCCGCGGCGAACTGTTCAGGATCCTCAGCGGACAGACGGAACACTTTTTTGATTACGGGACCAAAGCGCTCGCGTATTACACGGACTTTTTGAAACAGATCCGGCTGGTTGAAGAAAAATCGCAAAAAACCGGTGACAATCTGTTATAATAAATAAGTTAGAGTTTTAATATTGCTCAAGAAGGAGAGGACAATTACCGAAATGAAGAAGTATGTTTATCTGTTTAACGAGGGGAACGCCGATATGCGCGACATCCTCGGAGGAAAAGGCGCGAACCTTGCCGAAATGACGAATCTCGGCCTTCCCGTTCCGTACGGTTTTACTGTGTCAACGGAAGCCTGTACACAGTATTATGAGGACGGACGCTCGATCAACGACGAGATCCTTTCGCAGATCTATGCTGCGCTCGAGGTGGTCGAGAAACAGGCGGAGAAGAAATTCGGCGATCCGGCGAACCCGTTCCTCGTATCGGTCCGCTCCGGTGCGCGCGCATCCATGCCGGGCATGATGGACACCATCCTGAACCTCGGACTCAACGACGAGACCGTTCTCGGCCTCGCGGAACTGACCGGTAACGAGCGGTTCGCATTTGACAGCTACAGGCGGTTCATCCAGATGTTCTCCGACGTAGTCATGGAGATACCGAAGTCGAATTTCGACGAGGTTTTCGACAAGGTCAAGAAGGACAACAACTGCAAGCTCGACACGGAGCTCAATGCTGAGAACCTGAAATACATCGTAAAGCAGTTCAAGAACGTTTATCTGAGGGAGAAAGGGACGGAGTTCCCGCAGGATCCGAAGGTACAGCTCATCGAGGCGGTCAAGGCCGTGTTCCGCAGCTGGGATAACCCGCGCGCCGATGTGTACCGCAGGATGAACGACATTCCCTACAGCTGGGGTACGGCTGTCAACGTCCAGTCGATGGTGTTCGGCAACATGGGCAACGACAGCGGCACCGGCGTCGCGTTTACGCGGAATCCCTCCACGGGCGAGAAGGCGCTCTACGGCGAATTCCTGATGAACGCCCAGGGCGAGGACGTTGTCGCCGGCATCCGTACGCCGTCCCAGATCTCCGAGCTTCAGAATTCGAATCCTGCTGTCTACCGCCAGTTCGTGAAGATTGCGAATACGCTGGAACAGCATTACCGCGACATGCAGGATATGGAGTTCACGATCGAGCGCGGCAAGCTCTTCATGCTCCAGACCAGAAACGGCAAGCGCACCGCTTCCGCGGCTCTGAAGATCGCGGTCGACCTTGTCAGCGAAGGACTGATCACGAAGGAAGAAGCCCTGATGAAGATCGATCCGAAGTCGCTCGACTCGCTGCTGCATCCGACCTTCGAGCCGAACGCGCTCAAGAAGGCGAAACCGATCGCGACGGGTCTTCCCGCATCTCCGGGCGCTGCCTGCGGACGCGTGTACTTCAACGCTGCCGACTGCATCGAAGCGGCAAAGCGCGGCGAAAAGGTCGTGCTCGTGCGTCTTGAGACCTCTCCGGAGGATATCGAGGGCATGTACGCTTCGGAAGGCGTCCTGACTGCGCGCGGCGGCATGACATCCCACGCGGCGGTTGTCGCGCGCGGCATGGGAACCTGCTGCGTATCCGGCTGCTCGGACATCATGATCCTCGAGAAGAGCAGGAAGTTTACGACTGCGGACGGTCATTCCTTCAATGAGGGAGACTGGATCTCTCTGGACGGCAGTACCGGCAAGGTATACGGCGAGGCGCTTCCGACGATCGAGGCGCAGGTCAGCGGAAACTTCGCGACCATCATGAAATGGGCAGACGAGACGAGACAGCTGAGCGTCCGCACGAACGCGGACAATCCGCACGACGCCGCCACCGCCGTTTCCTTCGGGGCAGAGGGCATCGGTCTGTGCAGGACGGAGCACATGTTCTTCGACGAGAACAGGATCCCCGCGGTCCGCGAGATGATCGTTTCCAAGGACGAGACCAGCAGGCGCAGAGCGCTTCTGAAACTCCTCCCGATGCAGAGAAGCGACTTCAAGGGCATCTACAAGGCGATGGGCAGCAGACCGGTCACGATCCGCTTCCTGGATCCGCCGCTCCATGAGTTCCTCCCGACCGAGGATAAGGATATCAAGGACCTGGCGCGTGAAATGGGCATCACGTTCGAAGAACTGAAACTGACGGTCGCGAAGCTCCGCGAGCTCAACCCGATGCTGGGTCACCGCGGCTGCAGGCTTTCGATCACGTTCCCCGAGATCGCCGAGATGCAGACACGCGCCGTCATAGAGGCGGCGATCGAAACGCGTCAGGAGACGGGCATTTCCGTGATTCCCGAGATCATGGTGCCGCTGGTCGGCGACGTCAAGGAGCTTGATTACGTCAAGGACGTGATCGACCGCACTGCGCAGGAAGTCATGAAGGAACGCGACGTCGAGATCCCGTACGTCGTAGGAACGATGATCGAGATCCCGCGTGCCGCTCTCACGGCGGACAAGATCGCGGAATCCGCGAAGTTCTTCTCCTTCGGAACGAACGATCTGTCCCAGATGACGTTCGGTCTGTCCCGAGATGACGCCGGCAAGTTCCTGGATGACTATTACAAGAAGAGGATCTATGAGTTCGATCCGTTCGCCCGTGTCGACCAGGAAGGCGTCGGCCGTCTGATGAAGCTCGCAGCTGAACTCGGACGCAAGACCCGTCCGGACATCAAGCTCGGCATCTGCGGCGAACACGGCGGAGATCCTTCTTCCATCGAGTTCTGCCATCAGATCGGACTGAATTACGTTTCCTGCTCGCCGTTCCGCGTCCCGATCGCTCGTCTTGCAGCCGCACAGGCAGCCATCCGGAACCCGAGAAAGTAATCTGCTGAACGGTCCGGCGGCAAATATGCCGGGACCGGACCGAAAAAATGAATACAGAAAGTGTTTTGGAAGCGTCGGCATTTTGGCTGACGCTTTCACTCAACCCTGAATTATTTGATTTGAAACGGGGAACAAGATAATGCAGTTTGGAATGCCGACTCTGATCGAGAACCGTTCGCTGGAGGAGAATGCAGCGTTGTGCAGGCGTCTCGGTCTCGATTTTATCGAACTGAACATGAATTTTCCGGAATACCAGATTGATCAGTTGGAGCAGACGGACGTGCTGATGCGGATCGCGGAAGAAGCGGAGATCTATTACACGATCCATCTGGATGAGAACCTGAACATCGCGGATTTCAATCATCTTGTCTCGGGGGCGTATCTGGAAACCGTGCGACGTGCGGTTGAAACAGCGAAGAAACTGATACCTCTTAGGGACGAGTACGGTGATGCCGGCCAGCCGCTGATTCTGAACATGCATATGAATCATGGGATACATATCACGCTTCCGGATCGGAAAGTACGGATGTACGAACGGAATTTTGATGTGTACATGAAGTCGTTTGAATCGTTCCGATCGCTGTGCGAGGAATGGATCGGGGATTCGGATGTGCTGATTGCAGTCGAAAATACGGACGGGTTCCTTGATTACGAGAAGAAGGCGATCGATTACCTGCTGGAAAGTCCGCGATTTGGTCTTACCTGGGATATCGGGCACTCAAAGGCGGCGGGGGAAAGGGATGTTCCTTTTATTCTGGAACACCGGGACCGTCTGGTTCATTTCCATGTTCATGACGGGACGGAAACACCCCCGCGGAACCATCTTGCCCTTGGGAACGGGGATATCGATCTCATGGAAAGGCTGGATTTTGCCGAAAGCAGGAATGCCAGGTGTGTTCTGGAAACAAAGACGGTCAAAGCGCTTCAGGGATCCGTCCTATGGCTTCAGGAACACGGGATCCCGCGGGTCGGCACAGGTCATCAGGAAGTTTTTTAATCTTGCTGCATACTACATATCGAAGGCCGGTTTTCGCTTTCAGAAAGCGGAGCCGGTTCTTTCTTTTTATAGGGAAATCGGGATGACAAGGATGAACAACTATTACGGGACCTGAAAACCACAAATCATCCGACGGTATCTGAGGCCTGAGGCATGTCGGGCATGCAGGTGAAAATGAGAGGCAAAAAGTGAAAAAAATATATGAAAATCAGCAAAAATCGTGTAAAATATAACATAGGTAAATATGTGTAAAAATCAATTGGATTGTTGCAATTAGTTCCTTTTCTGACGGAGGATTCAACGAAAATGAAGAAATGGGTGAAAAAACTGAAAGGCGTAGCCTTTGCCGCACTGCTGACAATTGCGCTCAGCGGGAAAGCTTATGCAGAGGCGGAGGAGAACCCGATTCCCGAAGCCCCGCCGCAGTTCAATGCGCCAGCGTCCATGCCGGCACCTGCTTCCGATGATATGGACAGTTCAGCCGGTGACTCCCAGACATCGGCTGACGATCAAATGCCGAAGGATGATGAATCGCCTGTATCGGCAGACTCCGGAACGCCTGCTTCAGAGGGCAGTATTCCTATGATGATGGCTTCTGCGTCTGCATCGACAGACGGCACACCCTCTTCGACGGACGGAACGCCAGCATCGACAGAAGGCACACCCGCTTCAACGGACGGAACGCCTGCTTCAACGGATG
>JAFZCW010000018.1 GCA_017556125.1 Clostridia bacterium | reverse complement strand
GAACGAAAAGTCCACACGAACAGCTCCGCGAGAGGCGGCGTTCAGGCGACCGCCGTCCTCGGTCAGGGGAACATGTCCGATCTGATCGTGATCCCGTTCGAGAAAGTGTACATCGAGTCTGATCCGGAAAATGCGGGACTCGGGTACACGGTAGCAATCAACAAACATACGGGAGAGACGGTCTGGGAGAAAAAGACGAATTTTGCCTGGAGCTCTCCTGTGGCGGTATACGACGAAGCCGGAAACGGCTATATCATCCAGCCGGATTCCCACGGGGATATCTATCTGTTCAACGGCCTGACGGGCGAACGTTACTGTATTCTGGATACCAAATCCAAGAATTACGAAGCGACCGGCATTGCCTACGGGAACATGTTTGTGATCGGAAACAAGGATCATAAGATCCTCGGAATCCGGATCAGCTGACGGCAGAGATGGCAAAACGGAGAGTAAAACCGAAATTTTTCGTTTTTGTTGCGGTGATGCTGCTGATTGCGGCCGCTGCCGTGTTTGTTGTGTTCAAACTGAAAAACAGGAATAAGGAAGAGACAGCCGTCGTTCAGGCAACGCCCGTTCCGACGCCGCCTGCAGAGGCGACGCCGACGCCGGATCCGCACCTTCCTGAAGACATGTCGGTCCGCGCGTCATCGGAAGCGAATCCCACTCTGTTCGGATTCAGCTACGGGATCGAGGTTGCCCGGGAGGAAGTATCGAGCTACACGCGAAAAGAACCGGTCTCCTTCGGCCATCCGGACGGATATACGGAAGCGAAAGGCATTCTGACGTTCGGAGGAAACAATTACAGGAACACCTTCAGTTATGGGACTGTGGAAGTCCAGGAACAGATGCTTCGGAAAGCATGGGAGCAGAGCGTGGGCGGAATCGGCAGCTGGACGGGTACCGGCTGGACCGGCGAGCCGCTGGTGATCTGCTGGTCGGATGAGGTCCGCGCCGTGCTAGGCGTATCGAAGGAGTTCAAGGAGAAAGAAGATTTCACGGAAGTGATCTACCCCGCAATGGACGGAAAGATCTACTTCTTTGAGCTGACGACCGGAACCAAAACACGGGAACCGATCAATCTCGGCGTAGTGGTCAAGTCCACCCCGTGCCTCGATCCGCACGGATGGCCGATACTTTATGTCGGCCAGAGCATCCAGAGCCAGAACGACAAGAAGCTCAGCGTTGCGTATGTACACGCGATCTCCCTGATCACGAACGAGGAGGTCGCAAGATTCGGCGGCCATGATTACTTCAGTTACCGGGAATGGCAGGCTTACGACAGCAGCCCGCTCATCGTGGACGACACGCTTGTATACGCGGGCGAGAACGGCGTTCTGTACACGTCCAAACTGAACACGTCGTTCAGTGCGGAAGAGGGAACCATTTCGATCAATCCGGAACGTCTTGTGAAATATAATTACTCCGGAAGCGGATACAGCGACAACGACACCGCAGGGAAGCGCTGGTACGGAATCGAAAGCTCGGTCGCCGGATACGGGGAATATGTCTTTTTTACGGATAACGGCGGACGCCTGCAGTGCGTGAACCTGAACAGCATGAGTCTGGAATATGTCGCCGATGTCAACGAGGATGCCGACGCGACAGTCGTGATCGATGAAAGCTATCAGGACAACACGATCTATCTCTACTGCGCCAGCCAGGTGAAAAATCCCACCATGGAGGAGAAATACGGTTATACCTATCATAAATGCATTGACGGGCTGACCGGCGCGCTCAAGTGGGAGCAGAAATGGATCGCGTCTTCCGGGGACGAGAACAGCAGCGGCGGAACGCTTGCGACGCCGCAGGTAGGACGCGGAAACGTGTCGAACCTGGTTTTCTATTCCATGAATCTTGCCGCGCTGAGCAGTATCACCTCCGTGCAGAAGGAACCCGCCGCGCAGAACGCGGCCGGGGAACAGGAGTCACAGCCGAAGGACGCCTACACGCTTGGGGGCAAAATCGTTGCCTACAACAAGCGGACGGGAGAACTGGTCTGGACGATCGAACAGACGGCCGATTACTGGTCTTCCCCGGTGCTGGTGTATACCGAGAGCGGAAGAGGTTTTCTGATTCAGTGCGACCGGGACGGATACGTCAAGATGTATGACGCGCAGAGCGGATCCGAGCTGTCCGTTATCGATCTCGGTTCCAGGATCGATTCGACGCCGACCGCGTTCGGGAATTATCTGGTCGTCGGAACACGGGGAAAGGGCGGAAACGGCGATGCGCCGAAAATCGTCTGCATAAAAATCAACTGAATCCGATTCACATGAAAAACAAACCGGCAGAGACACCCGAAAAGGGAACTCTGCCGGTATTTTTATTTGGGATGTGTTGCGCCGAACGGTAGGCGGATCAGTCGGAAGGCATGGACGGGTTTGCCGAGTCGATGAGTTCCTTCGCTTCGCGGCCTTTGCGCAGGATTGCCTCAAGACCGTCGTAATCCTCGGCTTTCACGGCGTCATAGATCTTGTTGATCTCGCCCAGAAGGTTTTCGATCTCCGGGAGAAGCGCGTCCTTGTTCCAGATGAACAGTTCCCGCCATACCTTTTCGTTCAGACAGGCGATACGGGTCATGTCTTTATAGCTGCCTCCGGCGTAGCCGACGTAGTCCTGCGATACCGGACTCTTGACGTAACTGTTGGAAACAACGTGCGCAAGCTGTGACGTATGCGCGATCATGCGGTCGTGCGTTTTGCGGTCGCAGACCTTGATCCGCCCGAAGCCCAGAGACAGGAACAGATCCGTCAGATACTCAAGATCGCCGTCCGCGGTGGCGTCGGTCGGGACCAGGATCATGCTGGTTCCCCGGAACAGATCCGCAAAGGAGCGCTGGTAGCCGGCTTTTGAAAGCCCTGCCATGGGATGACCGCCGGTAAACCGTATGCTGTATTGGACGGCAAGCGGTTCGACCTCGTTGCAGATCCGCGTTTTGACGCCCACCAGATCGACGATCATGGCGCCTTCCTTCATGGACGGGATATGCTTTTTCAGAAAAGCCAGCGTCGATTCGGGATAGAGCACCGGGATAAGCAGGTCGCAGGATGCGATGACGGCATCGTCCGCGATTCCGTCGATCGCGCCGTCCGCGAGGGCGGCTTCCGCGACCGACCGTGTCCTGTTCCATCCGTAGACTTTGTATCCCGTATGCTTTTTCAGCGCCTTTGCCATCGAGCCGCCGATGAGGCCGAGACCCGCGACCACAACGGTTTTGGGACTCTTCTTCTCCTGCTCGATCAGGATGAACTGCGTCATGTTCTTGCTGTCGTCTTCCAGGTTTTCGCCGAGAAGATGAAGCCCGAACATCTCTCCCGCATTCTTTCTGCACAGCACGCCGAAATCCGGCGGGAGGTTGCCTTCCGCCAGATACCGGGCGGCAATAGAGGTATCCTCCATTTCCCGGAGCTCTTTTCCGGGATACCGTTCCGCCAGCGTGTTCCTGCACTGGAGGAAAGCCTGAATATGCGAGGCGATTCCGGCAGGTTCGGTAACGGAGGCGTCTTTCACAAAGAGACAGTGATGGACGGACACCCACATGGAGGACAGAACCTTGTAGCTCAGATTTTCGAGCGCGAGGCGCGTTTCTTCCACCGAACCGGCAACGATATTCTGGGAGGCCATGACTCCGTAACGGACGACCCCGTTGCGAAGAGCGTCCACGACGCCCTTCGAAGTTACGAGGGGAATCAGTTCGTAGGCGTCAAGTCCCAGCTGTCCGGCAAACCGGACGGCGGCATATTCCGAGTTGCTTCCCGGAATGCCCTGATAGCCTATGCGAGGTTCGTTCATTTTACTGCGGCTCCGTCATATTCACCGACGCTCTTGGCAATGATCAGGTTGGCGGCGACATCGCCTTCCACGTTGATCGTGGTGAAGGCCATGTCAAGCAGCCTGTAGAAGCCGCTGATCAGCGCCATGACATCGAACGGCAGTCCGAAGATAGACAGGAAAGATGCGCCGAGGATAACGCCGCCGCCGGGGATTCCGGGAGCAGCCATATTGATCAGCGTGGCGACAATGACCATGAAGATGATCGTTCCCAGACCCAGGTTGAGACCGTAGATGTCGGCGGTAAATACCGCGAGGCAGCAGAACGAACAGGCACCGCCGCACATATTGATCGTGCATCCGAGCGGAAGCGTGAACTTGCTGATGCCTTCCGGCGCTCCGAGGTCTTCCATGCTGACGTTGATCGTGGTGGGCAGCGTTGCGGCGGATGAGGTCGTGGACAGGGTGACGAGTGCGATCTTGCCGCAGGCTTTCAGGAACTTGCCGGGGCCGACTTTCGTATAGAGGCAGGCAGGCAGCATCATGCAGAGGAAGAATACGACGATGCAGCAGATCCAGCACGTCACGATATACTTCGCGAGAGCGCTGAAAATGCCGGATCCGTATTTGGCGACGCTGAAAGCCATGAGCGACATGACGCCCAGAGGAGAAACTTCCATGAAATAGCCGAGCATTTTGAAGAATGCTGCGGACACGCTGTTCATTAAGTTGGTGACGGGCTTTCCTTTTTCACCAAGAGCCACAATGGCGATCGCGAAAACAGCGGTAAAAAGGATGACCGGGAGCGTCGCTCCGTTGGCCATGGACTGGACGATATTGGTCGGAACGATCGTGGTGAGGAATCCGGAGACGGTCGTGTTCGCGAGATCTCCCGTGAAGACGACGTCCGAGGCGAGCGTCATGCCCTTGCCGGGGCGGATCAGATAAACGATGACCAGCGATACGATCGCGGACGCAAAGAACATCAGCACGTACAGGATCACGGTCCTGATTCCGATTTTCCTGAGCAGCGCGCCGTCCTGGATGTTCGCGATGCCGCAGAACACAGCGCAGACGACGATGGGGATGATCATCAGCTTGATGAGGTTCAGGTAGACATCTCCGACGACCTTTGTCGCGATGCTGAACTGCGGAGCGACAAGGCCCAGGATGATGCCGAGCACAAAACCGATGGCCACTCTGATAAAGAGCGTTTCCTTTTTAAAGAGTTTTTTCATGAATTCCTTCCCTCCAGACAGGACCGGTCAGAAACGATGACCGGGAAAAATAATATCCGACATTATATCATATATAATGTTGTGCGGGAAAGAATTATTTAGAAAAACAAAGACGAAGGAAAGAAGATACGGCGGACCGTTATCCGATATCGATCACGATCAGTGTTTTATCATGCGCGTATGACTCGTAGGGCGGGCTGTCGAACGGAACGGACGCGGCAAGCAGTTCTTCCGCCGGCAGCGAGGCGAGAACATCGTATGAGGCGTTTTCCAGAAAAGCGTCCAGCCCGTCGGACGCCAGCAGGATCCTGTCCCCGACGCTGAGCGGGATGCTTCCGGTCCTCAGGAAATCGAGCGCGCCGCGGGAGCCGGTTATCACGCCGTATCCGAGCCCGCCCGGGAAGGCGGCGTTGTTGACGACCTTTTTGTAGTATTCCTCCCTGCTCATCCCGAGACCGTATGCTCCGCCTGCCCGGTGCACGGCGTCCGTCTGCTTCTCGCACAGTTCCGTAGCAGTTCCGCTGCGGAGGACGATCAGATGATTGTCGCCGATATAGGAGTAGAACAGCGATCCGTCCCGGATGACCGCCGAGACATAGGAGGTCGCCGCGGGAACGCTCAGCCCGTTCTGCCGGTTATAGCGTCCGACCACGGCGGACGCCTTTCTGGCGGCGGTCATCGCGGCAGAGGCGGGGTCTTTTGCATACTGGAGAGTCTTCCCGACGACGGCGGCGGTGCGCTGCGCCGCGAAAGCGGCAGGACTGTCCGTCATTTCGAGATACTCGGTATCGGTGCGCGAAACACCGTCCGCAACGACAAAAGCCGTGCCATGTGCATAATACGCGTCCTCATAGGGACGTCCGCTTTCCGCGTTGTTCTGTGAATGTGATAGAGAGACGGAGAACTGGAAAGGATTGCCTGTGTCTGGTTCCGCATAGCAGGAACAGAACAGGATGATGGCCAGCAGGATGAAAGCTGCGGTGCGGCGCATCATTCCACTTTCTGCACCGGAGAGAACGGATGCTCGATCTCCAGCGTGAAGTCCATATCGAGAACGCTGATGTCCGTCAGGATCTCGGCATAAACGGTGTTCGCACCCGGCTGCATGACGGTCGTTCCGAGCGCGTTGTGAAGCGTTCCCTCTCCGCACAGCCTGCCGTCCTGATCCCTGTAAATG